>JAEZCG010000034.1 GCA_023430065.1 Pseudomonadota bacterium | reverse complement strand
ATCTGGGAGTACGTGTTCTTCGTGGACATCGAGGGCCACGAGAGCGATGCGCGCGTGGCCGCGGCGCTGGAGAAGTTGCGCGAAGCGGGAGCGTTTTTGAAGGTGCTGGGATCCTATCCCAGGGCCGACTGAAGGATGAGCCGCTGCAGATCGAAGGATGCGAGACATGATCGACGCCTGTGAACTGGCCCCCTCGTACGTGCGCGCGATCGCGCCGTACCAGCCGGGCAAGCCGACTTCCGAACTCGCGCGCGAGATGGGCCTGGACGAGGCGGGGATCGTCAAGCTGGCATCCAACGAGAACCCGCTGGGTGTGAGTCCGGCGGTGCGGCAGGCGATCCAGACACAACTGGGCGATGTGGCGCGCTATCCCGACGGCAGCGGTTTCGACCTCAAGCAGGCGCTGGCACGGCACTACGGAGTCGACACGGCCCAGGTGGTACTCGGCAACGGCTCGAACGACGTGCTGGAACTGGTGGCGCGCGTATTCCTCGCGCCGGGGACCAGCTCGGTCTTCTCGCGGCACGCGTTTGCCGTCTACCCGCTCGCCATCCAGGCGGTGGGCGCGACGCTGATCGAGGTGCCGGCGATGGACTACGGCCACGATCTCCCGGCGATGGCGGGCGCGGTGCGCGCGGATACGCGCGTGCTGTGGATCGCCAACCCGAACAATCCGACCGGGACGTTCGCCAAGCCGTCTGCCTTGCTGGATCTGCTCGAACGCATCCCGCCGCGCGTGATCGTGGTGCTGGACGAGGCGTACAACGAATACTTACCGGACGGGTTGCGCGAGGACACGACGCGCTGGCTGGCGCGCTATCCGAATCTGGTCATCACGCGCACCTTCTCGAAGGCCTACGGATTGGCCGGGCTCCGCGTCGGCTTCGCGCTCGCGCATCCCGACGTCGCGGACCTGATGAATCGCCTGCGCCAGCCGTTCAACGTCGGCAGCCTGGGCCAGGCCGCTGCCCTCGCGGCCCTCGGCGACGAGGCCTTCGTGCGCGAGAGCCGGGCGGTGAACGATGCGGGCCTGCGCCTGCTCGCGGAGGGATTCAAGCGACTCCGACTCGAGTTCATTCCCTCCTTGGGCAATTTCGTCTGCGTGCGGGTGGGGCAGGGCGCCGCGGTGTACCAGCGCTTGCTGCGCCAGGGCGTGATCGTGCGTCCGGTGGCAGCCTACGGCATGCCCGAGTTCCTGCGTGTGTCGGTGGGCGTGCAGAGCGAAAACGAGCGTTTCCTCGCTGCGCTGCAGACCGCACTGCACGCCTGATCGCCCGGTGGCCGCGAGCGCGCTGAACACCCTGGCCGTCATCGGCGTTGGCCTGATCGGAGGGTCCTTTGCCGCTGCACTCAAGTCTGTCGGCCTCGTGCAGCGGGTCGTAGGCGTGGGACGTTCACGTGCCAACCTCGAGCGTGCGCGTGCCCTGGGCGTGATCGACGAGATCATCGGCGAGGCATCCGCCGCTGCCGCGCAGGCCGACGTCGTGTTCGTCGCGGTGCCGGTCCGGCAGACCGAGTCGGTCCTGCAGCAGATCGCGCCGCATCTGCGACCCGATGCGGTGGTCACCGACGGCGGCAGCACCAAGCAGGACGTGGCAGCGGCCGCGGCGCGCGCGCTCGGTCCGCACGCTGCGCAGTTCGTCCCCGCGCACCCGATCGCCGGCGCGGAGCGGTCCGGTGTCGAGGCGGCGTCCGCCACGCTCTATCGGGATCGCCTGGTCGTGCTCACCCCCACCTCCGCTACGCGGGCCGATGCCGTGGAACGGGTTCATGGGCTGTGGAGCGCGTGCGGCGCACGCGTCGTACGCATGGACGCCGCCCGTCACGACGCAGTGTTCGCGGCGGTCAGCCATCTGCCGCACGTGCTGGCCTTCGCTCTCGTGCACGAACTAGCCGCCCGCCCGGATGCGGACGAACTCTTCTCCTTCGCGGGCGCCGGCTTCCGCGATTTCACGCGCATCGCCGGCAGCTCTGCCGAGATGTGGCGCGATATCGCCCTGGCCAATCGCGACGCGCTGCTCGCCGAGATCGATGCCTACCGGGCTCGACTCGACCGGTTTGCCGATTGCATCGCGTCCGGCGACGGGGAGCGCCTCGCGGACATGTTCGAGCGCGCCCGCGGCGCCCGTTCCAAGTGGCTCGGGAAATGACTTCGTATCCGCCCCATCTCGATCTGCCGGCGTTGTGTGGCGCGCGCGGCAGGGTGCAACTGCCCGGTTCCAAGAGCATCTCGAACCGCACGCTGCTGCTCGCGGCGCTGGCGCAGGGCGCCACCGAGATCCACGACCTGCTCGACTCGGACGACGTACAGCGGATGCTCGAGGCGCTCGACCGCCTCGGCGTGACCGTCGAGCGCCTCGGACCCCAGCGCATTCGGGTGCAAGGCGGCGCGGGCAGCTTTCCCAATCCTGCTGCCGACCTGTTCCTGGGCAACGCCGGCACCGCGATCCGCCCGCTGACCGCAGCCTTGGCTGTGGCGGGTGGACACTACCGGCTCTCGGGGGTGCCGCGCATGCACGAGCGTCCCATCGGCGACCTGGTGGACGGATTGAGGCAGATCGGGGCCGACGTGCGCTATCTTGGGCAGGAGGGCTACCCGCCGCTGGAACTGCATCCCGCGCGCATTGCCGTACAGGACCCCATCCGCGTGCGCGGCGATGTCTCCAGCCAGTTCCTCACCGCGTTGCTGATGGCACTTCCCTTGACCGGAACAGGGGCGGTGATCGAGGTGGTCGGCGAGCTCATCTCCAAGCCCTACGTCGAGATCACGCTCAACCTCATGCGCCGCTTCGGCGTGACGGTGCGGCGCGAGGGCTGGTCGCGCTTCCTCGTTCCGGCCGGCGCCGCCTATCGTTCCCCTGGCCAGATTCACGTCGAGGGCGACGCGTCCAGCGCATCCTACTTTCTGGCCGCGGGTGCCATCGGAGGCGGGCCGGTGCGCGTGCAGGGCGTGGGAAGCGCCAGCATCCAGGGCGACGTGAAGTTCGCCGAGGCGCTCGCCCAGTTGGGCGCTCGCATCCAGTCAGGGGAGAACTGGATCGAGGCGAGCGCTCCGGCATCGGGCAGATTGCGCGCCTTCGATCTCGACCTCAATCACATTCCGGACGCCGCCATGACGCTGGCGGTTGCCGCGCTGTTCACCGATGGCTCTTGCCGGCTGCGCAACATCGCCAGCTGGCGCGTCAAGGAGACCGACCGGCTGGCGGCCATGGCCACCGAGCTGCGCAAGCTCGGCGCGGGCGTCGAGGAGGGCAGTGACTATCTGTGCATCGAGCCGCCACGGCAGTTCCATGCCGGCGTCGCGATCGACACCTACGACGACCACCGCATGGCGATGTGCTTCGCGCTGGTCACCCTGGCGGGGGTCGGCATTCGCATCAACGATCCCCAGTGCGTGGCCAAGACCTTCCCGGATTTCTTTGCCCGCTTCGCGCAGGTGGCCCTGACGCGCGCGCCGGCGGTCATCGCCATCGACGGGCCGTCCGCCTCCGGCAAGGGGACCGTCGCGCGCCAGGTGGCCGAACGGCTGGGTTTCGTGTTCCTGGACAGCGGAGCCCTGTACCGGCTGGTCGCGCTCCGCGCGTTGCGCAGCGGAATCGACCCGGCCGACGAAGCGCGCGTGAGCGGGCTGGCACGAACGCTGGACTGTGCCTTCGAGGGTGAACGCATCCTGCTCGACGGCGATTACGTCGAGAATGCGCTGCGAACCGAGGACGTCTCCGCAGCGGCCTCCAGGGTGGCGGCACTGCCGTCCGTGCGCGAGGCATTGCTCGAGCGGCAGCGCACGTTCCGGACAGGACGTGGTCTGGTGGCGGATGGGCGGGACATGGGCTCGGTGGTCTTCCCCGATGCCGCGCTCAAGGTGTATCTCACGGCCACCCCGGAGGAGCGGGCCAAGCGTAGATATAAACAGTTGATCGAAAAAGGAATCGATGCTAGACTCGGTCCCCTTCTGCAGGACATCAACGAGCGCGATGCGCGGGACGCGGCCAGGGCCGTTGCTCCGCTCAGGCGCTGCGACGATGCGAAGCTTCTGGATACCACCGGCTTGACGGTCGAGCAGGCAGTTCAGCAGGTGCTGGACTGGTATCGCGAGGCGAACAACACGTAGCACCGACTCGATCCGCTCTGCGGACGGCCCGTAACCGGCACCAGCCGGCGTCGTGGCAGACCGGATCTTTTGATCAACCAACCCCGCATGCCGCGCGGCGTTGCCGCCGGGCGGGAATAGCCATCGAGCAACCAGTTCTGTGAATACCACTGCCACCACCTCCAAAGTCTCCGATAACATCGAAAACTTCGCCGCGATGTTCGAAGAGAGCCTGTCGCGCAAGGAAATGCGCGCAGGCGAAGTCATCACTGCCGAAGTCGTTCGCGTCGACAACAACTTCGCAGTCGTCAACGCGGGTCTGAAGTCGGAGAGCTACGTCCCGATCGATGAGTTCAAGAACGATCGGGGCGAACTGGAGGTCAAGCCGGGCGACTTCGTGCAGGTCGCGATCGAGGCACTCGAGGACGGACACGGCGAGACGCGCCTGTCGCGCGAGAAGGCCAAGCGGCTCGCGGCCTGGCTGGACCTGGAGGCGGCCCTCGAGAAGGGCGATATCGTGCAGGGACTGGTCAACGGCAAGGTGAAGGGCGGCCTCACCGTCATGATCAACGGCATCCGCGCCTTCCTGCCCGGGTCGCTGGTGGATCTGCGCCCCGTCAAGGACACCAATCCCTTCGAGGGCAAGCAGCTCGAGTTCAAGGTCATCAAACTCGATCGCAAGCGCAACAACGTCGTGGTGTCGCGCCGCGCGGTGCTCGAAGCCTCGGCGGGCGAGGAGCGCCAGAAGCTGCTGGAGACCCTGCAGGAAGGTGCGGTGGTCAAGGGCATCGTCAAGAACATCACCGATTACGGCGCCTTCGTGGATCTGGGCGGCATCGACGGCCTGCTGCACATCACCGACCTGGCCTGGCGCCGCGTGAAGCACCCGTCCGAGGTTCTGGCCGTGGGCGACGAGGTCACCGCCAAGGTGCTCAAGTTCGACCAGGAAAAGAATCGCGTCTCGCTCGGTCTGAAGCAGCTGGGCGAGGATCCCTGGGTGGGAATCTCGCGCCGCTACCCGCCCAGCACGCGCCTGTTCGGCAAGGTCAGCAATCTCACGGACTACGGTGCGTTCGTCGAGATCGAGTCGGGTATCGAAGGCCTGGTGCACGTGTCCGAGATGGACTGGACCAACAAGAACGTGCATCCCTCGCGGGTGGTGCAGGTGGGCGACGAGGTCGAAGTGATGATCCTCGAAATCGACGAGGACCGTCGTCGCATCTCGCTGGGCATGAAGCAGTGCATGCCCAACCCCTGGGACGAATTCGCCGCCAACTACAAGAAGAACGACAAGGTCAGCGGCCAGATCAAGTCGATCACCGACTTCGGCGTGTTCATCGGACTTCCCGGCGGCATCGACGGCCTGGTTCATCTGTCCGATCTGTCCTGGAGCCTGCCGGGCGAAGAGGCCGTGCGCCAGTACAAGAAGGGCGATGAGGTCGAAGCGGTGGTGCTGGCGATCGACGTCGAGCGCGAGCGCATCTCGCTGGGCATCAAGCAGCTCGAGGGCGACCCGTTCAACAACTACATCGCGCGCAACGAGAAGGGCACGGTGGTCGATGGCAAAGTCAAGTCGGTCGATGCCAAGGGCGCCATCGTCACCCTGGACGGAGACGTGGAAGGCTACCTGCGCGCCTCCGAGGTTTCGCGCGATCGCGTCGAGGACATCCGCGCGCACCTGAAGGAGGGCGACACGGTCAATGCGATGATCATCAACGTGGATCGCAAGAACCGCGCAATCAACCTGTCCATCAAGGCCAAGCATGTCGCGGAGGAGTCCGAGGCGCTGCGCAGCCATGCCCAGGACAGCACGCCGGGAGCCGGAACGACCAATCTGGGCGCGTTGCTGAAGGCCAAGCTGGATACCAAGAACTCGGCCTGAACAGCGACCGGTGGAGGCTAGAGTCCCGGCCGGGGGCCGGGACTCACTGCAAAGCAAGAGCAACAAAGGGGAGCCATGACGAAGTCCGAGCTGATCTCCCGCCTGGCTGCGCACTTTCCGCAGTTGGTGGCAAGCGATGCGGAACTGGCGGTCAAGATGATCCTGGATGCCATGTCGAAAAGCCTCTCGGAGGGCCAGCGGATCGAGATCCGCGGGTTCGGCAGCTTCGGCTTGAACTATCGTCCACCGCGCATCGGTCGCAACCCCAAGTCCGGGGAGCGGGTGCAGGTGCCGGCGAAGTACGTGCCCCATTTCAAGGCTGGCAAGGAGTTGCGCGAGCGCGTCGATGCCCAGCGCAGCGGCCAGCCTGTGGCGTCGCCGGCGGAACCTGCCGAGTCGGCGCGGGGGTTCTGACCCTGCCGGACGCGATGGTGCTCGGAAATGACGATGCGCATGGCGCGGGCCTGCGTGCCCACGTCGTGCCGGCAGCGGTTTCTTTTGGAGTGCGGCCATGCGCGCCCTCGGTTGGCTTGCAAAAGGCCTCTTGTTCCTGATCCTGTTCGGCTTCGCGCTGAAGAATACCGGCCCGGTCGAACTGCGCTTCTTTCTCGGTCACGCTTGGCACGCCCCGCTGAGCCTGTTGCTGTTCGTGTTCTTCACGGCCGGCGCGGTGCTCGGCGTCGCCGCGGCGTTTGGCGTGGCCTATCGGCAGCGTCGCGAGTTGCAGCAGCTGCGTGCGCAAGCCGAGCCATCCTCCCCGGAGCCGCCGGTCGTCGGCGGATCGCGTATCACGTGAGCGAGTTCGAGTTCCAGAACTGGTGGCTGCTGGGCTTTCCGCTGTTCTTTGCGCTCGGCTGGCTCGCGGCACGTATCGACATCAAACAGCTCCTGAGCGAATCCCGCTCCCTTCCCTCGTCGTATTTCCGCGGACTCAACTTCCTCATCAACCAGCAGCCCGACAAGGCGATCGAGGCCTTCATCGAGGTGGTGAAGGTCGATCCACAGACGGTCGAGCTGCACTTTGCGCTCGGCAACCTCTTCCGCAGGCGTGGCGAGGTCGAGCGCGCCATCCGCATGCACCAGAATCTGGTCGATCGCACCGACCTGGGCAGTGACCAGCGCCTGAGCGCTCTCTACGAACTCGCTCAGGACTATCTCAAGGCTGGTCTGCTCGATCGGGCCGAGGAGATGCTACTCAAACTGCGCGGTACGCCCTACGAAGCGCAAGCGGCGAATTTCCTGCTGGAGATCTACGAGCAGGAGAAGGACTGGTTGAAGGCGATCCAGGTCGCGCGCCAGACCACCGATGCGGCCGGCCAGACGCGCACTCGCGAGATCGCCCACTTCTACTGCGAGCTGGCGCAATCGGAGATGATGCATGGCCGGCCCGATCAGGCCCGCACCTATCTGCAGGAGGCGCTGGAAACCAACCGCAAGTGCGTACGCGCACAGCTGCTGTTGGGCGATGTGGCGGAGAGCGAGGGCAACCGCGAGGAGGCGATCGCCGCCT
The DNA here is from genome assembly GCA_023430065.1 of Pseudomonadota bacterium. Classification (GTDB taxonomy): domain Bacteria; phylum Pseudomonadota; class Gammaproteobacteria; order Burkholderiales; family SHXO01; genus SHXO01. The sequence goes on along the minus strand of JAEZCG010000034.1, from coordinate 14,060 downwards.
GGCAGCGGATCGAATCTCAGAGCGCCGCTTATCTGCCGCTCGCGGCCGAGCGACTGCTCAAAGCGTATGCCAGCCTGGGCCGCGCGGACCACGGGCTGGCTCTCCTGCGAGGGTATCTGTCGCGGTATCCCTCGCTCGACCTGCTCAACAGCGTGTTCCAGACCGTCCTCGACCGGGAGGGCCCCGCGGCGGCCAACGAACTCGTGCGCGCCGAACTGCGTCGCTCGCCGACGTTGCTCGGACTGGACCGCATGCTCGAGGCGCAGATGCTGGAGGCGCCACCGGAGCGCCGGCGCGACCTGGAACTGATACGAAGTCTCGTGCACCAGCACACCCGCAATCTTGCGATGTACCGCTGCGACAATTGCGGCTTCAAGGCGCGCCAGTTCTACTGGCATTGCCCGGCATGCCACGGCTGGGAGACGTATTCGCCCCGCCGTAGCGAGGAGCGCGAGCTACCCGCATGATCCAGGACGCTGCCTCGACCGCGGGGCCACGAGTCATCGTCGCACTCGATTTTCCTTCAGCCGCAGAAGCGCTCGCGCTCGCCGCACGACTGACCCCTGAGCGCTGCCGGTTGAAGGTGGGTAAGGAGCTGTTCACCCGGGCCGGGCCGCAGCTGGTGCGCGAGCTCGGGGCGCGCGGCTTCGACGTGTTCCTCGACCTGAAGTATCACGACATTCCCAACACGGTTGCGCAGGCCTGTGCCGCGGCCGCCGACCTGGGCGTGTGGATGCTGAACGTGCATGCGCTGGGTGGCCGACGGATGATGGAGGCGGCCCGGACGGCCGTCGAGCAGTCTGCACGGCGCCCGCTGCTCATCGCCGTCACCGTGCTGACCAGCCACGATGCCGAGGACTTGGCGCAAATCGGTTTGCCCGCGGATCCGCAGGCCGTCGCGCTGCGCCTGGCCGCCCTTGCTCAGGATGCAGGCATGGATGGGGTGGTCTGCTCCGCGCAGGAGGCGACCGCGCTGCGCCGCCGGCTCGGTCCGACGTTCCTTCTGGTCACACCTGGCATACGGTCTGCTGTGGACGGCGGCGACGACCAGCGTCGTACGGCCACGCCGGCCATGGCCATCGGGTGGGGCGCAAGCTATCTGGTGGTGGGCCGCCCGATCACCCGGGCCGCCGATCCGCTGGCTGCGCTGGAGGCCATCGATCGCGACGTTGCCGCAGCACAGGTCGCGCCAGGATAGGAGTGCGAATGAAGATCACCATGGTGGGCACGGGGTATGTGGGCCTCGTGACGGGAGCATGCTTCGCAGATACCGGAAACGAGGTGCTCTGCCTGGACCTCGATGAGCGCAAGATCGGCATGCTGCGCGACGGGCGCATCCCGATCTACGAGCCGGGATTGGAAGACATGGTACGGCGCAACGTCGCCGCCGGGCGCCTGCGCTTCACCACCAGCGTCGCCGAGAGCGTCGATTTCGGCACCCTGCAGTTCATCGCCGTCGGCACTCCGCCCGACGAGGACGGGTCCGCTGACCTGCGTCATGTGGTCTCGGCTGCGCGCAGCATCGGCCGTCACATGAAGGCGTACCGGGTGATCGTGGACAAGTCGACCGTCCCGGTCGGTACCGCGGACATGGTGCGCGCGGCAATCGCCGAGGAATTGAAGGCGCGCGATGCCGATGTCCCGTATGCCGTGGTGTCCAATCCCGAGTTCCTCAAGGAAGGTGCGGCAGTCGAGGATTTCATGAAACCCGACCGCGTGGTGGTGGGCAGCGACGATGAACGCGCAACTCAGCTCATGCGCGCGATCTACGCGCCGTTCCAGCGCAATCACGAGCGCATGCTGGTGATGGACGTGCGCTCGGCCGCACTGACCAAGTATGCCGCCAACGCCATGCTCGCCACCCGCATCTCGTTCATGAACGAGCTGGCCAACCTGGCCGAGCGCCTGGGTGCGGACATCGAGCAGGTGCGCAGGGGAATCGGCTCAGATCCGCGCATCGGCTATCACTTCCTCTACGCCGGGACCGGTTACGGCGGCTCGTGCTTCCCCAAGGACGTGAAGGCGCTGCAGCGCACCGGCACGCAGAGCGGATTGGACCTGCACGTGCTCGAGGCGGTCGAGCGCGTGAACGATGCCCAGAAGGGCATGCTGGTTCGCAAGATCGCCAGGCGTTTCGGCGAGAACCTCTCCGGGCGCCGGTTGGCGCTCTGGGGACTGGCCTTCAAGCCCAATACCGATGACATGCGCGAGGCACCCAGCCTGGTGGTCATCGATGGCCTCCTGTCGCGCGGAGCTGCCATCTCCGCCTACGACCCGGTCGCGGTGCAGGAGGCGCAACGCATTCTCGGCGATCGCGCCGGACTGCACTATGCCGACTCACCCATTGCCGCACTGGAAGGCGCCGACGCACTGGTCATCGTCACCGAATGGAAGGAGTTCCGAAGTCCCGATTTCGACGAGGTGCGCAAGCGCCTGCGTGAACCCGTAATCTTCGACGGACGCAATCTCTACGATCCCGAAATGATGCGGGCGTGCGGCATCGAGTATTACGGGGTCGGACGCGGCCTGCGCGCATGAACGACCTGCGTGCCCGCCTGGCCGACACACGCGTGCTGGTCGCGGGCGATGCCATGCTGGACCGGTACTGGTTCGGCGAAGTGAGCCGGATATCACCGGAGGCGCCGGTCCCGGTGGTGCGGGTCGCACGCATGGAAGAGCGTCCGGGGGGTGCCGCCAACGTCGCGCGCAATGTCGCGGCGCTGGGGGCGCAGGCGCACCTGCTGTCGGTGGTCGGACGCGACGAGGCGGCGCGCGTACTGGAGCGTCTGCTGCGGGAGGAGAACGTCGATTGCCAGCTCACCGCGGACGACACGCTCGACACCACGGTGAAGCTGCGCGTGATCGGCCGGCAGCAGCAACTGCTGCGCATCGATTTCGAGAACGCGCCGGCTTCCTCCGCACTGGAGTCGAAGCTCACTCACTTCCAGGAACGCCTGTCGCGCTGCGACGTGGTCGTCCTGTCCGACTACGCCAAAGGCGCCCTGGTGCACGTGCAGCAGATGATCCGTGCGGCGCGCAGCGCGGGCCGCACCGTGCTGGTCGACCCGAAGGGCGACGACTACGAGAAATACCGGGGAGCGAGCATGCTCACGCCCAATCAGGGCGAGTTTCGGGCGGTGGTGGGTAGTTGGCGGGAAGAGGCCGATTTCGAGCGGCGCGGGCATGCTCTGCGCGAGCGCCTCGAGCTGGACGCATTGCTGGTCACCCGAAGCGAGGAGGGTGCCTCCCTCTTCCTCCCGGGCGAGGTGGTGCACGTCAAGGCGGAGGCGCGCGAGGTGTTCGACGTCAGCGGCGCGGGTGATACGGTCATTGCGACGCTCGCGGCCATGCTGGGTGCGGCTGTCGAGGTTCGCGAAGCGGTCCGATGGGCAAACCGCGCGGCGGGCATCGTCGTGGGGAAACTGGGTGCCGCCGTCGTCACGCCGGACGAATTGCTGAGTTGATCGGGCGAGGCTTACGCCCGGTCAGGCTGGCGTCCAGCGCTCGGGCGAGCGCCAGATGCTCGCCAGCAGCAGTTCGCGCTTGAGCACGAACTCCTTGGGCAGCTTGTCGTACAGCTTCACGAACAGCTCCTCGTGGAGCAGCAGCTCGTGCACCCAGGCATCGCGCTCGACCGACATCAGTTCCGGATAACGCGCGCGGATGGCCGGGTCGAGGTCCGTCCAGTCGAGGTGTGACTCGCCCGGCATCCAGCCCAGCGTGCTCTGCACCGCGCCGGCGCGGCCGCGACAGCGGTCGACGATCCACTCCAGCACGCGCATGTTCTCCCCGTAGCCGGGCCACAGAAATTTGCCATCGCTGCCCTTGCGAAACCAGTTCACGCAGAAGATGCGCGGCGGATCGCTCACGCGCCTGCCGATGTCCAGCCAGTGATCGAAGTAGTCGCCGATGTGATAACCGCAGAAGGGCAGCATGGCGAAAGGATCGCGGCGCACCTCTCCAACCTTGCCGGTTGCTGCGGCAGTGGTTTCCGAGCCCATCGTCGCCGCGGCGTATACGCCGTCCACCCAGTTGAATGCTTCGAACACCAGGGGAATGTTGTGGCTGCGCCGGCCGCCGAAGATGAAGGCCGAGATCGGAACGCCCTCCGGCTTCTGCCAGTCGGCATCGATCGATGGACATTGCGAGGCGGGAGCGGTGAAGCGTGCGTTGGGGTGCGCAGCCTTGCGCCCGCTATCGGGCGTCCAGGGATTGCCCTGCCAGTCGATGAGGCGGGCAGGGGGCGTGTCCGTCATGTCCTCCCACCACACATCTGCGTCTTCAGTGAGGGCAACGTTGGTGAAGATGCAGTTGCGCGACAGGGTCGCCAGCGCGTTCGGGTTGGACTTCTGCGAGGTGCCCGGAGCCACGCCGAAGAAGCCGAATTCGGGATTGATCGCATGCAGCCGGCCGTCGGCACCCGGCTTGATCCAGGCGATGTCATCGCCGATGGTGGTCACCTTCCAGCCCGGGAAGGCAGGCGGTGGAATCAGCATCGCGAAGTTGGTCTTGCCGCAGGCGCTGGGGAAGGCGGCGGCAACGTAGGTCTTCTCGCCTTGAGGTGATTCCACACCGAGGATGAGCATGTGCTCGGCCAGCCAGCCCTGCTCGCGGGCCATGGCAGACGCGATGCGCAGCGCGAAGCACTTCTTGCCCAGCAAGGCGTTGCCGCCGTAGCCGCTGCCGAAGGACCAGATCGACTGCTCCTCGGGGAAGTGGACGATGTACTTGTGCTCCTTGTTGCACGGCCAGGACACGTCGGTCTGGTCCGGGGCGAGGGGCATTCCCACCGAATGCAGGCACTGTACGAACGGCGCGTCCTCTCCCATCGCGTCCAGCGCGGCGCGGCCCATGCGGGTCATCACGCGCATGCTCACCGCCACGTACGCGGAGTCGGTGATCTGCACACCGAGCTGGGCGATGGGCGATCCGATGGGCCCCATCGAGAAGGGTACGACGTACATGGTCCGGCCGCGCATGCAGCCGTCGAACAGCGTGTCGAGCCGGGCCTTCATCTGCGCCGGCTCCATCCAGTTGTTGGTCGGGCCGGCGTCTGCGCGATGCACGCTGCAGATGAACGTCCGGTCCTCGACGCGGGCGACGTCGGAAGGATCGGAGCGGGCGAGGAAGCTGTCCGGACGCTTCTGCGGATTCAGGGGGATCAACGTGCCGACTTGCACCAGCTCCTGGCACAGCCGACGGTACTCGTCCTCCGAGCCGTCGCACCAGAGAATCCGTGCGGGTCGAGTCTTGCGTGCCACGTCCGCGACCCACTCGCGCAGACGGCGATGACGCAGGCTGGCCGGGGCGCCGATGGCGACGTTGGTCCCGGGCACGAAATTGGTGACGGTACCCACCTTCGAGTTCCTCTTCTCGATCCTGGGCCGCTCGTGCGGCTCGTCTAGGTGAATCGATGGTAGCACGGGAGCATCGACGCGGGGCGCGCGGTCGGGACGCGTCGGATTGCCTGCGACACATGGTTTGCAATTGGCGATTCGCCGCGACCAGAGCGCCCGCACATGGTTCTCGGCGCAAGTCGTCCCTGCGCTACAATCGCAAGCCCTGCCCGGCGCGGCTGCACGCGCCACCTATGCGTAGCGACCGCGCCGTGTTTCCCGTCCTCGCCTTCGATATTGAAACGATCCCCGACATCTCCGGGCTGCGCCGGCTGTATGGTGTGCCGGATTGCGTCGCCGACCGAGAAGTCGCCGAGATGGCCTTCCACCGGCGCCGCCAGACCAGCGGAGGCAGCGATTTCCTGCCACTGCACCTGCAGCGCGTCGTCGCCATCGCCTGCGCGCTGCGCGACCGCGACAGCTTCAGGGTATGGTCGCTGGGCGGGCCACAGGCCGACGAAGGCACCCTGCTCCAGCGCTTCTTCGACGGCATCGAGAAGTACACGCCGCAGCTGGTGTCGTGGAACGGAGGCGGCTTCGATCTGCCGGTTCTGCACTACCGCAGCCTGTTGCATGGTGTCCAGGCGCGTCGCTATTGGGACACGGGCGAGGACGATCGAGACTTCAAGTTCAACAACTATCTCGGCCGCTACCATACCCGCCATCTCGATCTGATGGACGTGCTGTCCATGTACCAGGCGCGCGCGACCGCACCCCTGGATCAGGTCGCGCAGCTGCTCGGCTACCCCGGCAAGCTGGGAATGAGCGGCGCCCAGGTTTGGGATGCCCACCTGCGGGGCGAGATCGACGCGATCCGCAATTACTGCGAGACCGACGTGGTAAACACCTATCTCGTCTTCCTGCGTTTCCAGCTCCTGCGCGGGACGCTCGATGCCCAGAGCCACGCAAGCGAAGTGCAGCGGGTCCGCGACACGCTCGCACGCAGCGAGGCCAGCCACTGGTCCGAGTTTCTCGCGCAGTGGCCTGCCGCGGCGCCGGATGGCGAGTCGTTCCAGCCACCTGCCTGATCCCGTCAGAGTCGTTCGACCCAGCAGCGAGCCGCGCGTAGCACATGGTTCTCATCGAGTCCCTGGATCAGGAAGGCCGCGGTGTCGCACGCATCGACGGCAAGGTCACCTTCGTGGACGGCGCGCTGCCGAACGAGTCCGTCGAAGTGGAGGTGTGGAAGCGCAAGCGTTCGTTCGATCTCGCCAACGTCCGACAGCTGGTGCGCGAAAGCAGCCAGAGGGTGGTTGCGCCATGCCCCCACTTCGAACGCTGTGGCGGCTGCAGCCTGCAGCATCTGCACGCGCGCGCCCAGGTTGCGATGAAGCAGCGCGTGCTGGAGGACAATCTCCGCCGCATCGGCGGCGTGCAGGCGGAGACGATCCTGTCTCCCATCCACGGCGAGACATGGGAATATCGTTCCCGCGCGCGCTTCGCCGTGAAGCACGTGCCGAGAAAGGGCGGGGCGCTGGTCGGCTTCCACGAACGTCGCACGCACCTGGTGGTCGACATGGATTCCTGTCCGGTGCTCCCGCGCGCGGCCTCCGACCTGATCGCGCCCCTGCGCGCGCTGGTGTCTGCGCTGCATCTGGCGGCAAGGTTGCCCCAGATCGAAGTGGCGGTGGGACAGGAGCACATCGTGCTCTCGCTGCGCGTGCTGGACGAACCGGACGAACACGACCTGGAGCTGTTGCGTGCGTTCGAACGCCTGCACGCCGTGGAGATCCACCTGCAACCGAAGGGTCCGGACACCCTTAGGCCCTTAACGTCTGCGCGCGTACGTCCCCTCGAGTATCGGCTGCCGGAGTTCGATGTCACGCTGCGCTTTGCGCCGAATGAGTTCACGCAGATCAACCGGGGCGTCAACGCGCGTCTGGTGAGCCGCGCAGTGGGCATGCTTCAGCCGGCGAGCGGTGCGCGCATCGCCGACCTCTTCTGCGGTGTGGGTAATTTCACGCTGCCGCTGGCGCGTGCCGGTGCTCGTGTGATCGGCATCGAGGGCAGCGCAGACCTGGTCGAACGGGCGCGTCAGAACGCACGCATGAACGGCCTGGACGAACTTGCTCGCTTCGAGGTGGCGGATCTGTTCCGCGATGCGCCCGCCGCGCTGGAACGTCTCGGCAGGATGGATGCGATGCTGCTGGATCCGCCGCGGGATGGAGCACAAGCGCTGGTGGAGAACCTCGGCGCGAATGCCCCGCGGCGGGTGGTCTACGTTTCCTGCAATCCGGCGACGCTCGCCCGGGATGCCGGAATCCTCGTGCGGGGCAACGGATACCGTCTGGTCGCCGCCGGTGTGGCGAACATGTTTCCGCACACCTCGCACGTCGAATCGATCGCGTGCTTCGAACACACGCGCGTGCCGGCCTGAACCCATGTCGGACCGGGCTCGGCGCGATACCGAACCCGGTGGCAGAGGCGGCCAGCGCCGGGGGAGGCTACTCGCGCTCGCCGGTGAAGGCCATCAGCAGTTGCAGCAGGCTGCTGAACAGGTTGTAGATCGAGATATAGAGCGTCAGCGTGGCGGAGACATAATTCGTCTCGCCGCCGCGGACGATGGCGTTGAGCTGGTAGAGGATGATCATCGCGCTGAGCAGCGCGAACACGCCGCACAGGGCCAGATGCAAGGCCGGACTGGCAAGGAACACGTTTGCGACCACCGCGATCATCACCACAATGACGCCGACCACCAGGAAGTTGCCCAATCCGCTGAAGTCCCGTTTGGTGGTGGTGGCTACGGCTGCCAGCCCAAGAAAGGTCGCCGCTGTCATGCCCGAAGCGAGCATGACCAGCTGGCCGCCATTTGCAAGCCCCAGAGCTGCAGTGAGCAACGGCCCGAGCAGCAGACCCATGAAACCGGTGAATCCCAACAGCAATCCCAGGCCCAACGCGCTGTTACGGTGGCGCTGGATGGCGAAGATCCATCCATAGAACACCGCCAGCACCGCAATCAGAGAGATCACCGGATTGGTGCGCAGGATGGACAGTTCGAGATTCATCCCGATCGCCGCACCAAAGGCCGTGGGGATGAGCGACAACGCCAGGAGCCAGTACGTGTTGCGCAGGACGCGCTGCTGGGCAGAACTGGCGACGAGCGCATCGCGCGGGAGGGAATAGTCAGGTTGCATCAAGATCTCCGGGACGCTTGGTTCGACTGATTCGACCGGGCAGGGATTTCAAAAGTTGCAAGGTTTACCCTGCGGGACGGGCGGAAGGAGTGGGATTCGAACCCACGAGAGACTCGCGCCCCTGCCGGTTTTCAAGACCGGTGCGTTCAACCGCTCCGCCATCCTTCCTCGAGACAGAAGGTCAAGGATGATACGGCATTCCGAGATGCCGGGCCGGTGCGAAGATCGGGCACCCGGATCGGGTGCCCGGGTGACGCTCAGCGGCTGCGGGCCCGCTTGCCCGGCGCGGCGCTGCTGCTCGCGCTCTGCGCCTCCTGGCGAAGGCGCTTGTAGAGCGCCGGATCGCGCGTCTTCAGGTAGGAGATCACTTGAAAATCTCCACTGGTGATCTTGCGCACGTCGATCTGGTCTACGTGGACGAGGCGCAGGAGTTCCTGCACGGGCTTGGGCATGGCGCGCCCACTTTCATAGCGCGACCCACCGCTTTGGGTCACCCCGATTCGGCCCCAGAATTCCTGCTGGTTGAGTCCGAGCTTGTGGCGTATTTCTCGTGGATTGAGCGTCTTTTCGTTTCGCTTCATGGCATGTGTCGTGGCGGCATCGGTTGAACTGCTTTGGGAAGCTCGCGCGTCCCAACTAACTTCTTGGGCGAGTCCAGCCGGAAATTAGTTCCCCTCGTTGTCATCATTACATTGGCATCGAGGGGCTGGCCGGATCGTCAGGACGAATCTTCGTCATCCCTAGCAAATAATGATCCTTGCATAGGCCCTTGGCTATAAGAGAATACCCGAACGTCGCGACGGCATCGACATTTTCCGGTTGATCACGATGCAGGCTGAGTTCCCGCGCTGCTGCGAGCGCCGTGCCCGATCATGCGTCCAGGATGGAGGCGGATGCCGCGCATGGAAACGAAGGGACATGCCGGGCACCCGCCGAGCACTCACGGGAGGCTGAACACCGTCAGAACACCCGAATCGTTCGGAAGGCTGCCGAACGGCGAGCCGAAGAGACTCTCGTAGTGCATCCCGGCAACCTTGTCCCAGCCTGTCGCCACCGCGACGTATTGCTTCCCGTCCTTGCCGGCATAGCTGATGATCCCGCCGGCGTGTCCCTGTCCGTTGTTGTGTCGCCACAGCTCGCGCCCGCTGCCGGCGTCGTAGGCACGCAGGATTCCACGCGCATCAGGCACGAACAACAGATTGCCTGCAGTCGACAGCAGGCTCGCCATGGGTGGTTCGGACAAGGAAATCTCCCATTTCTTCGCGCCCGTCAACGGATCCCGGGCAGATACGTGTGCGGACACTTTCTCGCCCGGAGGAGGGACGACGGTAATTCCGCCGGACCCCGTTCCCGGTCCGGCTTTGCGCGGGTCGAGGTCCATGCACCATTCGTTGCCGACCTTGTAATAGAGCCCGGTCTTCGGATTGAAGCTGCCTGCGCTCCACCCGGTGCCGCCGGCGCTGGCCGGGCAGATCCCCTTCTGCACGCCCTCGGCGGGTTCGCGACGGCCCACCAGCGTTCCATCCGGCTTGATGTCCTGCACGAAGTTGACGTGCTTGATGAGACGCCAGACGTTCTGCAATTTGCCGGCGCGATCGTAAACGAAGACGAAACCGCTGCGGTTGGGGTGCACCACGTACTGCTTCCCGGCCCGCTCCAGCATGAGAAACTCCCCCCCGGCGCTGTCGAATCCCCAGGCGTCGTGCGGGAGTTGCTGGTGGTAGGCCTTCAGCTCGCCGCTGTCTGCATCCAGTGCCAGGACGGAACTGGTGTACAGGTTGGTCCCGGGGCGTGCGCCTGAGGTCATCCAGTCCTGTGCGGTCGAATCGTACAGGGGCGTCGGGCTGCCGGTCCCCCACCACACCAGATTCGTCTGCGGATCGTATCCTCCGGGCATCCAGCCGCCGCCGCCTCCCGACTTCCAGCTGTCGTTGCCCCAGGTATTGCGCGCATCCGACTTGGTCCCATCGTTCCCGCCTGCCGTGTAGAACTTCCACACTTCCTTGCCGGTGGCGGCGTCGACGCCGAAGATGGGGCCGCGGTAAGCCAATCCGTCGGCATGGGAGCCGATTATGACCTTGTCTTTGACGAACAGCGGTGCGCCGGTGAATCCGGTTCCGACCCGCTCCGAGTCGATGAGTTTCGTCTCCCACTTGAGCTTGCCGCTCTTCATGTCGAGGGCAACGAGCTTGCCGTCCAGGGTCCCCATGTACACGCTGCCCAGTCCGAGCGCGATCCCGCGGTTGAAGGGTGCGTGCACCTGCCCGGCAACGAGGTTCTCGTCCAGCTTCTGCTTGTGGTACCAGAGCACCTCGCCGGTCGTTCCATCGAGCGCGACGACCTGGTTGTAACTGCCGGAGTAGTAGAGGATGCCATCGGCGGCGAGCGGCATCGTCTGCAGGCCGCGGATGGATCGCGGCATCGCGTGTGTCCACGCCACGCGCAACTTGTCCACGTTCTTCACGTCGATCTGGTCGAGCGCGCTGTAGTGCCAGCCGCGGTAGCTGCCGTGATACGTGGCCCAGTCGCCGGGCATCTGGTCGGCGTTGCGGATGCGCTCGTAGGTAACGTCGCCCGCATACTGGTTCGCGGCGCCGGCGACTGCGGCCGACGACAGTGCGGCCGCGAGCAGCATGCGGAGGGCGGGCCGGTTGCATCGCTTCATCAACGATCTCCTATTGCGATTGGGGCCGGCGCGACACGGCCCGCGAAGCGGAAAGAAATGGAACTGCTTCAGGTCGCGCGAGTCGTCGGTGGACGACGATCGGGTGCACGGGTGGATCACCCGCAATCACTATAGAGAATGCGTTTGCACGTCACAAGAAAAACAGGCCGATGGATGCTTCCATCGGCCTGTCTGCAATGGCGCGTCCGGCGCGCCGGGATGACCTGGCTACTTGGCGACTTGGCGCTCGCGCAGTTCGTCGAGTGTCTTGCAGTCGATGCACAGGGTCGCGGTCGGCCGAGCCTCGAGGCGCTTCAGACCGATCTCGACGCCGCAGCTGTCGCAGTAGCCGTAGTCGCCCGCATCGATCTTCGCGATCGTTTCCTCGATCTTCTTGATGAGCTTGCGCTCGCGGTCGCGGTTGCGCAATTCCAACGCCATATCCGATTCCTGGCTCGCGCGATCGTTCGGATCGGCGAAGATCGTCGCTTCGTCCTGCATCGTGTGGACGGTGCGGTCGATGTCCTGGCTCAACTCGTCCTTCAGCGATTTGAGGATCGTGCGGAAGTGATCCAGTTGCTTGGGATTCATGTAAGCCTCGCCCTTCTTCGGCTGGTAGGGCTTGAAGTGCGCGTGGAACTCGATGGGCATGTTGAGGAATCCCTTCTTGGGTTCTCGGGTCCTGGCCTCGAAATGAGGGCAAGGCTCCCCGAAAAAAGGCGGTTTAATAGCAGAATTCGGAGGGGCCTGCAAGCAACTTCCAATCCCACCCTGTGCGAAGGCCATCATGCCGGATCGGGAACCCGAAATTGACCGCCCCTCTCCGAGCCCGGCATAATATCGGGCTTCCGGGGTGTGACGCAGCCTGGTAGCGTGCCTGCTTTGGGAGCAGGATGTCGGAGGTTCGAATCCTCTCACCCCGACCAGTTTCGGGCACCTCGACCAAGTTTCAGGCTCGCAATTCCTGCCCGTAGCTCAACCGGATAGAGCACCGGCCTTCTAAGCCGGGGGTTATGGGTTCGAGTCCCGTCGGGCAGGCCAGTCGGCGCCGTCAGGTGTCGGTGCAGGTGTGTCGTCAGTGGTGGCTGTAGCTCAGTTGGTAGAGTCCTGGATTGTGATTCCAGTTGTCGCGGGTTCGAGTCCCGTCAGCCACCCCAATTTCCTCTAGCCCTTTCCGGCGCGCATGATCACCTTGCGCAATCTGACCCTGCAGCGGGGCGCGAAGCGCCTGCTCGAGGGGGTCGATCTCACCATCGTCCCGCGCCAGAAGATCGGCGTGACCGGCGCCAACGGCACCGGCAAGAGCAGCCTGCTCGCGCTGTTGCGCGGCGAACTGCATGCGGAGTCCGGCGACGTGGACATCCAGCCAGGCCTGCGCATGGCCCACGTGGCACAGGAGACGCCGGCGTCGTCCGCGCCCGCCATCGAGTATGCCCTCGACGGCGATGTCGAGCTGCGCCGCGTCGAGCGCGCCCTGACCGAAGCCGAGGCAGGCGACGACGCGGACCGCCTCTCGACGTTGCACGCCGAGTACGAGCAATTGGATGGTTACAGCGCACGTTCCCGCGCCGCCCGCATCCTCGCCGGCCTGGGATTCTCGAATGCCGAGCTCGAGAGGCCGGTAGCCGAGTTCTCGGGGGGATGGCGCATGCGCCTGAATCTTGCGCAGGCGCTGCTATGCCCGTCGGACGTGCTGCTCCTGGACGAGCCCACGAACCACCTCGATCTCGATGCCGTGTTCTGGCTGGAGGAATGGCTGCGGCGCTACGAAGGGACCGTGCTGCTCATCTCGCACGACCGTGAGTTTCTGGACGCGACCGTGGACGCGATCTGCCACCTCGAGGCCCGATCCCTGCGCCTGTACAAGGGCAACTATTCGGACTTCGAGCGCCAGCGCGCTGCATTCCTCGCGGCACAGCAGGCGATCCACGACAAACAGCAGCGGCAGATCGCGCACCTGCGCAGTTTCGTCGAACGCTTCCGCGCGAAGGCCACCAAGGCACGCCAGGCGCAGAGCCGGCTCAAGATGCTCGACCGCATGGACACGGTGGCCGCGGTGCACGCGTCCACGCCCTTCACTTTCTCGTTCCGGGAGCCGCGGCCGGCGTCGAATGTCCTGCTCACTCTCGACGGCGCGGCCGCCGGGTACGGCGGGGTTCCGGTGGTAAAGGACATCGAGCTGACGCTGCGCCAGGGCGCGCGCATCGGCCTGCTCGGGGCGAACGGCGCGGGCAAGTCGACGCTGATGAAAATGCTGGCGGGCGAGAGTGCGCCGGTGCGCGGGCAACGGCTGGAGGGAAAGGGGCTGGCCATCGGCTACTTCGCCCAGCACCAGCTCGAGCAACTGCGTGCCGACGAGACCCCACTGCAGCATCTGGCCAGACTCGACCGCTCTGCACGCGAACAGGACCTGCGTGACTACCTGGGCAGCTTCGACTTCCGCGGCGGTGCCGCCGACGCAGCGGTGGGACGATTCTCGGGGGGCGAGCGCGCCCGGCTGACCCTCGCGCTTCTCATCTGGCAGCGCCCGAACCTGCTCCTGCTCGACGAGCCGACCAACCATCTCGATCTGGACATGCGCGAGGCTCTGGCGCTCGCCCTGCAGGACTACGAAGGCGCCATGGTGGTCGTGTCGCACGATCGGCACCTGCTTCGCACCAGCGCCGACCTGCTGATGCTGGTCGATGACGGGCGGGTCGGCGAATTCGACGGCGACCTCGACGACTATCGCGAGTGGTTGGCGCGTCGGCGGCGCGAGGGCGAGGCGCGCGACGACGAGGCAGCGGGCGCGTCGTCGATCTCGCGTCGGGAGCAGCGCCGGCAGGAGGCGCAGGCGCGCAGTCGTGCCGCCGGCCAGCGGCGGCC
>JAEZCG010000246.1 GCA_023430065.1 Pseudomonadota bacterium | reverse complement strand
CGCCGCCGGCATCTGCCTTTGGTCCGGTCTGGTCCGTTCTCTATCTGCTCATGGGCATCGCGGCGTGGCTGGTTTGGCGCGAGCAAGGCGCCGGCCACCCGAGGACTGCGCTCACGCTCTTCATTGTGCAGCTCTGCGCAAACGCGCTGTGGTCATGGTTGTTCTTCGTCTGGCGCAATGGCGCACTGGCATTCGCAGAGGTGCTGCTTCTGCTGGTGCTCATTGCCGCCACGATTGCATCCTTCTGGCGAATCAGTCGAATCGCGGCCGCGCTGATGCTTCCGTATTTCGCGTGGGTGTGCCTTGCATCGGCGCTCACCTGGTCGGTGTGGCGGAACAACCCCACGCTTCTGTAGCGGGCGTATCGCGTGCCTGCTAAAGGATCCTCAGCTCAGCGGATGGCCCTTCCAGTCGTATGTCTTGGTAGGCGCGGCGTCAGGGCATCCGGCATGCACTACGGCCTGGCCTGCACCTCGCGCGGCACCCGGGGAGTGCCGAAATCGCATTCGAGCGCCCTCCGATCCCATCCGGCCAGGTCGGCCGCTGCCTCGTAAGTGACCTGCAGGAATCTCATCAGATCGCGCTCGGGATCCGCGCTGGTGCGTACGGCCTCGTAGGGCAGCACGAACTCGCGCAGCGTCTGGTCGAATCGGGCGGCCGCCGGTTCCACGGTGCGGTCGGCGAAGCCGTCAGGCGCGGGATAGGCGTAGGAATAGAACATCGGCTCGTCCACGCCGCTGCCGCCGGGCCAGAACCCGGCGGAAGACACCTCGTGGCTATACGCTTCCTGCGTGATTCCATCGGGCAACGCCGGGATCCCGCCCGGATGCAGGGGCGCTTTGCGGCCCGAGAATCGGGTCACGGCCAGATCGAAGGATCCCCAGAACAGGTGCACCGGCGAGACCTTGCCGAGGAACCCGGTGCGGAAGCGTTCGAACACCTGTTGAATGCTCACCAAGGCCTGGTGGAATCGCTCGACCGCCTGCCGATCGTAGGGACGCGGTGCGCTGTCCTGGGCAAAAGGTTTCGCGTCGGGGATTTCGTTCGGCGCGCCATGGATGTCCACACGCCCCCCGAGCCGTTCGACCAGCGCGGTGGTCCGGTCCAGGAAATCGGCGACGCTCATCGAATGCAGCGCAAAGCGCTCGCGCATGGCGAGCGTTTCCCCGATCAGCGCGTGCTCGCGCAAGTCGAAGGTCAGCGTCATGGCGCCTTCTCCGGCAGGCACCGGCCCGGTCGTGAGGCCGCGTGGCGTCACGTAGAGCGTAGCGTGCCAGGAGTGATTCATCCAGGGTGTGTGCGCCAGGCGGTATTTGCCCACGATCTGCGTCCATAGATGGATCGCGGTGCAGGTGTCTGCCCAGTCAGCATAGGGCAGAGCGGGCCAACGGTTCTTCTCACGTGCGTTGCTCATGCGAGCATCTCCTCCTTTGGTCGCGCCAAACGTGCCTGAGGCCGCCGGCAATGGAGGCTTGGACGGCAAGCGGTGTACCAGAAAAGGCATCATATCCTGGTATCGGTCGGCCGCAGCCTGGAGGTTCGGATGAGCAGTGAAGCGTTGGAGCGCAACAAGCGAAACGTGGTCGCGTTCTACGATCTGATGTTCAACCAATGCAGACCCGCGGAGGCAGTCGAGCGGTATGCAGGGGTAAGCTACGTGCAGCACAATCCTCATGTGAGAGACGGCAAGCAAGGCTTCATCGAATACTTCGAACGGATGGCTCGGGAGTATCCTGACAAGCGCGTCCATTTCAAGCGGATCATCGCGGAAGGGGACTATGTGGTTCTGCATTGCCATCAGGAGTGGCCGGGCGACGAGAACAAGGACTGGGCCGGGATCGATATCTTCCGCTTGGACGCCGAAGGCAAGGTCGTCGAGCACTGGGATGTGCTGCAAGTCGTTCCGGCCCAATCGGCGAATGCGAACTCGATGTTTTGAATGCGTGCTGGAGCGCTGAGGCAATGGCGTGGCGCTCCAACCGCATCACGTGAGAGGCACACTCGTGACCACACCGCTTACGGATGTACGCGACATCTCCCGTATCGCCTATGGTTTCATGGCGTCGAAAGCGCTGTTCTCGGCATTGAACATCGATCTGTTCGGTCACCTCGCCGGTAACGGGAAGACGATGGAGGCGCTGATCGAATCGAGCGGCGTTGCCGCGAACCGCCTCGGCACGCTGCTGGCGGCGTTGACCGCGATCGGGCTGGTCACGCGGGCGGGAACCACTTACCGAAACGCGCCGGCGAGTGAACGCTACCTCGTACGGGGGGCGCCAGCGTATTTTGGCGACTACTACCGGTTTCAGATCGATCGCCAGATCTATCCCGCGCTCGTGCATCTGGACGCCGGAATCGCGGGCGACACGCAACGCCTGGCATTCGACTCTCTCGCTGGTCTGACCGACGACCCGCAGGAGGCCGACGCGTTTACCCGGGCGCAGCACGCAGGCTCGATGGGGCCGGCGGTGATGGTGGCTCGCAAGCTCGACCTGACGGGCGCCCGGCGCCTGCTCGACGTGGGCGGAGGCAGCGGCGCATTCTCGATCGCCTTGTGCCAGCGTCATCCGCAGCTTCGGGCGACGGTGCTGGACTTTCCCAACGTGATCGATGTGGCCGAGCGCTTCGTCACGGAAGCGACGCTGGGAGACCGTATCGACACCATCCGGGCCGATGCGGTCGAGGGGGAATGGCCACCCGACCAGGACGTCATCCTGTTCTCCTACCTGCTCAGTGCCGTGGCGGAGGCCTCCTTCCCGGTCCTCCTGTCCAAGGCATGGGATGCGCTGCGCCCGGGCGGGCGGTTGCTGATCCACGACTTCATGCTCGATGACGATGAA
>JAEZCG010000127.1 GCA_023430065.1 Pseudomonadota bacterium | reverse complement strand
TGGTAGGCGGTGCGAGATTCGAACTCGCGACCAACGGATTAAAAGTCCGCTGCTCTACCGGCTGAGCTAACCGCCCGCAAAAAAGAACGGCATTTTAAGGATGGGCGCGAGGGGTGTCAAACCACGCACAGCGTCAGTTCGTCTTCAAGCGCTGGCGCGCCTTCTCCGCTGCATCGCTCTGCGGGTATCTGGCAACCACCTCCTCCAGCGTCTTGCGCGACGCCGCAGTGTCGCCCAACGCGGACTGGGCGCTGGCAAGATTGAGCAGCGCATCGGGAACCTTCGCGCTGTCCGGATAGGTGGTGATCAATGCCTGTTGCGCATTGGCGGCCGCACGGAAATCGCGGAGGTTGAACCACGAATCGCCGATCCAGTACTGCGCATTGGGCGCCAGCGCATCGCGCGGATTGCGCTTGACGAAGGCATCGAACGCGGCAATCGCACCCTGGTAGTCCCCGGCCCGGTACGCGGCAAGCGCGGCGTCGTAGGCGCGCCGTGGCGTGGCTGCCTCGTTGGCAGAACCGCCGGAGGATGGGCTCTGAACCGAAGGCGGCGTGGGGAGCGACGGCGGCGTAGGGGTCGGGACGGCGGCGGTCGTGGCCGGAGCCGGAGCCGGCGCGGACGCTGCGCCCTCACGTGTAGCAAGCGCTGCCTCGAGACGCTTGAGGCGCGTTTCGAGATCCGCCCGCACCTTCTCCTGCTGCTGGGCGGCGTCGGTTCCGCCCTCCAGCCGGCGCAGGCGGGTATCCAGATCCAGGTACATGTCCTTCTGGCGGCGCTGCGCGTTGTCGAGGGCATTGGTCAGCACTTCGAGCTCGCCGCGCAGACGCTTGAGCTCGGCGTTGACCGACTCGACCTGGTTCATCAACTCGATGACGCCGCGGTTCTGGGCCGCAGCAGGCTGCTGCGCGAGGGCCGGCAAGGGAATCGCCAGCGCCACGGCCAGCGTGGCAATACCTTGAATCGAACGCATTGCTACCTTGATCGTAAATGCGTGACCGAACGCCTTGCGATCAGCCGTCGATCCCGACGTAGACCAGATCGCTGCGGCGGTTCTCCGCCCATGCTTCCTCGCTGCTACCCTGGGCCTTGGGCTTTTCCGATCCGAAGCTGACGGTCTCGATCTGCCACTCCGGCACACCCAGCAGCGTCAAGGCGCGCTTGACCGCATCGGCACGGCGCTGGCCGAGAGCCAGGTTGTATTCGCGACTTCCGCGCTCGTCGCAGTTGCCTTCGACGCGCACCCGCAGGTCGTTGTTCTCGCGCAGCAGCTTGGCGTGTGCCTCGATCATCGACTGGTATTCGTCGGCGACGTTGTACATGTCGAAGCCGTAGTACACGCTGCGCTTCGAAAGCGGACTGGCGGGGTCGCGCAGCTGGGAGGCCGGATCGGTCAGCGCGCCCTGCGTGACGCTGCTGTCCGGCAGGGGCTGAACCACGGGCTGTTCGGCCGCCTCGCGCGCCCGTCGCTCGGCCTCCGCGCGCCGGCGCGCCTCCTCTTCCGCAGCCTGCTTCTTGGCGGCTTCGTCCTGCGCAGCCTGCTGCTGGGCGAATACGTCCTTCTGCTCGACCGTTGCCGGCTTCTTGCTCCCGCCGCCACCGCAGCCTGCCACGAAGGCGGCCAAAAGGATGCCGATCAGTATTCTCTTCATGCTAGCTCCCGTGTCCTTCTGCTTGTTCATCGCTTGCCGAATCTGCGTCCGTAACCATGCGAGCTCGGCATCAGTGCCCGGCCCCGAGCGGTCCCCACGCCGGTTCCCGGACGTCCTGCGCGGAGGCCGTGATCTTCTGCTTGATGCGTCCGTCGCTCGATACGGCGGCCAGAATCCCGCGCCCCCGGACGATGGAGGCGTACAACAGCAAGCGTCCGTTGGGAGCGAATGTCGGCGAACCGTCCAGCTGGCCGTCGGTGAGAATCTGGGTCTGGCGCGAGGAGAAATCCATCGTCGCCAGGCTATATCGGCCCTGCGCACGCTGGATGAAGGCAAAAGATTTCCCATCCGGGGCGTAGCGGGGCGTGACGTTGTAGCTGCCTTCGAAGGTGATCCGCTCCACCCCCCCGCCGTTCGTTCGCATCCGGTAGATCTGGGGACTGCCGCCCCGGTCGGACGTGAACAGGACGTGTTTGCCGTCGGGGGAGAAGCTGGGCTCGGTGTCGATCGAGTCGCTGTTGGTGATGCGCGACAGGCCGCTGCCGTCGAGGCGCAGCGTATAGATCTGCGAGACGCCGTCCTTCGACAGCACCACACCCAGTGTCTGCCCGTCCGGCGCCCAGGCAGGCGCACTGTTGCTTCCCGGGTAGTTGGCAACGATCCGGCGCGAACCTGCCACCAGGTCGTGCACGAAGACGATCGCCTTGCGCTGCTCGAAGGACACGTAGGCGATGCGACCGCCGTCCGGGGACCAAGCCGGCGAGATGATCGGTTCCCGGTGCGCCAGGATGAACTGGGAATTGAAACCGTCCGCATCGGCCACGTGCAGCTCGAAGCGATTGGGATTGCGCGCGACGTACGCGATGCGGGTGCCGAACACGCCGGGTTCGCCGGTCAGCTTCTCGTAGATCAGATCGGCGATCTTGTGGGCGGTGGCCCGGGTCTGGTTCTTCGGGACCGTATACGAGAAGCCGAGCAGCTGCGAAGCCTTGGCCGTGTCGAGCAGTCTGAAGCGCACGTCGACCTTGCCGTCATTGCGCTCCAGGACGCGCCCGATCACCATGGTCTGCGAGCCCTCGGCGTTCCACGCCTTGTAGTCCACCTCCGCGGGTTCGGTCGGAAGCGGACGCACGGCTGCGAGTGGCTGCATGCGGAAGCGTCCGCTGCGCGCAAGATCCGCCGAGATCACGCTCGTCAACGGCTGGGACAGGCGATCCTCTGCCCCGAAGGGGACGATGGTGATGGGAATCTGGTCGGCGCCGCCGCCGATGATTTCGATGGTCAGTTGGGCGGCGGCCCATTTCGGCGCTGCCAGCGCGGCAATTCCGACGGGATACGACAGGGCCAGCGAACGGAGCAGACGGCGGCGGGACGACGATGGCTCGTCCTGCAGCTCGAGCGGATGAACGGGTGACGTCTTGCGAGCGTGAGTCATCGGCACAAAATTATAACATTCGATTCCGACCGGGCCTGCATTGCAGCCGCATACCGATCAGCCCGGACGGAATACGAGGTTGAGTTCCCGCAGCTGCTGGAACAGTTGCGGGTCGCTGGGCACCGGCAGCGGCGACGCGGCGAGGATGGCCCGCTCGACCGCCTGGTCGTACGCGGGAAATCCGCTGCCGCGCTTGAGCCGCACCGACAGGACGTCTCCTCCGGGGATCACCGTGATCACGTACTCGGCCTGCGCGCTCTCGGGTGTGCCGGAAGGTACCACCACCTTGCTTCGGATGCGTTGCTGGATGCGCTGCTGCCAGGCTGCCAACTCCTTGGCCAGTGCCGCAACACGATCGGCCTCGGCCTTGCGTGCCGCGGCACGCTCGGCTTCGGCCTTGCGCGCGGCTGCCAGCTTGCGCTGCTCTTCCAGGATCGCGTGGCGACGCTCTTCGGCCTCGGCCTCCAGCTTCGCTTCCTGCTGACGGCGCTCCTCATCCAGTCTGCGTTCCTCTTCCTGGCGTTTGGCTTCCTCCTGCTTGCGCAGTTCCTCCTGTCGCGCCTGCTCCTCGCGCTTGCGCTGCTCCTCCGCCTGCTTCGCTGCCTCCTTCTCCTTCTTTTCCTCCTCCTCGACACGCTTGCGCTCGGCTTCCTTGCGTGCCTGCTCCTCGCGCACGCGGCGCTGTGCCTCCTCGGCCTCCTTGCGCTTCTTCTGCTCCAGTTCCTTCTGCTGGCGCGCCTTGAGCTGGATGTCGGCCTTGCTCGGCGCGGGCGCCTTGGCCGGTTGCCGCGGCTCCGGCTTGGGCTTCGGCCTGGCTTCCGGCTTGGGTTCGCGCTTGGGCTCGGGCCTGGGTTCGGGCTTGCGTGCAGGCGGTGGCGGCGCAGGCTGCTCGGGCCGCGCGGTCACGGGTTTCGGCTTGGGCAGCTCGGACCACAACTCGGCTACCAGCGGCTCCTGCTCCTTCGGCTGCCAGCTGACGCCGAAGTAGAGAAACGCGAAGAACGCCGCATGCACGGCGACCGCCAGCGCGGCGGAGGCCATTCGGCCCGGCTCACCACCTCGTCTCAACATGCCGGACCGCTCCTGCTGCTCATCGCCCCACCGGCCGCGTGAGCAGGCCCACGCGTGGGATGCCGTTGCTCTGAAGCAGGTCCATCACCTCGACGACGTGCCGATAGGCCACGTCCCGGTCCGCGGCGATCACCACCGCCTGATCTTGACTGGTCCCGAGACGCTGCTTGACCTCGTAGACCAGGGTGTCGCGATCCACCGGGCGCTCCTTGCCGTTCGTGTCGCGCAACGCGATGCGGCCATCCTTGCGCACCAGCAGTTCCAGCGGCGCCACCGGCGGCGCCGTGCTGCGGCTGACCGACGGCAGTTCCACCACGCTGGTATTGATCAGCGGGGCGGTGACCATGAAGATGACCAGCAACACCAGCATCACGTCGATGTAGGGCACGACGTTGATCTGGTTCATCATCCGCGACTTGCGGCGTCGCTCGCTCATCGCGCGCTCCTCAAGCGGTCGGCACCGTATTGCCGCCCTGTCGCTGCAGGATGTTGGAGAACTCCTCCATGAAGGTCTCGAAGCGGGTGGACAGCCGATCGATCTCGCGCACGTAGTAGTTGAACGCGACCACCGCGGGAATCGCGGCGAACAGGCCGATGGCGGTGGCGATCAGGGCCTCGGCAATCCCCGGCGCGACCTGGCCGAGCGTGGCCTGCTGGACGTTGGCGAGGCCGCGGAAGGCATTCATGATGCCCCAGACGGTGCCGAGCAGACCGACGTATGGGCTCACCGAGCCGACCGTGGCGAGAAAGGACAGGTGGGCCTCGAGGTAGTCGAGTTCGCGCTGGTAGGTCGCGCGCATCGCCCGTCGTGTGCCATCCATCACCACCGCGATCTGCTGGGCGCTCTGGCGCCTGAGCTTGACGAACTCGCGGAAGCCGGCTTCGAAGATCCGCTCCATGCTCGCCGGGGTGCGCCGGCCGTTGACGATCGATTGAAACAGCTGGTTCAGGTCGGGACCGCTCCAGAACGTGCGTTCGAAATCCTCGGACTTGCGGCGCGTGTCGCGCAGCACGAAGGCCTTGCGGAAGATGAACCACCAGGAGGCAAGCGACATCACCATCAGCAGGAGCATGACCAGCTTCACCAGCAGGCTTGCCTGCCCGATCAGGGCGATCATCGACAGGTCGTGTGTGACGTTCACGCTTGCTCCTTTCCGTTCTGCTAGGTTCTCGATGCGCCAGCCGCCAGTTCGCCGTGGAGCGACGCCGGCAGCGCGACCGGGCGGAAACCGCGCGGGTCGACGCATGCCAGATTGACGCTCGCCTCCACCAGATCCTCCGAGGCGCGCGTCACGCGCTGAAGCAGGGTCATCTGGGCGCGGCCCAGCCGTTCCAGCACGACGCTCACCCGCAGACTGTCGTCGAGCAGGGCGGGACGCAGGAAGCGCAGTTGCATGCGTCGCACGATGAACAGATGTCCCCTGCGCGCCATCTCCGCCACGTCGTATCCGAGGTGCCGGAGCCACTCGGTGCGTGCACGCTCGAAGAAGTTCAGGTAGTGCGCGTGATAGACCACGCCGCCCGCGTCCGTGTCCTGGTAGTACACGCGAAGATCGATGCCGAAGGCGGGGGGGCCGGCATCCGGCACGGCCTCAGGAGGCGGCATTCCACAGATCGCCGCTGGACGAGCGCTGCGGCATCGCCAAGCCGAAGTGCCGGTAGGCGGACAGCGTCGCCACGCGCCCGCGCGGCGTGCGCTGCAAATAGCCCTGCTGGATGAGAAACGGCTCGAGCACGTCCTCGATCGTGTCGCGTTCTTCGCCGATGGCGGCAGCGAGGTTGTCGAGACCCACCGGTCCGCCGCCGAACTTCTCGAGCACCGCCAGCAGCAGCTTGCGGTCCATGACGTCGAAGCCCGCATTGTCTACGTCGAGCATGCGCAGGGCGGCGTCCGCCATGTCGCGCGACACCACGCCTTCGCCCTTTACCTCCGCATAGTCGCGCACCCGGCGCAGCAGCCGGTTGGCGATGCGCGGCGTACCGCGCGAGCGCGAGGCGATCTCGAGCGCACCCTCGGTCTGAATGCTCACGGCGAGCAGACGCGCCGAGCGCTCCACGATCAGCGTCAGTTCCTGCGGTGTGTAGAACTCCAGACGCGAGACGATGCCGAAGCGGTCCCGCAGGGGATTGGTGAGCATGCCCGCACGCGTGGTCGCGCCGACCAGTGTGAACGGGGGCAGGTCGAGCTTGACCGAGCGCGCGGCGGGGCCCTCGCCGATCATGATGTCGATCTGGAAGTCCTCGAGTGCCGGGTAGAGAATCTCCTCGACCACCGGAGAGAGGCGGTGGATCTCGTCGATGAACAGCACGTCGTTCGGTTCGAGGTTCGTGAGCAGCGCGGCCAGATCCCCCGGCCGCTCCAGGACCGGACCGGACGTCTGGCGCAGGTTGACGCCCATCTCGCGCGCCACGATGTGCGCGAGCGTGGTCTTGCCCAGCCCAGGCGGGCCGAACAGCAGCACGTGATCCAGCGCTTCCCGGCGCCGGCGCGCGGCCTCGACGAAGATCGACAGCTGCGCGCGCAGCTTCTCCTGTCCCACGTAGTCGGACAGCTGCTTCGGTCGCAGCGCCCGCTCCAGCGCCTCCTCCTGAGGGGAGGCGTGCTCGGGTGCGAGCAGGCGGTCGGTCTCGATCATGGGAAGCCTCCGTCGCGCTTTCGCCTCAACTGGCCCCGCCTCTGCGGAACCCCTGCAGCGCAGCCTGAATCTCGGCGGCAGCAGGATCGATCCGCGCCGGCAGCTCCGCCGCGGTGCGCGACAGGCGTTGGTTCACCATGCCGGTCACCTTCATCACGGCGTTGATGAAGTACTTCTTGCCCGTCGGAGACAGCGCGAACTTGTTGCCCTCGGGGTTCTCGTCCGTGTCGAAGCGCATGTCGCGGTCCTCGTCGTGATAGAGGTCCTGCATACGCTTGCGGTCGGCCTCGGCGCCCGGCAGGTTCTCCTGGATCCTGCCCATCATCGTGAGCGTGCTGATCACGTGGAACGCGATGCTGTGGTCGACGATCATCACCTGCTTGCGTCCGACCTCCGTGCCGAAGTGCGCCAGCAGCGTGTCCAGGTCCTGCTCGCTGAACTCGGTCGCGTTCATCCGGGACCACTCCTCGGACAGCCACTCCATGCTCGAGAAGTCGCGGCGCACCTGACGCATGAGGTGCGCGACGATGGCCGCTTCCGCCTCCCTCCAGTGAGGGTTGGACGCCGTCCACCCTGCGCCCAGGTCCTGGGCGATGCCCAGGCTGCGCAGGAAGTCGCGCGCGGCGACGATGCTCTCCTGCTTCAGGTAGTAATCGCCGATGGCGACGGTGGTCTTGAGATCGTGATGGTTGAACAGCCGTTCACCCTTCTCCATCTCCGCGGCGCCCGCGCTGCCCAGCCAGAGCGCTACCACCGCGGCCCCCATCCATCGATACAGGTTCATGTCTTGTGCGTTCCCGGCTGTCGTCCTTCGTTCGGCCTCGATGGGTGCGCGCAGCCGCTCAGCGCGTACTCTGCGCGGAACGATGACGCGCCACGGCCGCGTCCACCCGTGCCGACTCGCTCCGCACCTGCGCGCGGACCTCGTCCGCCACCGCGTCGAAATGGCGGTTGATCGCGTCGATGCCCTGAATCGCCAACATCTTGCTGTACTTGACGCCCGGATCCTGGGATGCGAAGCGGATGGCGTTCGGGTAGCGGGTGAAGTCGTACACGCGCCGATGATCGTTCACCCACCAGGTGTCCTGCAACTGGCGCATCTCGTGCTCGGCGCCCGCGACATCGTACCGGATGCGCTCGGTGAAGGTGTAGCGCGCGAGCAGCGTCTCACCCACCAGAAGTAGCTCCAGCACCGAGCGCTGCTGCGCGCCGCCCTCGCTGCTGAAGTGCGTGGCGATCTCGTCCGCCTCCTCGGCGCTGAGCGCGGTGGCGGCGAGCGCGCCCCACGCGGTGCGGAACCATGCAGGATCCTCGATGCGCCGCGCGATCGTGTCGTCGATCAGCGCCGTGAGCTGCGCTTGCGCATCCATCCACGCCACGGCACGGGGCGACCAATCCGCGCCCAGTTCCGCCGCGCGACCGCGTTCGGCGAGCAGCCGGTGCGCCTCCAGCAATCCAGCCTGCTTCACGTAGACGCGACCCACGGCGATGAAGATGGCGGGGTCGTGGGTCGCCGCCAGCCTGGCGACGGCCTGCTCCTTCAGGCCGCCTGGCTCCGCCGCACGCGCGCCAGGGTGCGCGAACGCGACGCATGACACGAGCGCAAGGGTCAAGGCCCGCGCCGGTCGTTTCAACCTCTCGTCCCACCTGCGTCGATTCATCGCTTCAACTCACCTTCGAGAGCAGACGGAGCGCCTGACGGATCGCTTCGGACGCGCTGAGTTCCGCGCCGAGCTTGCCCAATGCAGCGCTCGCCTCCTTTTCGCTGTATCCGAGCGCCAGCAGCCCGTTGAGGGCGTCTTCGCGCGGGCCGCCGGCGGGCACGGTGCCCCCGGCCGCCACGCCCTGCAGCTTGTCGCGCAATTCCAGCAGCAGGCGTTCGGCGGTCTTGCGCCCGATGCCCGGCACCTTGATCAGCCGGGCAGTGTCCTGCGCTGCCACTGCGACGTTGAGCTCGTCCACTGTCATGCCGGAAAGAACGGCCAGGGCGGTGCGGGCACCGATGCCGGAGATCCGCACGAGCTGGCGGAACGCCTGCCGCTCGGCCTCCGTCGAGAAGCCGAACAGCAGGTGCGCGTCCTCGCGCACGACGAGCTGGGTGTGCAGGACCACGCGCTGACCGGTGGCCGGCAGCTGATAGAACGTGCTCATCGGCACGTCCACCTCGTAGGCGACGCCCTGCACGTCGACCAGGATCTGCGGCGGGTGCTTCTCGAGCAGGATGCCGCTCAGGCGTCCGATCATCGCGGTGTCCTGCTCACACCAGCCGTCCGTGGCGCACCCGGTAGCCCGCGGTGGCCAACCGCCCAAGGCCCTGTCCGCCGTGCGCATGGCAGATCGCGCAGGCGAGTGCATCGGCCGCGTCCGCGCTGGGATCGGCCGGCAACCCGAGCAGCCGGCGCACCATTTCCTGCACCTGCTCCTTCGCGGCATGACCGTTGCCCACGACCGCCTGCTTGACCTGCAGCGCGGTGTACTCCGCGACCGGAAGTCCCTGCGAAACCGCTGCGCAGATGGCCGCGCCGCGGGCCTGTCCGAGACGCAGCGTGGACTGCGGGTTGACGTTCACGAACACCTGCTCCACCGCGACCTGATCGGGCCCGTGCGTCGCGATGACCTGCGCCAGGCTGTCGAGGATGGTCTTCAGGCGCTCCGGCAGGGACGCGTCGGGCGTGCGCACCACGCCGCTGCTGACGTAGCGCAACACCTGCCCGTGGCGATCGAGGATGCCGAAGCCGGTGACACGCAGGCCGGGGTCGATGCCCAGGATCCGTACCGCGCCCGCGGCTGACGCGTCCCCGGCCATGCACCGGACGCCGGTCAGTCCACGACCACGGCGGTGGTGTACACGGCCTGCACGTCGTCCAGGCCTTCGAGCGCGTCCAGCAGCTTCTGCATGCGGACCCCGTCCTCGCCCGTGAGCACGTTCTCGGTGCTCGGCTTCATCGTCACCTCGGCCAGTTCGGCCGCCAACCCCGCCCGCTCCAGCGCCGCCTTCACCGCGGAGAAGTCGCCCGGTGCGGTCACCACCTCGGCGCTGCCATCGTCGTTCATGACGACATCCTCGGCACCGCCTTCGATCGCGGTTTCCATGAGTTTGTCCTCGCTCACGCCGGGCGCGAACACCAACAGGCCGCAATGCTTGAACAGGAACGCCACCGACCCGTCGGTACCGAGATTGCCGCCGTACTTCGTGAAGGCATGGCGGACATCGGCCACCGTCCTCGTGCGGTTGTCGGTCAGGCAGTCGACCATCACTGCTGCTCCCCCGATGCCGTAGCCCTCGTAGCGCAGTTCCTCGTAATCGACCCCTTCCAGTTCACCGCTGCCGCGCTTGATCGCGCGCTCGATGTTGTCCTTGGGCATGTTGGCCTCATAGGCCTTCTCGATGCCGAGCCGCAGCCGCGGATTCATGTTCGGGTCCGCACCGCCGAGCTTGGCGGCAACGGTGATTTCCTTGATCAGGCGCGTGAAGACCTTTCCGCGCTTGGCGTCCTGCGCGGCCTTCTTGTGCTTGATGTTGGCCCACTTGCTGTGACCTGCCATACGAACCTCTAGCCCCGCGGCCTTCGATGTTGCCGGGTCGCGATCGCACGAGCGAGAACCGCGCAACGGAAGCTTGGGAAGCACATCAATGCATCCGCGCATCCCCCGGATATAATTCAAAAGTTTATCACAGCAACCCTGCGGAGCCGCCGTCATGTCAGAGCCGCTGACGATCGCCAAGGCGAAGGACGAGATCCTTCTGCTCCCGGCCCTGGCCAATCGCCACGGGCTGGTCACCGGTGCCACGGGAACCGGCAAGACCGTCACCCTGCAGACGCTCGCGCAGGCCTTCAGCCGCATCGGCGTCCCGGTCTTCCTCGCGGATGTGAAGGGCGACCTGTCCGGGCTCAGCCAGGCGGGGAAGATGAGCAGCAAGCTGCAGGAGCGCCTCGACGCACACGGTTTGCCGGCGCCCCGGTTCGGCGCGGCTCCGGTGGTGTTCTGGGACGTGTTCGGCGAACAGGGCCATCCGGTGCGCTCCACGGTCTCCGAGCTGGGACCGCTGCTGCTCGCGCGCATGCTCAACCTGAACGACACGCAGACGGGCGTGCTCACGCTGGTGTTCAGGATCGCCGACGACAACGGCTTGCTGCTGCTCGATCTCAAGGATCTGCGCGCAATGTGCCAGTTCGTCGGCGACAACGCGCGCCAGTTCAAGACCGATTACGGAAACGTGTCGGCGGCGAGCATCGGGGCGATCCAGCGCGGCCTGCTGCAACTCGAGGAACAAGGCGGCGAGCGCTTCTTCGGCGAGCCGGCGCTGAACATCGACGACCTGATGCAGACCGCCGGTAACGGGGACGGGGTGATCAACATCCTCACCGCGGACAAGCTGATGCAGCAACCGAAGATCTACGCCACGCTGCTGCTATGGCTGCTTTCGGAGCTGTTCGAGATGCTGCCGGAGGTGGGTGACCCGGACAAGCCGAAGCTGGTGTTCTTCTTCGACGAGGCGCACCTGCTGTTCGACGATGCGCCCAAGGTCCTGCTCGAGAAGATCGAGCAGGTGGTTCGGCTGATCCGCTCGAAAGGCGTGGGCGTGTATTTCGTCACGCAGAACCCGCTCGACGTGCCGGAGGCGGTGCTCGGTCAGCTGGGCAACCGTGTGCAGCACGCCCTGCGCGCGTTCACGCCGCGCGACCAGAAGGCGGTGAGGACCGCCGCCACCACGCTGCGGCAGAACCCGGAACTCGATACGGAGCGGGCCATCACGGAACTCGCCGTGGGCGAGGCGCTGGTGTCGATGCTGGACGAGAAGGGACGGCCCGGGATCGTGCAGCGCGCGTGGATCCTCGCGCCCGGCAGCCGCATCGGTCCCGCGACGCCCGACGAGCGCCGGGAGGTCATCCGCAGCTCCGTGCTGTTCGGCCGGTACGAGAAGGAAGTGGATCGCGAATCCGCCTACGAGAAGCTCAGACAGGCCGCGACCGCACGCGCGCAGGCCGGCGACGACACCACCGCAGACAACGCCGGATCCGGTGCCCAGCCGGCAGGCACGGGCGGCGTGATGGACGTACTGGGCGGCATCCTCATGGGCAGCACCGGACCGCGGGGCGGCCGCCGCGAGGGCATGCTCGAAGCGGCGGCCAAGAGCGCGGCGCGTTCCGTCGGCTCGCAGCTCGGACGTCAGATCATGCGGGGCGTCCTTGGCGGCCTCCTGAGCGGCAGCGCGCGCTCACGCCGATGACGAACCGCCCTCGCGCATGAGCCCTCGCATGGGGGACGACGATGCGACGGAGCGCTCGATGTCTCCATTGAGAGACAGCGAGTGCGGTGCTCATCCGGCATTCAAATCTCACAATTTGTTAGGAAAGGGATGGACGGAGGTATGCCCTGATGGCAACATCGTTGCCGCGCGGAGACTGCCAAATACCGGCGCGCAACGATTCCTAGAACAACACCTGCTAGAACCATGGCATGACTGGCCTCGCTACGCCCGCGCTCGGTGCCGTAGATGTGATGCGGCTCCCGGTCATGCCCGTGGTATTGCGCCACGCGCTGGAACATGCGGGCGAGGGCCGTCCGAACGAGGCCCTGACGCGGGCGCTCGGATACGACGCCGGCTTGGCGGTGCGATTTCTCGCCACGACTGCGAGCGCCTCCGCATCGCCGCCTGCGATCGGATCGCTCGAGCAGCATGTGGACAGCATCGGCGGCGGGATCGCCCAGGCGGTGCTCATGCGTGCCGCCGGCGATCGATTGCGCCAGCCCGCATCGCAGCCGGTCGTCCCCGATACCCTGGCACACTGGGCGCACTCGCTGCATTGCGCACTCCTGGCGCACGCGATCGCGGAAGCCTGTGCCTACTCGCATCCCCGCGAAGCCTATCTGGCCGGACTCCTGCACGACATCGGCATGCTCGCCCTGGCGGTCGACATGCCGCACCTCTATTCGGGCATCGTCGCAGCGGCCACACACGAAGGCCAGCTCCTGGAACTGGAATTGGATCGGCTCAAGACCAGCCACGCCGAGGTATCGTGCATGCTGGCGATGCGCCTGGGCCTGCCGGGACACCTAGCCGATGCGCTGCTGTTGCAGCACGCGCCGTACGCCGAACTGCTCGGTACCCACAAGCTCGTGCGTGTGCTGTGGGTGGCGGAAGCATGCACCGAGCGCTCGGGCAGCGCGCCCGACGTGCAGACCTACGCACGTCTGATCGGGGTACCGGCCGATGCGCTCGATGGGGCGCTACGCCAGGCGGCGCTGCGCTACGAGGCAACGCTGCACGAACTGTCGGTGCCGGCCCCGGCACCCGGCGGCTGGTGGCGTCTTCCGGCGACCGCCGGTGCCGAGCCGGAGGCGGGTACCGCTGCGGACTGGCAGACGCGGGCCGACACGCAGCTGCTCGACGTCGTGATGCAGAGTGCATCGCTGCAGCAGGCGCCCGCGCTGTTGATGGGTGCCGAGGACACCGGGGGCGTCCTGGCGCGACTGCGCAGCATCACCGCCGCACTGTTCGGCTTGCACATCTTCGTCGCGTTCCTGCACGACTCGGCGGCGCGCTCGCTCACCGGCTGGTTCGTGAGTTCGCAGCGACTCGCGCCGACGGAACTGGACATCCCGCTCAACGCCGCCACCAGTCTGGTGGTGCGCGCGGCAGTCGAACGCACTGCGCAGCATGCGCCCAGCCCCGGCATCGATCGATTGCGCGGCGTGGACGTCGAGATCGCACGGCTGTTGCAGGCGCCCGCGCTGGCCACCGTTCCGCTCACCGTCGGCAGCGCGCTGCTCGGCGTGCTGGCATTCGGCGTTTCTCAGGAACAGGCGCAGCGCATGCGGACCGACACCGGAATGCTGCAGCGGCTGGCGGAGACGGCGAGCTTGGCGCTCACCAACCGCAAGGCGCACGCGGATCAGCAGCGTCTGAAGGAGACGGACCTGCGCGAGCGGCTGCGCAACTCTGCCCGCCGTCTGGTGCACGAGGCGCGCAATCCGCTCACCGTCATGAAGACGCATCTGGAACTGCTTGGCGAGCGCGTGCGAAACGGCGAGCCGATCGACAAGGACATCCGTGTCCTGCGCGGCGAGATCGACCGGGTGTCCGAGATCATCGGCCGCATCGGCACCGCGGACCTGAGCGTGGACAAGAGCCAGGAGCCGACCGACATCAATGCGCTGGTACGCGAACTGATGGTCGTCTACCGGGAGGCGCTGTTCGTCACCCGCGCGATCGAGGTCGCACTGGAACTCGATGCGCGTCTGCCCTCCGTCGTGACCGACGCGAACGCGCTCAAGCAGGTGCTGCTCAACTTCTGGAAGAATGCCTCCGAGGCGATGCCGACCGGCGGCCAGGTGCGCGTGCGCACGATCGATCGCGTCAACTACGAGGGGCGGCTGATGGTCGAGATCAGCGTGTCGGACACCGGCAGCGGCATGCCGCCCGAGATGCTCGAGACGCTGTTCTCCGAGCGCATGAGCATGAGCCGCGGCGGCGAGCGCGGGTACGGGGTCAACAATGCCTACACCCTGGTGAAGCAACTCGGCGGACACATGCTGTGCCGCAGCGAACCGGAGCGGGGAACGACGTTCACCATCCTGCTTCCGCGTCAACCGAACGCCTCCTCGGCACGCACGTGAGAGCTTCCGAACGGGGCAGGTGGCAATGACGGAAATCGGGCCGGGCCTGTATCCCTCGCAGCCGCTGATCGCCCCCGATCACGCGCGCATTCTTCTCGTGGACGACGAGGAGCGCATCCGCGACGCGGTGATGGAGCTGATCGCGAAGCCGGGGCGGGAGATCCTCACCTGCGGCAACGGACTGGACGCGCTGCATGTGCTCGCCACGCAGCACATCGACCTCGCTCTGCTCGACATCCGGCTGCCCGACATGACCGGCCTGGACATCATGGAGCGCATGCGCCAGAACGGACTCTCCGTGCGCGTCATCGTGGTGAGCGCAGACGACCAGGTCGATTCGGCCATCTCCGCACTGCGCTACGGCGCCTACGAGTACGTGCGCAAGCCGTTCGAGCCGGCCGCCCTGCGCCGCACGGTGGACAATGCCCTGGAGCAGTTGCGTCTGCAGCGCGAGAACGTGGGCATCCGCCGCCGGCTCGAGCAGTCCGAACGCCTGCACCGGTATCTCATCGACCAGTCTCCCGACCTCATCTACACGCTGGATCAGGTCGGGCGTTTCACCTTCGTCAACGAGCGGTTCAACCGGCTTCTCGGCTTCACGCGCGAGGAACTGATCGGCAGCCACTATTCCACGATCGTCCACCGTGACGACGTCAAGCGCGCGGAGTACGCATTCAACGAGCGGCGTACCGGGCAGCGCGCCTCGAGCAATGTCGAGCTGCGCGTACGCCGCCGCGGCGGCGACGGCACGCCCTGCACCATCGTGCTGAGCGCCGTCGGACTGTATGCACCGGAGGTGCGCGACTCCATCGACGCGCCCGCCATCGAGCGCGCGGCGGAGCAGCGGGCCGGCTTCATCGGCACCTATGGCGTGGGCCGCGACATCTCCGATCGCAAGCGTGCGGAGGAACTGGTCAGCTACCACGCCTACTACGACGTGCTCACCGGCCTGCCCAATCGCACGCTGTTCCGCGACCGCCTGCGCCAGGCAATTGCGCAGGCACGCCGGCACCGGACCCGTCTGGCGGTGATGTTCATCGACCTCGATCGCTTCAAGCTGATCAACGACACCTACGGTCACGTGCGCGGGGACCTGTTCCTGCAGCAGGTGGCCGGCCGCCTGCGGCGCCAGCTGCGCAGCAGCGACACGCTGTGCCGCCTGGGCGGCGACGAGTTCACGGTCCTGGTACCCGATCTGCGCAGTCCCGACGATGCCGCGCAGAAGGCGCAGCAGTTCCTCGACGCCCTGCGCCGGCCCTTCGTGATCGAGAACGACGAGCTGAGCGCCACCGCGAGCATCGGCCTGTCCGTATTTCCGGACCACGGCGCCAACGAAGACGAGCTGGTGCGCAATGCCGACCTCGCGATGTACCAAGTCAAGCGGCGGGGCAAGGACAGCGTGGGCGTGTTCGCCAAGGAGATGAGCAGCCTCTACAGCGAGAAGATCAATCTCGAGGGCGAGCTGCGCCGCGCCCTGCAGCGCCAGGAGCTGCAGGTGCACTACCAGCCGATCCACGAGGTGGCCAAGGGCACGGTCGAGTGCGTGGAGGCGCTGGTGCGCTGGAACCATCCCAAGCTCGGTCAGCTCGATCCGGCGCGTTTCGTCTACATCGCCGAGGAGACCGGGCTGATCTCGGCTCTGAGCGATCGCGTGCTCGACTGCGCCTGCGCCCAGCTCGCGCAGTGGCGGCGGGACGGTTTCGGTGATGTGCGCGTCGCGGTGAACGTATCGCCGCGCGATTTCGAGCGCGTCGACTTCACCGAGCGGGTGGCGCAGGCGCTGGAGCGTCATCGCATCCCGGCTGACGGACTCGAGCTCGAGATCACCGAGAACGTGCTGATCGAAGACGTCGACGCGGCGATCGACAAGATCCGCCAGCTGCGCAAGCAGGGCGTGCGCATCTCCATCGACGACTTCGGCACGCGCTATTCGTCGCTGGGTTATCTGCAACGCCTGCCGGTGAACACGATCAAGATCGACCAGGTGTTCACCCGCGAGCTGGACGAGGGCGACAGCCACAGTCCGATCGTGCATGCGATCATCGGCATCGCACGCGGGCTGGACCTGCACCTGGTGGCCGAGGGCGTGGAACGAACGGTGCACCGCGATGCCCTGCGCCGACTGGGCTGCTTCAGCATGCAGGGATTCCTGTTCAGCCCGGCCCTGGCGCCGGAAGAGGCTACCGGCTATCTGCGCCGCATGCGCAACGCCGCGAGCGCGTGAGGCGGGTCAGACGTTGAACCGGAAGTGCATGACGTCGCCGTCGCGCACCACGTACTCCTTGCCCTCCAGCCGCATCTTTCCCGCCTCCTTGGCCCCCTGCTCGCCCTTCAGGGCGACGTAGTCCGCGAAGGCGATGACCTCCGCGCGGATGAAACCCTTCTCGAAGTCGGTGTGAATTACCCCCGCCGCCTTGGGCGCGGTATCGCCCTTGCGGATGGTCCAGGCCCGCACTTCCTTCACACCCGCCGTGAAGTAGGTCTGCAGGCCGAGCAGGTCGAACGCAGCACGGATCAGGCGGTTCAGCCCCGGCTCCGCGAGGCCCAGGTCCGCGAGAAACACCTGCTTGTCCTCGTCCGGGAGGTCGGCGATCTGGGATTCGATCGAGGCGCAGATCGCGACCACCGGCGCCCCCTCCTTCGACGCGTATTCGCGCACGCGATCGAGAAGGGGATTGTTCTCGAAACCGCCCTCGTCCACGTTGGCCACGTACATGGTGGGCTTCATGGTGAGCAGGAACAGCGGGCGCAGCACCGCCTTTTCCTCCTCGTACAGATCGACCGATCGGGCCGGACGTGCCTGATCGAGCGCCCCCTGCACCTTCTCCAGCGCCGCCACCAGCCGCTGCGCCTCCTTGTCGCCGCCGGCCTTGGCCACCTTTGCGTAGCGCGTCAGCTGCTTCTCGACGGTGGCCAGATCGGCGAGCGCCAGTTCCGTGTTGATGGTCTCGATGTCGGAAACGGGATCGACCTTGCCGGCAACGTGCACCACGTTCGGGTCGTCGAAGCAGCGGACAACGTGCGCGATCGCATCGGTCTCGCGGATGTTGGCGAGGAACTGGTTACCCAGCCCCTCGCCCTTGGAGGCACCGGCCACCAGGCCGGCGATGTCGACGAACTCCACGATCGCGGGCATCACCTTCTGCGGCTTGACGATGGCGGCGAGTTGCGCAAGGCGCGGGTCGGGCACCTCCACCACGCCCACGTTCGGCTCGATCGTGCAGAACGGGTAGTTCTCGGCGGCGATGCCGGCCTTGGTCAGCGCGTTGAACAGGGGGGACTTGCCGACGTTGGGCAGGCCGACGATGCCGCATTTGAGGCTCATGTGGATTCCGTTGAACGACTGTGGGACGAGGCGCGGGTCACGCGGCGCTGTGCAGGCGGTGCATGGCTCTTTCCATGTGGCCGGCGGCGATGTCCGGCCACACGTCCAGCGACTTCTCGATCGCCTCCGAGATCAGCGCTGCCTCCTCCTTGCGTGGCGGGCGCAGGACGAAGCTGGCGACTTCTGCACGGTCTCCAGGGTGGCCGATGCCGATGCGCAGACGCCAGAAATCCGGCCCGAGGTGGCGCGCAATGTCCTTCAGGCCGTTGTGTCCGGCGGTGCCGCCGCCCCGCTTCAGGCGCGCACTGCCCGGCGGCAGGTCCAGCTCGTCGTGCACGACGAGAATGTCCCCCACCTCGATCTTGTAGAACGTCGCGAGTGCCGAGACGGCACGGCCGCTCAGGTTCATGAACGTCTGCGGCTCCAGCAGCCAGCATTCGCCGCCCGCGGCACGCAGGCGGCCGACCTTGCCGTGAAAGCGCCCCTCGCTGCGCAGCGCCACACCGTGCGCGTCGGCGAGATTCTCGACCCACCAGAATCCCGCGTTGTGCCGCGTGACTTCGTACTCGGCGCCGGGATTGCCCAGGCCAACGACGAGGCGCATGGACCGTGCTCCGGGTTCAGGAAGAAACGGCGAGGCCCGCCGGCAGAGGAATCGAGCGGGCGGGCCTCGCTGGGCTGGGGAAGCGAAGCTTCCCCCGATCGATTACTTCTTCTCGGCAGCTGCCGCGGGGGGCGCCGCCTCGGGCGCCTCTTCCGCGGCGGCTTCGCCGCGGGGCACCTGGATGGTCACCACGACCAGGTCGTCGCCCGCACGCAGCGCAACCGATTCGACGCCCTGGGGCAGCTTGAGATCGGACAGATGCAGCGACTGACCGGCCTGCATCTCGCCAATGTCCACTTCCACGTACTCCGGAAGGTCCGCCGGCAGGCAGCTCACGTCGATCTCGGACTGCACGTGGCTGATCGTGCCGCCACCGAGTTTCACGCCCGGGGCATTCTCCTGATTCATGAAGTGCAGAGGCACCTTCATGTGAATCCGGCGATCGGCCGCCACGCGCTGGAAATCGACGTGCAGCACTTCCATGCGCCACGGGTGCATCTGGTAGTCACGCAGCAGCACCTGCTGCTTCTGGCCATTGAGATCGAGCGAGAGGATGGAGGCGTGGAAGGCTTCCAGCTTCAGTTGCTGCATGAGCGCCTTGTGATCGAGTTCGATCGACTGCGCATCTTGACCACCCCCGTACACCACCCCGGGGACTTTTGCCGCATGACGCAGGCGGCGGCTCGCACCTTTCCCTTGCGTCGAACGCAGCACTGCGTTCACTTCGATTGCCATCATGTTTCTCCGTAGATTCCGCTGTCCGCGACCAGGCAGCGGGTTGCACACCGGGACTGCAATGACGTCTCAGCCCCTCGTCTTACTCCATGAACAGGGAACTCACCGATTCCTCGTTGCTGATGCGCAGCATCGTCTCGGCCAGCAGTTCGCCGACCGAGAGCTGACGGATGCGCTCGCATTCCTTCGCGGCGGCGGACAACGGAATGGTATCGGTCACCACCAGTTCGTCGAGCGCCGAGTTCGAGATGCGGCTGACCGCTTGCCCGGACAGGACCGGGTGGGTGCAATAGGCAAGCACGCGCTCCGCACCCTTCTCCTTGAGTGCGGCCGCGGCCTCGCACAAGGTATTGGCCGTGTCGACCATGTCGTCCATGATGATGCAGGTACGACCGGTCACCTCACCGATGATGTTCATCACGGTGGCGACGTTCGGGCGTGGGCGACGCTTGTCGATGATGGCCAGATCCGAATCCAGCCGCTTCGCCAGCGCCCGCGCGCGGACCACGCCGCCGACGTCCGGCGAGACCACCACCAGGTTGTGGTAATCGTGCTTCCACACGTCGCCCAGCAGGATCGGCGTGGCGTAGATGTTGTCGACGGGGATGTCGAAGAACCCCTGGATCTGATCCGAGTGCAGATCCATGACGAGGAGCCGGTCGACCCCCACCGCCTGGAGCATGTTTGCCACCACCTTGGCGCTGATCGCCACGCGCGCCGAACGCGGCCGCCGGTCCTGACGCGCATAGCCGAAATAGGGAATGGCCGCCGTGATGCGCTCGGCCGACGAGCGCCGCAGGGCGTCGACCATGAGCATCACTTCCATCAGACTGTCATTGGTCGGCGTGCACGTGGACTGGAGGACGAAGCAGTCCTTCCCGCGCACGTTCTCCAGCAGTTCGACCATCACTTCGCCGTCGCTGAACCGGCTGACGGTGGCCCGACCCAGGTGGATGTTGAGATGTTTGACGACGTCCTGGGCAAGCTTGGGATTCGCGCTGCCCGTGAAGACCATCAAGCTGTCGTAGGCCATGTTCCTGTCGGCGCGTATCGCAGTTCGTCCTGGTCGCACCCGACTCTCCATCAAAGCGAAACAGCCGCACGATTGCGGCTGTCCTGGACCGGCGCCCGACTCGCTGCATCCTGACAGCGCCCGATCGGCGCTGCCCCAATGCCCCAGCGATCGGGGCTGGGGAGGAAGGATTCGAACCTTCGCATGCCGGAATCAAAATCCGGTGCCTTAGCCAGCTTGGCGACTCCCCACTCGGCATCGCGCGGGGTGTACCGCCGGGGGGGCGA
>JAEZCG010000029.1 GCA_023430065.1 Pseudomonadota bacterium | reverse complement strand
CGCTCGCCCCCTGCGCGAGCAGGGCGGCGGCAAGCGCCAGGCGGCGCGGCTGGCGCCCCTCGCACACGTGCTCGAGCAGCCGCAGGTTGCGCAGGCAGGCGAACACCAGTTCCGCGATCGCACTGCGATCGCGGGCGCCGAGGCTCGGATGGGCGCGAAAGAACGCGCGCAGGCACGCGTCCGCCGGCTGCGCGAGCGGCAGCACGGCGCGCAGCGCCTCGACGGCTGCATCCAGACGCGCCGCGTTCAGTTCCATGACGGCCTAGCGGAAGTAGTCGATCTTGGTGACGACCGAATCGAGCACGCGCCCGTTCTTGCCCACGTAGCGGATGCGCACCGGCAGGTTGTGGTGGTCCTGCGCCAGCCACACCTCGAGGCCGCGCTTGTCGCCCGCTTCCTGGACCTTCTTGACGTGAATCGTCTCGAGGGCGCCGATGTCCGTTTCCAGCCGCTCCTTGCCGAGCACCGCGTAGCGATAGTCGCTGATGCGGCGTCCGTCGGTCAGGTTCACCGGAAAGTCGCTCGGGCGCGGCGGGGTGAAGGCGAAGTTGTAGCCGAAGCTCGTGCTGTCCCAGGTGTTGTCCGGGAGGTCGACCACCTTCGTTTGTTCGCCGTCGAACAGCGTGGCCCGACGCTGGTTCCAGTCGAACTCCACGCGCCGTTTCGCCTTGCCGTTGCGGATCTCCTCGAAAAACTCGGGACGCAGCCCGTCAGCCGCGATGCGTCCGCGGCTTTCGCGCTTGACGTCGAGGCGGTAGATCGCCGCAATCCCGACCGTCTTCGACTCGCTGCGTACGCGGTAGCGGCCGTCCTCGTGCTCGAACACGTCGCGTCCCTCGCCGATGGTCATGGAGCCGAACTGCACCGCGTAGTGGATCTCGATGCGCGACGGCGGGGTGGCGGCCAGCGCCGCTGCGCTTCCCAGCAGCATCAGGCACAGCAGCAGAACTTTCATGATTCCTCCGGGGAGACGATGGCGGCGGATTCGCTTGCAGGACGCATGGCCTCGCCCCGCAGCAGCACGCGCTGGCCCTCCACCGCCAGCCGCCCGTCGAGAAACCAGCGCACCGCCAGCGGAAGGATGCGATGCTCCTGCCGCAACACGCGTGCCGCCAGCGACGCCTCGTCATCCCCGGGCAGGACCGGCACCGCAGCCTGCGCGATGATCGGGCCGTGATCGAGTTCGGGCGTGACGAAGTGCACGGTGCACCCGTGCACGCGCACGCCTGCCTCGAGTGCGCGGCGGTGCGTATGCACGCCGGTGAATGCCGGCAGCAGCGAGGGATGGATATTGATCATTTTTCCGGCGTAGCGTTCCACGAACGCCGCGCCGAGGATGCGCATGAAGCCGGCCAAGATCACCAGATCCGGGGTGTAGGCGTCGATGCATGCGGCCAGCGCCGCGTCGAAAACATCGCGCGAGGCGAACGCTTTGTGCTCGACCACGCGCGTGGCAATTCCGGCGCGCTGGGCGAACGCGAGCCCGGCCGCGCGCGGATCGTTGCTGATGACGGCGGCAATGTCGCCCGGCAGGCGCGCCTGGACCAGCGCCTGCATGTTGCTCCCGCGGCCCGAGATGAGGATGACGAGGCGCTTCATGCCAGAATGGTCTGCGCTTCGCCCGGGCGTTGCGCGCGGATGCTGCCGATGCGCGTGGCGGTCTCGCCGGCCGCGGTCAGAATCCCCAGTGCCTGCGCCTCGTGTGCGGGATCGACCACGACCACCATGCCGATGCCGCAGTTGAACACCCGGTGCATCTCGTGCTCGTCCACGCCGCCCGCCTGCTGCAGCCAGTCGAACAGGGGCGCGCGCTGCCAGGCGCCGCGTACCAACTCGGCGGTCAGCCCGTCGCGCAGGATGCGAGGCACGTTCTCCAGCAGTCCCCCGCCGGTGATATGGGCGAGGCCCTTGACCGGGACGGTGCGCATCAGTTCGAGGACGGGCTTCACGTAGATTCGGGTCGGTGCCAGGATCGCTTCCCTCAACGGACGACCGTGGAACGCGGAGGACAGATCGGCCCCGCTGTGCGCGAGGATGCGCCGGATCAGGGAATAGCCGTTCGAGTGCGCACCACTGGAGGCCAACCCGATCACGGCGTCACCGGGTGCGATCGTGCTGCCGTCGATGATCGCGTCCTTCTCCACCACACCCACCGCGAAGCCGGCGAGATCGTACTCCCCGGCCGGGTACATGCCGGGCATTTCGGCCGTCTCGCCGCCGATCAGCGCGCAGCCGGCCAGTTCGCAGCCGCGCGCGATGCCGGCCACCACCTCGGTGGCCATGCCCACGTCCAGCTTGCCGCAGGCGAAGTAGTCGAGAAAGAACAGCGGCTCCGCACCCTGTACCAGGATGTCGTTGACACTCATGGCCACGAGATCGATGCCCACCGTGTCGTGGCGACCGGTTTCGAAGGCCAGCTTGAGTTTGGTGCCCACGCCGTCGGTGCCCGACACCAGCACCGGGTTGCGGTAGCGACGCGGCAGTTCGAACAGCGCGCCGAAGCCTCCGATGCCGGCCAGCACGCCCTCGCGCAGGGTGCGCCGCGCCAGCGGCTTGATGTTTTCGACGAGCGCGTCGCCCGCGTCGATGTCGACGCCTGCATCGCGATAGGTCAGGCCGTTGCGTTCGGTCATGGAGAGGAGGCAAAGTGCCGGGACGAGCGTCCCGGGGGGATGGCGAGAGGATCTGCGATAAGATTGCTCGGCCTGCGGCCATCGCTGCAGCGTATCGCTTCGCACGCAATTTTACTGCAACCGCCTCTCATGCGCTCCGAATCGCCCCGCGTGCTGTGGATCCTGGCGGCGCTGCTCGTGGCCGGCTTTCTCGTCTACCAGCTCGCCTCGGTCCTGTTCATCTTTGCCGTCGGTGCGCTGCTCGCCTATGTGTGCGCGCCGCTCGTCCAATGGATGCAGCGGCGTGGACTGCCGCGCTGGGTGGGCGTGACGCTGGTGCTGGTGCTGGTGGTACTGGGCGTGGTCGGGCTGCTGCTGGTCCTCATCCCGTTGCTCGTCGCGCAGGTGGGGGCCCTGGTCGACGAGGTGCCGCGACTGGTCGAGTGGTATCGCGAGGTGCTGGTACCGCTCGCGCGCGAGACGCTGGGGGTGAGCCTGCCGGCCGATGCCGAACGCATGCGTGCACTGGCTGCCGCCGCCATGCGCGACGGGGGCGCACTGATGCAGCGGCTGATTCCGTCCATCACCTCCGGCGGTCTGGCCCTGGTGTCGCTGCTCGGCACGCTCTTCCTGCTGCCGGTGCTGCTGCTGTACTTCCTGCTCGACTGGGAGGGGATGAGTGCCAGCATCATGAGCCTGGTGCCGCGCAACAAGGTGGAGCCGGTGCGGCGCATCCTGGGCGAGATCGACGGCGTCCTCAGCGCCTTCCTGCGCGGGCAGTTCCTGGTGATGGTCAGCCTGAGCGTGTTCTACAGCGTCGGGCTGGCGCTCGCCGGCCTCGACACCGCCCTGTCGGTGGGCATCATCACCGGCATGCTGGGATTCGTCCCCTACGTCGGATTCTCGCTGGGACTGCTGCTGGGCAGTTTCGCTGCACTGCTGGAGTTCCACTCCCTCACCGGCCTGCTCGGCGTGTGGGCCGTGTTCGTCATCGGGCAGGTGGTCGAGAGCTACGTGCTCACGCCCTGGCTGGTCGGCGATCGCGTCGGTCTGCACCCGCTGTGGGTGCTGTTCGCGGTGCTGGCCGGCGGTGCCCTGCTCGGCTTC
This sequence comes from Pseudomonadota bacterium, assembly GCA_023430065.1. Taxonomy (GTDB): domain Bacteria; phylum Pseudomonadota; class Gammaproteobacteria; order Burkholderiales; family SHXO01; genus SHXO01. Next base: position 453 of record JAEZCG010000029.1, on the reverse strand, counting down.
CTGGGCGTGCTGCTGGCCGTGCCGGTGGCCGCGGTGCTGGCCGTGCTCATGCGGCACGCGCGCAAGCACTACCTGGACAGTTCCCTCTACCTGTCCTGATGCAGCAGATCCCCCTCGATTTCGCGATCGCGCCCGAGCCCACCCTGGACAACTTCGTCGCCGGCGCCAACGGCGAAGTGCTGAGCGCCGTGCGCGCGCTGGCTGCACGCAGCGGTGCGGGTTGCATCTGCCTGTGGGGTCCGCCTGGCTGCGGGCGGACGCACCTGCTGCGAGCGGCCGTCGCCCGGGTGCGCGCGCAGGGCGCGGCGGCATGCTATGCAACGGCGGCGTTGCCTGCCGCCGAGGATGCGCTCGAGGCATTCCTCGCGGTGGACGACATCGAATCGCTCGACGCCGCCGACCAGAGGCGCCTGTTCGCGCTGCTCGATGCCGCCGTGCGCGGCGACCTGCGCC
>JAEZCG010000016.1 GCA_023430065.1 Pseudomonadota bacterium | reverse complement strand
GGCCCGAACGGGTCCGGCAAGTCCACGCTGGCGAGCACGTTGATGGGGTCGCCCGAGTACGTCGTGACCGGTGGGACCGTCCGCTACAAGGGCGACGACATCACGGAGTGGCCGGCGGACCTGCGGGGCCGCAACGGCATGTTCCTGGCGTTCCAGTACCCGCAGGAGATCCCCGGCGTGTCGGTCCGCCAGTTCCTGCGCCAGGCGCTGTCGGAGCGCAAGGGCATCGACCTCTCCGTGCTGGAGATCCGCCTGGCGATCATGGAGTGGATGCAGCGGCTGGACATGGATCCGTCCTTCGCTGATCGGTACCTCAACGAGGGCTTCTCCGGCGGCGAGAAGAAGCGCAACGAGATCCTCCAGATGGCGATCCTCGAGCCGACCCTGGCCATCCTCGACGAGGTCGATTCGGGTCTCGACATCGATGCACTGCGCGTCGTCGCCACGAGTGTGAACCGGCTGCGCACGGCCGACAACGCCGTGCTGCTGGTCACGCATTACCAGCGCTTGCTCGACTACATCGTCCCCGACTTCGTGCACGTGATGGACGGCGGACGCGTGCTGCGCACCGGCGGCAAGGATCTGGCTCGTGATCTCGAAAGTCGCGGCTACGAGTGGGTGGCGAAAGAGGGCTCGGGAGTTGCGGCGTGAGCCAGGTACTCGGCAACAGCTACCTGGACAGTCTCCTGTACGGGCAGTCGAGCCTGCCGTCCAGCCCGCGCGGATGGCTCGACGCGCTGCGCGCCGACGCACTGGAGCGCGCGAACTCGTTGAGCCTGCCCACCACGCGCGACGAGGAATGGCGCTACACCGACCTCTCGCCGTTGTACCAGAAGAGCTTCCAGAGCGCGCCCGCCGGGGCCATGCCGCCCGCCGCCGCACTGGATGCGCACATCCTTCCCGAGCCCGGCTGCCGGCTCGTGTTCATCGACGGCCATTACGCGGCTGCGCTGTCCAGCATCTGCGATGACGCAGCACTGAGCGTGCGCGCGTTCTCCGAGGCGCTGGGAGATCAGGATCCTGCGCTGCAGGCTAACCTTGCGCGCCACGCACCGCTCGGCGACGATGCGTTCGTCGCGGTGAACACTGCCTGGCTGCAGGACGGCGTGCTGGTGCGCGTGCGCGCGGGCGCGGCAGCGCAGACCCCGGTGCATGTGCTGTGCGTGAGCACGCGAGCCGGAGCGGCCGGCTATCCGCGCCTCCTGCTGGTCGCCGAGGAAAACAGCGATTGCACCGTGGTGGAGGATTTCATCGCGCTGCACGACGGCGAATACCTGACCAATGCCGTCGCGGAGATCGAGATCGGAGAGGGTGCACACGTACGCCATGCGCGGGTGCAGCGCGAGAACGGCGCGGCATTCCACATCGGTACCTGCGGGGTACGCATCGGACGCAGTGCCCGTTACTCGAGCAGCGCCGTGGCGCTCGGGGGACGCATCTCGCGCTTCAACCTGAACGTCGTGCAGGCGGGCGAGGCGGCGGAGTCCACGCTGGACGGACTGGCACTGATCGCCGGAAAACAGCTCGCCGACACGCACAGCCTGGTCGATCATCGTCAACCGCACGGACGCAGCCGCCAGCTGTTCAAGAGCATCGTGGACGAAGGCGCGCATGCCGTGTTCAACGGCAAGATCTTCGTGCATCAGGGTGCGCAACGCACGGACTCCTCGCAGCAGAGCCGCAGCCTGCTGCTGTCGTCGCGCGCACGGGTGGACACCAAGCCGCAGCTGGAGATCTTTGCCGACGACGTCAAATGCGCCCACGGTGCGGCAGTCGGTCAGCTCGAGGCGGAGCAGGTCTTCTACCTCAAGAGCCGCGGGTTGGACGAGCCGACTGCACGCAACCTGCTGACCTTTGCCTTTGCCGCCGAGATCGTCCGGCGCATCCCGCTGCCGTCGCTCGCCGCGCAGCTGGAGCGCACCGTGCTGCAGCAGACCCAGAAGCCGACACCGAACAGGAACCGTCCATGAGTGCCGTCCCGAAACCCGCACCGTTGCGCACGCCTGGCGTGCCGTCCTTCGACCTGGCGCGCGTCCGCAGCGATTTTCCCATTCTGGAACTGATCGTGAACGGCAAGCCGCTGGCCTACCTGGACAACGCCGCCAGCGCGCAGATGCCCAGGCCGGTGATCGACCGGATCGTGCGCTACGAGACGCGCGAGCACGCCAATATCCATCGGGCCGTGCACCACCTGTCGGAGATCGCCACGGCCGCCTACGAAGCGGCCCGCGAGAAGGTGCGGCGATTCCTGAATGCCAGGGAGGAGCGCGAGATCATCTACACGCGCGGCACGACCGAGGCCATCAACCTGGTCATGCATGGGTACGGCCGCAAGTTCCTGGGAGAAGGCGACGAGATCGTACTCTCGCAGCTCGAGCATCATTCCAACATCGTGCCCTGGCAGATGCTGTGCGAGGAGAAGGGCTGCAGGCTGCGCGTGATTCCCTGCGACGACCGTGGCGTGCTCGACCTGGAGGCGTACGAGGCTCTGTTCAACGAGCGCACGAAATTGGTCGCCTTTACCCACGTATCCAATGCGCTGGGCACCGTGAATCCGGTCAAGCAGATGGTCGCCGCAGCCCACGCCCACGGCGTGCCGGTGCTGGTCGACGGCGCCCAGGCTGCACCGCACATCCGGGTCGACGTGCAAGACCTGGACTGCGACTTCTACTGCTTCTCGGCACACAAGCTCTGCGGTCCGACCGGGATGGGCGCGTTGTACGGCAAGGCCGCCCTGCTCGACCGGATGCAGCCCTATCAGGGCGGCGGCGACATGATCCTGTCGGTGACCTTCGAGAAGACGATCTATGCACCATTGCCCACGAAGTTCGAGGCCGGCACGCCCAACATCATGGGGGCGATCGCGATGGGCGCTGCGCTCGACTACCTGGCCGAGGTCGGCATCGACAACGTCGCCGCTTGGGAGCACAGCCTGCTCGAGTACGCCACCGGGCAACTCGAGGCCATGGAGGGCGTGCGCATCATCGGCACTGCGCCGGACAAGGCGGCCGTGCTGTCCTTCGAGGTCAAGGGCGTGCACCCGCACGACGTCGGCACGATCCTGAACGAAGAAGGCGTGGCAGTGCGCACGGGACACCACTGTGCCCAGCCCGTGATGCAGCGCTTCCGCGTGCCGGCCACGGCGCGCGCCTCCTTCGCCTTCTACAACACGATGGCCGAGGTCGACCAGCTGGTCGCCGCCATTCGCCGCGTGCAGCAGATGTTCGCCTGATGGATTCGAAGCAGCTGTATCAGGAGGTCATCCTCGATCACAACCGCAAGCCACGCAACTGGGGGCGGCTCGAGCACCCCAGCCACCATGCCGAGGGCTTGAACCCCCTGTGCGGAGATCACATCTGGATCAGTGTGGCGGTCGATGGCGACCGCGTCGCCAACGTGGCATTCGAGGGCCAGAGCTGTGCGATCTGCAAGGCGTCCGCCTCGATGATGACGACCAACGTCAAGGGGAAGTCGGTCGCGGAGGCGGAGCAGCTGATCCGGGAGTTCCGCGACATGGCCACCGGTAAGCTCGACGTGGCGCAGCAACCGAATCATCTGGGCCGCCTGTCGGTCTTCGCGGGTGTCAAGGACCTGCCTGCGCGCGTGAAGTGCGCGATCCTTCCCTGGCACACCCTGCACGCCGCGCTTGCGCGGGAGAGCAGCGCCTCGACCGAGGGCGAGCAAGACCCTTTCTCGGGAGTTGGCACTTGATCGACGAAGTTTCAATGCAAAGTCCGCAAAGAGAGTGCGAGTTGGCTCGTCTGGCAATCTCGTGCCGTCGCGTTCCGACAGATCCTCGCGTATAGCGTTTCAGGGCCATGCCGCGCATCGCCGAAATCGAGTTCACCCCCAATCCGAACGCCAGGAAATTCATCCTGCGCGATCCGCTCACCTACGGCATCGCACGCTCTTACGAGAGCGCCGA
>JAEZCG010000013.1 GCA_023430065.1 Pseudomonadota bacterium | reverse complement strand
GCCAATCTCATGCGCTGGAAAGCCTGCGACCTGTTCGACCGGCACCTGCCCTGCGGGGCCGAGGCGAACATGGCCAAGTACCTGGCCGCGAATGCGTCGTGGAAGGCGGCCAACGTGTGCCTGCAGTGCCACGGCGGCTTCGGCTTCGCCGCCGAGTACGACGTCGAACGCAAGTTCCGCGAGACGCGCCTGTACCAGGTGGCGCCGATCTCCACCAACCTGATCCTGTCCTACGTGGCCGAGCACATCCTGGGGCTGCCGAGATCTTTCTGATGCAACGCCTGCTTCGTGCGCCGGCTCGCTCGGATCTCGCGGCGAGCCTGTTCGCCTTCCTTGCCGCGTTACTGCCCCTCGCGGCGCATGCCTACCGGGCCACTTACGAAGGTGTGCTGGTGAGCGAGCAGTCGTCCGATCCACCGGTGCCGGTCGTGCTGACGATGGACGTCAGCCTGGGCGCGATCCGTGGAAAGGTGGAGACACGCCTGCCGCTCATCGGCCAGGGCGAGGTGGATGGAATCGAGAAGTTCGGCACCTGCGAGGTTCACGGCACCATCGGCCCGGCCACGGTCCTGCGCCTGCGCGGCAACTGCGGCATGTCGGACTCGGTATTCGAGGGCAGCTACCGCGTCCGCGTGCGCGACAAGCCCTACCAGCAGGGGACGTTCCGCATGACGCGCGTGGGAACCCCGGGTTCGCCGGCCGCAGGGCATGGTGGGCTCGAAGAACCGACGTTCGGCGGGGGCTCGATGACGCGTTGCATCGATTCGAACCGCATGTGCCTGGCGGGTTGCCGCCTGTCCGACTACAACGAGACGCTGCTGTGCACGAACCGCTGCCGCAGCGCGATGGCCCGGTGCAAGGCGGCGGTCAGCGGGGCACGTCCGTACTGAGCGTCAGAACTCGCGCGTGAAGCCGACGCGCACGTAGCGCCTGTCGTAGGCGTACAGCTCGATGTCGGAATCCCGCTCCGCCGCACCGAGCGTCAGGCGCGGCGCGAAGCCCTTGAAGGTGAGCAGGCGATTGGCCAGCGTCAGCTCCACGCGCCATTCGTCGTCGTCGCGCCGGATGCCGGCGAGGAGGTCCGCCGCGCGGTAGCGGTAGCGCGCGTACTGCCCGGACAGGCTGGCGATCCAGCCCCCGCGCCACTCCTGCACGTAGCGCAGGCTGACGCCCGCGCCGTCGTAGGCATAGGGATCCTCCTCGGCGTCGCGCTGCACCAGGAAGAACCCGGGGCGCACGCTCTTGTCGGTGCTGATCGCATAGCGCAGTTCCACGCTCTGGGAGAATTGCCACCCCGTCAGATACGTGTAGTCGTCGTAGGCGAACTCGCGCGCGTCGAGGCTGGCGGTGAAGAATACGTTCGGCCGCAGGCGCACGCCGTAGGCCATGCGGGCAGCCGGACCCGAGTAGAGCGTGCGGCCCTGGTAGCTGCCGTAGTGCATGCCGGCCTCGACGTTGAACTCGTGGCGCGCGCCGGGAAAGTACTTGCCCCCCATCAGCTGCAGGTAGAGTTGGTCCAGGTCGCGCTGGGGATAGTCGTACACCTCGACGTATCCCGAGGCGTACAGCTCGGGGTTGGACGGAATGGGAAACTTGGCCTGCACCGTCGCCAGCAGGCCCACCTCCTCCTCCGCGCGTGAATCGGGGCTGAGCACGAAGCTCTGCCCGGCGATCTCGATGGTCTTGCTGCTGGTGGCCTGCTTCGGGTTGCTGTCGGACACGAGGTCGAGCGTGAAGGCGAAACTGGGGACCCGGTTGCGGATGTCGCCGATGAAGGCGAACACGTTCTGCCTGACCGTGTCGGGCAGCGGCGCGGCGAGCACCTGTTCGAAGTGATAGCGCGCGCCCTGGTAGTCGTGGGCGAGGTAGAGCGCGCGCGCGAGTTCCAGTCGTGGACGCAGCAGGGTGGGATCGCGCGCGAGCATCAGCCGGAACTCCTCGGCCGCCTGCGTGTAGCGCCCGCGCGCCACGTGGATCATGCCCGACAGAAAGATGGTCTGAAGATCGGGGTCGGGTGCGGCGCGCAGCTGCGCGACGAGTGCCTCGGCTTCATCGAGGCGATTGGCGGCGAGGAGGGCTTCAGGATTGACATCGCCGCTCTGTTGAACCGTTCGCGCATGCGCCGGCACTGCAAAATATAGGCTACTGAGTAACGCGCAGACTGCAAGTCCAGGCGTACACGCACAGCACCATCGTTGCCGCATGGGCACTCAGCGCTCGAGAAAACCGGATCAAACCGCAAGCACTAGGGGCAGGTACCTGTCGTGCACTTAGCGCCAAAACTTCCAATGAGTGCGCCCCCACCAGCAGTCGTAAGTGACATGGTACCGCCTAGTTCTTGCCCTCCCGGGCCGTAGAAGCGGCCATTCACATTGCCCGATAAGCCCATGGCGTTCGTTCCAGCGCCAACGTTTCCGGAGAAGGTATTGCTGCCAGCGGTGTATGTAAGAACCGGAAGAGGGCCGATGTCGATGTCAAAGTCCGCGTTGGGGATCTCTGGAGGAGGGTGCCCTTGCCGCAGAACCGCTGTTCCGAAAGTGCGCAGTTGGATTTCCCTAGTACCAAAATTCACATTCGCTTCAAGTGAGGCACCAACGCCATACTGAGTGCCTGCAGGAACGGCCCCACCAAAATCCCCTGCCGCAGCCACATAGCGCCCCTGCATAAATCCTGTGTAGGTGGCTGTTGCCGTAGTGGGGAGGGCTCCAACAGCCGTAGGCGCACCAAAGGATATCGCGCTTATGGTGCCTGCTTGTGTGCTCCATACCCCAAAGCTCTGATAGCTCCACGCATTCGCGCTATATGGATCAGAAAATACCGCGAGCTTCTGCGCACCGTCGGACAAGGCGCACAATCCTCCCGAACAACTTGAATCTGAAATTTCAGATTGAGATCGCTGCCAGGTGGTGGATCCTAACGGTGTAGTGAATGTAAGTGCCCGGAGACCGGTACTCGAACGGCTGCCATACAAAACTCCAGCGGAACTAGCTGACGTATCTGCCGGATCGATGGTGCCGTTCGCTTGTCGGGTGACGGACATTGCGCTGGCGACGACAGGGGTATTGGTCGGGAGTGCGTCCCAGGAAGTGAAGCTGGCGGGCGTCAGTGAGCCACCGCCGCTGCCGCCTCCACCGCCGCCACCGCAGGCACCGAGAAACCCCATGAGTGAGAGGGCCAGCGCACTGGTCAGCACGCGGGCCGAGGAGGAATCGGAAATCTGCGGGGGCATCGCTTCTCCAAAACGGATTACTGTAAATTCAGACACTTTCCACCTGCGATTGTGGCGTCAACGTGCCTCCCGGACAATCCGGATCTCCCTCAGTTGGGGCCGACTGTCGCGTGTTAGCATCAGTTTCGTGACCCGCCGTCCCGAAGCTCCCCGAGTGCACAGCGTGTTCGACGTCCAGCGCTGGGACGGGCGAACGCTTCAGGCTGCCCGCGAGACCGTCATCGAGGAGGCGCCGATCGCCTTCGTCTATAACGGCATGGCGCACGCAGTCATGATGGCGACTCCTTCCGATCTCGAGGATTTCGCGCTGGGCTTCTCCCTCAGCGAAGGGATCGTCGCCAGCGCCGAGGAGTTGAGGTCGAT
>JAEZCG010000255.1 GCA_023430065.1 Pseudomonadota bacterium | reverse complement strand
GGCCAGCAGGATTTCTGGTCGGGGCTGCTGTTCGTCGGGTTCGGCGCCGTCGCCCTCGTCATCGGTCGCGACTACGCCATGGGCACCGCCATGCGCATGGGGCCGGGCTATTTCCCGATGATCCTGGGGGGGCTGGTCGCCCTGCTCGGGTGCCTCCTGATGCTGCGCGGCGTGCTCATGCGTGGCGAATCCATCGGCAGGACAGCCATGCGGCCGCTGCTCCTCGTCCTCGCGTCGGTGGCGCTGTTCGCCCTCGCGGTCGAGGATTTCGGCATCATCCTCGCCGTGGTCGGCGTGGTGGTGGTCAGTTCCCTGGCACGGGGGCAGCCGCACTGGGGCGAGATCGTTCTGGTGAGCATCGTCATGGTTGTCCTGGCGGTGGGTTTGTTCACCATGGGCCTGGGACTGCCATTCAAGCTCTGGCCGGAATAGACGTGGATCTGCTCGCCAATCTGGGCACCGGATTCGCGGTCGCACTCACCTGGCAGAACCTTGCGTTCTGCTTCATCGGCGTGGCGCTCGGCACGTTGATCGGTGTGCTCCCCGGCATCGGGCCGGTGGCGACCATCGCCATGCTACTGCCCATCACGTTCCACTTCGAGCCCGCCTCTGCGCTGATCATGCTCGCCGGCATCTACTACGGCGCGCAGTACGGAGGTTCCACCACCTCCATCCTGGTCAACCTTCCCGGGGAGGCCTCGTCCGTGGTGACCTGCCTGGACGGCTACCAGATGGCGCGCCAGGGACGCGCCGGGGCTGCACTCGCGATCGCCGCGCTGGGATCTTTCTTCGCCGGCTGTGTGGCGACGCTGATTCTCGCGACACTTGCCCCGCCCCTGGCGGAACTCGCCTTCAAGTTCGGGCCGGCCGAGCGTTTCTCCCTGATGGTCCTGGGTCTGGTCGCGGCGGTCACCCTTGCCCACGGGTCCCTGCTGAAGGCAGTCGCCATGATCCTGCTCGGCATTCTGCTGGGACTCGTCGGCGCCGATCCCGAAGTCGGGCGGATGCGCTACACCTTCGGCCTGCCCCAGCTCACCGACGGCATCGGTTTCGTCGTGGTCGCCATGGGCATCTTCGCTTTCGGTGAGATCATTGCCAATCTGGAACGCGGCGAGAACCGGGAAGTGTTCACGAAGAGCATCACGGGCCTCTGGCCCACTCGCGAAGACTTTCGCCTCGCCTGGAAAGCGGTGCTGCGCGGGACCGGAATCGGATCCATCCTCGGCATCTTGCCCGGCGGCGGATCGGTCCTCGGCGCGTTCGCGTCGTACATGGCGGAGAAGAAGCTCGCAAAGGATCCGTCCCGCTTCGGCAAAGGCGCCATCGAGGGCGTCGCCGGACCCGAGTCTGCCAACAATGCGGGCGCGCAGACCTCCTTCATTCCCCTGCTGACCCTCGGAATTCCGTCCAACGCCGTCATGGCCCTGATGGTCGGGGCAATGATCATCCACGGCATCCAGCCAGGGCCGCAGGTCATGCAGGAGCGCCCCGAATTGTTCTGGGGGATGATCGCCAGCATGTGGATCGGGAACCTGCTGCTCGTCATCCTCAACCTGCCCATGATCGGGATCTGGGTGAAGCTCCTCTCCGTTCCCTACCGCCTTCTCTACCCGGCCATCCTGGTGCTCTGCTGCATCGGCATCTACAGCCTGAACAATTCGGTGTTCGACGTCGGCCTGGCGGTGTTCTTTGGTTTGCTCGGCTACGCATTCATCAAGTTCCGGTGCGAGCCGGCTCCGCTGATGCTGGGGTTCGTGCTGGGGCCCATGCTCGAGGAGAACTTGCGCAAGGCAATGACGATCTCGCGCGGCGATCCCGGCGTCTTCATCACCCGACCGTTGTCGATGAGCATGCTGCTGATCGCTGCCGTCCTTCTCATACTCGTCGTGCTTCCGGCGGTTCGCCGCAAGCGCGAAGAAGCTTTTCAGGAAACCTGACATGCAGACTTCTTCTTGGGAATTCCCCTACCCCTCGCAGCGCATGCCCGTACTCGCGGCAAACGTGGTGGCAACGTCGCAACCGCTTGCCGCGCAGGCCGGTCTGCGCATGCTTCAAGCCGGCGGCAATGCCGCCGATGCCATCGTCGCCACGGCCATCACGCTGACCGTCGTCGAGCCAGTCATGAACGGCATCGGCTCCGATGCGTTCGCGCTGCTTTGGGACGGCTCGACCTTGCACGGCCTGAACGCCTCGGGCCATTCACCGGCTGCATGGAACGCGACGCGCTTTGCAGGACGCGACGCGATGCCGACGGTCGGCTGGGATTGCGTGACGGTGCCCGGCGTCGTGTCCGCATGGGCCGCCATCTCGCAGCGTTTCGGCAGGCTTGCGTTTGCCGATCTTTTCGAACCGGCCATCAGGTACGCCGAGCACGGGTTCCTGGTTTCGCCTACCGTTGCCCGTCAGTGGGAGAGCCAGATCGAACGCTTCGCGCAGCAGCCGGGCTTCGCCGAGGCATTCATGCCGGGTGGGCGCGCACCGCGGGCCGGCGAACTGTTCCGCTTCCCGCATCAGGCGCATACCCTGCGCGCGATCGCCGCGACGAAGGGCGAGGCGTTCTATCGGGGCGAACTGGCGGCCCGGATCGCGGCGGCCAGCAAAGCCCAGGGCGGCGCAATGGCCGAGGACGACCTGGCCGCGCATCGGCCAGACTGGGTGGAACCGATCGCACAGGACTACCGTTCGCTGCGCCTGCACGAGATTCCCCCCAACGGTCAGGGCATCGCCGCGCTGATCACGCTCGGCATCCTCGAGCACTTCGATCTCGCGAGCCTGCCACCCGAATCGCCCGAAAGCCTGCATCTGCAGATCGAGGCCATGAAGCTCGCATTCGCGGACGTGTACGCGCATGTCGCCGATCCGCGCGTGATGCGTGTGGGCGCCGCAGACCTGCTCGACCCCGGCTATCTGAAGCAGCGGGCCGCACGCATCGACCGCAAGCGAGCACAGACGTACGGTGCGGGCGTTCCGCCCACGTCCGGCACCGTCTATCTGACCGCCGCCGATGCGTCGGGGATGATGGTGTCCTATATCCAGTCGAACTACGCAGGATTCGGATCCGGCGTGGTGGTGCCGGAGACAGGCATCAGTCTGCAGAATCGCGGCTCCGCTTTCTCCCTCGACCCCGCTCATCCCAACTGCGTGGGCCCACGCAAGCGACCCTTCCACACCATCATCCCGGCCTTCGCGACGCAAGAGGGCAAGGCGCTGATGAGCTTCGGTGTCATGGGTGCGGACATGCAGGCGCAGGGCCATGTGCAGATGATGATCCGTACGGCGGACCACGGTCAGAATCCGCAAGCAGCAGCGGATGCCCCGCGCTGGAAGATCACCGCCGATGCCGGCGTGATCGTCGAGCACCACATGCCGGCGTCCGCCGTAGCGGGGCTCGCCGCCCTGGGACACAAGATCCGACAGGTGGAACGCTGGAACATGGAGTTCGGCTCCGCGCAGCTCATTCGCCGCATCGCTGGCGGCTACGTGGCAGCTTCGGAGCCCCGCCGCGACGGTCAAGCCGTGGGCTTCTGAGCGATGTGCCGGACGGCTCTCGCGCGCCTGCTCTGGCTGTTGATGGCGCTATGTGTGCCCACCATCGCCCTGGGGCAGCAGTACCCCACCAAGACGATCAGGATCGTCGCCCCATACGCACCCGGAGGTGGCGTCGATCTGGTGGCGCGCCTGATCGCCGATCAGCTGTCCAAGTCGCTCGGGCAGGGGGTGATCGTGGAGAACCGGCCAGGCGCCGCCGGCACCATTGGCGCCGCGCTGGTCGCCAAGGCGCGTGCGGACGGCCATACGCTGCTGCTGGGAACGATCGCGACCCACGGCATTGCGCCAAGCCTGTACCCGAGCCTGCCTTACGACGCGCAGAAGGATTTCACGCCCATTTCGCTGCTGATCACACAACCGAACGTGCTGGCCGTGAATCCGAAGCTCGGCGCCCGATCCGTTGCCGACTTGATCCGTCTGGCCAAGGAGAAACCGGCCACCATCGCCTACGCATCCAGCGGCAGCGGCACGACACTGCATCTGTCCGCCGCGCTGTTCGAGCTCGCCGCTGGCGTGGAATTGGTCCACGTTCCCTACAAGGGCAGTGCCCCCGCGCTCATCGACCTGCTCGGCGGCCAGGTACAGATCATCTTCGACAATCTTGCGACGGCGCTTCCGCACATCCAGGCAGGCAAGCTCACGCCACTCGCCGTGACCTCGTCCCGACGCACAGCGCAACTTCCGGGCGTGCCGACCATGCAGGAAGCCGGGCTGGCCGGCTACGAGGTCACCTCCTGGTATGCCCTGTACGCACCGGCGCACACACCGCCCGCAGTGGCGCAGCGCCTCAACGCGGAAGTGCGCAAGGCGATCGCCCTGCCCACCGTGGCGGAGCGACTGCGCGAACAGGGTCTACAGCCAGCGCCGGGTAGCGCCGCACAGCTCGCCGAACTGACGCGAGCCGAGATCGCCAAATGGGCTCGCGTGGTCAAACAAACCGGGGTGGCCATGGAGTGACGCAAGGTCCAAGTTTCCGCGAACGATCGGCCTGATCCTCAGCTCTTTGCCTGCGCCGCTTTGCGGATCGCCGACAGCGTCGTACGCGTGGTGATCGCCTCGGGATCGAGCCGCACTTCCAGCAGCGCCGGCCTCCCCGACGACAGCGCGCGTTCGAATGCAGCCGCGAACTGGTCGGTACGCTCGACCAGCTCCCCATGCGCTCCATAGGCGCGCGCCAGTGCCACGAAATCCGGATTGCTCAGCGCCGTGCCGTGAACGCGCGCCGGGTATTCACGCTCCTGGTGCATGCGGATCGTGCCGTACATCCCGTTATTCACGAGGACGAACACGACCGGCGCATCGTATTGCATCGCGGTCGCAAGCTCCTGTCCGGTCATCATGAAATCGCCGTCGCCGGAGAAGCACACGACGATGCGCTCGGGGTGCACCATCTTCGCGGCGATTGCAGCCGGCACTCCGTATCCCATCGCGCCGTTCGTCGGTCCGAGCTGCGTGCGATATCCGGTGTACTGGTAGAAGCGCTGCGGCCAGCCCGAAAAATTTCCTGCGCCGTTCGTGACGATGCTGCCGGCGGGAAGGTGCGCATTCATCCATGCCAGCACCTCGCTCATGTTCACCGGTCCGGGTACCGGCACGGGCTCGATGGTCTTCAGATATTCGGCGCGCAGCGTGCGGGTCCACGATTCCCAGCCGGGTGCCGACACGGGTGCAAGCGCACGCGCGGCAGCGGCAAACTCTGCCATGCCGGCGTTGATCATCAGGTCGGCCTGGTACACGCGGCCGAGCTCGTCGGCACCGGGATGCACGTGCACGAAGCGCTGGCGCACCTGCGGAATGGACAGCAGCGTGTAACCGCTCGTGGTCATCTCGCCGAGGCGGGGACCGACGGCGACAATGAGATCGGATTCCGCGACTCGTTTCTTCAGATCCGCGCCCGTGGCGATGCCGATCTCGCCCGCGTACTGATCGTGACGGTTGTCGAGCAGATCCTGGCGCCGGAAGCTGCATGTGACCGGCAGCTTCCAGGTTTCCGCGAACGCGCGGATGTCCGTACATGCCTTCTCGCTCCAGTCCCCGCCACCGAGCAGCAGTAGCGGGCGCTGCGCCGCACCGAGCATTTGTGCGAGCTCGCTCAACTGTCCTGCGCCGGGGAAGGCCTTGACCTTGTGATACGGGCGCGCGGCGACGGCCGCTGCCTGCGCCGCCAACATGCCCTCGGGAAGCGAGAGCACGACCGGGCCGGGACGTCCCGACACCGCGACGTGATACGCGTGGCTGACGTACTCATGCACTCGATCGGCACGATCGATCTGCGCCACCCATTTCGCCATCTGCCCGAACATCCGCCGGTAGTCGACCTCCTGGAACGCCTCGCGCTCGACGACGTCGCTCCCGATCTGACCGATGAACAGGATCATCGGTGTGGAATCCTGGTAGGCGGTGTGCACTCCTATGCTCGCGTTGGTTGCGCCCGGACCGCGCGTCACCATACAGATTCCAGGGCGCCCAGTAAGCTTGCCGTAGGCTTCGGCCATGAACGCCGCGCCCCCCTCCTGGCGACAAACTACCAGGGCAATACGATCCCGTACGTCATAGAGCGCATCGATCACGGCCAGATAACTCTCGCCCGGGACGCAGAAC
>JAEZCG010000204.1 GCA_023430065.1 Pseudomonadota bacterium | reverse complement strand
TCGACTGCACTTGATGCCCCTGCCTGGCGTGGACCGAGCGTACCCGCTCGATGAGGGGTGCGAGTTCGATCGGGCGTGGATTCTCGACCGGTGTCTCGCCCGAGCGAAGCTGCAGGAGCAGTCTGTTCATGCGCTCGACCACGTGCTCTACGGTCTCGAGCATGTCGCGCTGGAACTCGGGCTTGGCGCCGTGACGTTCGGCGTTGCGAAGCAGCAGGGACAGTTGTGCGATCAGGTTCTTCAGGTCGTGGACGACGAATGCCGACATCCGATTGAATGCGTCGAACTGTTTGGCTTCCACGAGCGCCTCGATCGCGCGCACGTGCCCGAGGTAAGCCGCCGCTTGCCTGGCAGCGGTCTTGAGCAGGTCGAGGACCTCCCAGTTCACTTCGACCGGCACGCGGGGCTTGAGCAGAACGATGAAGCCCACCAGCTTGGTGTCCGATGCCATGGGCACGAGCAGCCACGCCCCGGGAATGCCGGTGAGCCAGGCCGGCAGTTCCGGCAGCTGATCCTCGCCCACGCGAATGCGTGGCGCGTCGATATCCACGATCCAGTTGGTGCTCTCGAGGAAGCGGACAAGCGGGCTGGACTGCTCCTCTGCGCTTTCCGGGGCGGTCATGTTCCAGCCTCCAGCCGGGCGGTATCTGCCGTCGTCGTCCCGCATCCAGACTGCCCCGGCCGGGCTTTCCACCAGATCCGCGAGACCATGTGCCGTGCGCTCGTACACGGTCGCTCCCGATTCGCTCTGGGCCAGTTTGGCGGTCAGGCGCAGCCATTCCTCGCGATAGTCGTAGCGGTAGGAAAAGAAGTTCTTGCTGATGTAGACCTTCAGTCGAGCCCGGAACGTCCCGGAGGCGAAGAGCACGACGAGCAGGATGAGCGCGGCGAGCAGCAGCAGCGTCTGCATCGCCTTGCCCCATTCTCCTCCGAACAGTTGGACGTAGTAGCCGGCGGCGGCGACGGCGAGCAGATAGACACCGGAGATCAGCAGGGCGGTGGAGCGGAATACCACCGCCCGCGAGACGGCGACATCGATGGTCCAGGCCCGGTTGCGCGCGGAGGAGACGAGAATCAGCGGGATCGGGAGCACGTGTGCGATGCCCCGAGCCGTCCAGAAGCTCGCATCCAGGCCTTTCATCAACGCTGCATCGGAATACACGAAGAGATCGAATCCATATAGCGCCGCTGCGCCGATGCACAACGGCTTCAGGCCCCAGCGGCGCTCTTCAGGCGCTGCGCGGTAGATGTGCTCGCACAGGACGAGACCGGCGATCGAAGCTACGATCCAGAGGCCGAACGCAGAGACCATGCCTGCGCTGCCTTCGGACAGCACGGAAAGGGCCGGCAGTGCCAGCATCGCGCATGACGCTGCGATGAGCCCGAAGTACAGCGCAACCCGGGGCTTGCGTTCCTGCAGCGTGGGGACGAGCGTGAGCAGAAACGCGGTCCAGAGCGCCCAGCGCACGGCGTCCGCCCACTGATGCGCAACCCAGGTCAGGTTGAGGCTCCATAGCGCCTGGGCGACTCCGCTCAGCTCCCACACGCAGCTGGCTACGCACGCCGCGACCAGCAGCCGGCCGCGCCATGAGCTGCCGGCCCGCAGGCCGAGCTGCAGGGCGATCGCGGCGTACGCCGCGGCCCCGATTCCGTAAGTGATGGTGGCAACGTAGTCAGGCGTGGACATCTGGCTAGTCCAGGGCGGAGTCTCCTCGGAACCGAAAGGGACAGCGGCAAGCACTTGCCTGCCCTACTGCGACACTATAGCCGATAGGCTTTAGCGGAATCCGTCCGTCCGGCGCAGGTCATCATCTGCCGACGTCGGTGAAGGATGGCGGATGCCCGCGCATCCGCCGGTGACTCAACGTGCGCCTTCGCCCTTGAGGACGACGCGGATGGTCTTGACCAGGATCAGGATGTCCAGGAAGAGGGTGTGGTTCTTTACGTAATACAGATCGAACTGAAGTTTCTTTACCGCATCTTCCACCGAGGCACCGTAGCTGTAGCGAACCTGCGCCCAGCCTGTCAACCCCGGCTTCACCGTGTGGCGAGCGCCATAAAAGGGAATCTTCTCGGACAGTTGTTCGACGAAGAAGGCGCGTTCCGGCCGCGGTCCCACGAAGCTCATTTCGCCGCGTAGCACATTGAAAAGCTGAGGTAATTCATCGATTCGGGTGCGGCGGATGAAGCGTCCTACGCGGGTGATGCGAGGATCCCCTGTCGTGGCCCAGCGCGGCACGCCGTCGCGCTCGGCATCGGTGCGCATGCTGCGGAACTTGAAGACGGTGAATTCCTTGCCGCCCAGTCCGACCCGATCCTGCCTGAAAATCAAGGGCCTGCCACTTTCCAGCAGGATGGCGAGTGCGGCGATCGCCATGACGGGTAGGGTGAGAACCAGAAGGATCGAGGCAGCCAGCACGTCGAACACCCGCTTGACGAAGCGGCGTCCCCAGTCCTGGCGGAAGCCGTCCCCGTAAATCATCCAGCTGCTCTTCAGGGAATCGACCGGCACCTCGCCCGTCACACGTTCGAAGAAACCCGGCAGATCCAGGATGCGTACGCCGCGGAGCCGGCAATTGAGCAGATGACTGAGGGGCAGCGATCCGCCGCGCTGCTCGCGGACCGCAACGATCACCTCGTGGGCGCGCGTGCGAGCCACGGCTTCTTCCA
>JAEZCG010000192.1 GCA_023430065.1 Pseudomonadota bacterium | reverse complement strand
GCGTCGAAATCGATCTCCACGCGTGCGCCGCTGGGATCGAAGCAGAACATCTGCCACTGCCTGCCGTCCGGCGTCTTGCGCAGCTCGTAGTCGATGCCGGCCCGGGTGAGGCTAGCGGCGGTACCGGCGAGATCGCGCCCGGTAAAGGCGACGTGGTCGAGGGTGCCGCGCGGATCCTCCGGCAGGCTGCGTCCGGCGATCACGTGCAGGACCGCGGTCTCTCCCGAGTAGAGCCACACCCCCGGAAAGGTGAAGGGCGGCCGATAACCTTCCTTCAGCCCGAGCAGGCCGATGTAGAAGGCCTTGCAAGCCTCGAGGTCGTGGGTGAGCACGGTGAAGTGATTCAGTCCGACGATCGCCATGTCGATTCTCCTGCGGTGTGCGACCGCCCGGCTCAGGCGGCGCGATTGACCGCGCGCTCGGCGTCCTGCTCGTCGAGCGAGTTGCGGCGCTTGTCCAGCCACCATCCGTACTGAACCGGCCACTGCTCGAACGCGCCCTCGGCGCGCAGGGCGATCGCCGCGTGCAAGGCCCAGTGCGGATCGAACAGCGCCTGCCGGCCCACCGCGATGAGATCGGCCTGCTGCGCCTGCAGGACGCGTTCGGCCTGCACGCCGTCGAGGATCAGTCCGACCGCCATCGTGGCGATGTCGGCCTCACGGCGAACGCGCTCCGCGAACGGCACCTGGAATCCCAGGGTGCGCTTGAGCCGCGCCGCGGTCGCCGAGCCGGCGATCCCACCCGAGGAGCAGTCCATCACGTCGATGCCCGTGCGCCGCAGCGCGCGCGCCAGCTGCACGGTCTCCTCGGCGGTCCATCCACCCTCGATGCCATCGCTGGAGGAAACGCGGAAGAACACCGGCCGCTCGGCGGGCCACTCCGACCGCACGATCTCGGCGATCTCCAATGCCAGACGGATGCGCCCCTCGAAGCCGCCGCCATAGGCGTCCGTGCGCCGGTTGCTGAGCGGCGAGAGGAACTCGTGGATCAGGTAACCATGGGCGCCATGGATCTCAGCCACCTCGAAGCCCGCAGCGAGGGCGCGGCGGGCGGCCGAGCGCCACTGCGATTTCAGCTGCTCGATCTCGTCCAAGGAAAGTTCATGTGGAACGAGCCAGCCTTCGCCGACCGGCACCGCGCTGGGCGCGACCACCTGCCACGGCACCTCGCGGCGTGCGCGATCGGACTCGTCCATCGGGCCGTTGCCGTGCCACGGGCGCTGCATGCTCGCCTTGCGGCCGGCGTGGGCGAGCTGGATGGCCGGTACGCAGCCCTGCGACTTGATGAACTCGGTGATGCGGCGCAGAGGCGTGACCTGCTCGTCGGACCAGATGCCGAGGTCGCCATGCGTGATGCGCCCGGCACGCTCCACTGCCGCGGCCTCGGTGAAGATCAGTCCCGCGCGGCCGATCGCGAATTGCGCGAGGTGGGCGAAGTGCCAGTCGTTGGCGAGGCCTTCGCGTGCGGAGTACTGGCACATCGGCGAGATGACGATGCGATTGGGCAACGTGAGGCCGCGCAGGACCAGCGGCGAGAGAAGCAGTGGTGCAGACATGACGATGGGAACCTCAGACTTTGGGACTGCTGTGCAGGTGATGGTGCTCGTGTGCGTGCTGTGTGCGGCGGTCGTGATGATCGTGCAACTCGACCGGGACCAGGTTCAGGCGTCCGTGACGCACCTGCGGCTCCGCCATCAGTGCGTTGGCGAACGCCGACACCTCGCGCGTGGCGCCGCGCAGCATCACCGTCTCCAGGCAGTCGTCGTGATCCAGGTGCACGTGCATCGACGACAGCACGAGGTCGTGGTGCGCGTGCTGCAGGGCGGTCAAGCGTTCCGCCAGGTCGCGCGCGTGGTGGTTGTAGACGTAGCTCAGTGCGGCCACACAGTGCGGCGCTTCCTCGCGCTGCAGGCGCTCGCTGCTGAGCAGGTCGCGCAGGATGTCGCGCACCGCCTCGGAGCGGTTCTGGTAGCCCTTCCTGCGGATGAGCTCGTCGAACTCGCGCGCGAGCGTCTCGCTCAGGGAAATGGTGAATCGTTCCATGGATGGGATCGCCTCGAAGGCGACGATGGTAACGCAAAGCTCCGGCTGACGAAGGATCGGGGCGATCTCCTCTTGTCTGGTGCTCGTTTCCAGCTTAGGATTGCGGCGGTATGAGAAAAACGTAATTCATAAGAGTACGATCCTGTAGCCAGGGGAGATTGCAATGATCAGAAGAAGAGCGGCCGTCGCCCTGCTGGGTGGCGCGGGCCTGTCCGGGGTGTTCGCCGATGTCGGCCATGCCGATGAAGTGCACGCTCCGGAAGTCGAGGTGATCGGCCATTACCAGACCGCAATCGGCACGTCCGACGCGGCCAGCGAGGGCAGCGTGACCCACAAGCGGATCGAATCCCGGCCGCTGCTACGCCCTGGCGAGCTGGTCGAGCTGGTACCGGGCATGATCGTCACGCAGCACAGCGGCGGCGGGAAAGCGAACCAGTACTTCCTGCGCGGCTACAATCTGGACCACGGCACCGACTTCGCATTGAACCTGGACGGCATGCCGGTGAACATGCCCACGCACGGTCACGGACAGGGCTACGCCGACATCAACTTCGTCATTCCGGAGCTGATCTCGGGCGTGGACTTCCGCAAGGGACCGTACTTCGCCTCCGAAGGCGATTTCTCCACCGCGGGCGCCGCACACATTCACTACTTCGAGGCGTTGCCGCAGTCACTGGGGCTGCTCACGGTCGGCACGGACGGCTACGGCCGCATGGTCGCGGCGGCGTCGCCCAAGGCCGGATCCGGGCACCTGCTGCTCGGCTTCGAGGCGCTCACCTACGACGGCCCGTGGGTGAACGAGGACGACTTGCGCAAGTTCAACGGCGTGTTGCGCTATAGCCAGGGCGATGCCGCCAACGGATTCAATGTCACCCTGATGGGGTACGACTCCGACTGGACGGCAACCGACCAGATTCCGGCGCGCGCCGTCGCAAGCGGCGAGATCGACCGCTTCGGCACAGTCGACCCCACCAACGGCGGCGAGACCTCGCGCTTCAGCCTGTCGGGCAACGTCCGGCACGCACTGGGCAACGGGCAGGCCCAACTCGATGCCTACGTCATCCGCTACTCGCTCGACCTGTGGTCGAATTTCACGTACGCCCTCGACGATCCGCTCAACGGGGCACCCAACGGCGACCAGTTCAAGCAGGCCGATCGGCGTACGGTCTACGGAATCCAGCCGCGCTATGCGTGGAGCACCAAGCTGGGCGGGGCCGAGGCCACCAACACCGTGGGCGCGCAGGTGCGCTACGACGACATCCGGCGCGTAGGCCTGTATTCCACGGCCGATCGCGACATCCTGTCCACGACGCGCGAGGACAGCGTGGATCAGCTGAGCGGCGGCATCTACTTCGAGAATGCCACGCAGTGGCTGCCGTGGCTGCGTTCGATCGCCGGCGTGCGGGCCGACTGGTACCGCTTCGACGTGGACAGCAGCATCGAGGAGAACTCGGGCAAGGAGACCGACAGCATCGTCTCGCCGAAACTGGGCTTCGTGTTCGGTCCATGGGCCAAGACCGAGTACTTCGTCAACGCCGGCTACGGCTTCCACAGCAACGATGCGCGCGGTACGGTGATCTCGGTCGACCCGAAGACGCTCGACCCTGCGGACCCGGTCGATCCCCTGGTGCGCACCAAGGGCGCGGAACTGGGCGTGCGTACCGAGATCATTCCGGGCCTGCAGAGCTCGCTGGCGCTGTGGTACCTGAAGCAGGATTCCGAACTGCTGTTCGTCGGCGATGCCGGCACCACCGAGGCGAGCCGGCCGAGCCGGCGCGTCGGCATCGAGTGGATCAACTACTATCGGCCGATGCCCTGGCTGCTGATCGACGCGGAGCTCGCCTTCACCCGCGCCCGCTTCAGTGACGATGACGAGGCCGGCGACTACATCCCCGGCGCGATGGAGCGCATGGCGCAGATCGGTATCACGGTGGAGGACCTGGGCCGCTGGTTCGGCAGCGTGCAGCTGCGCTACCTGGGCGCGCGGCCGCTGATCGAGGACAACAGCGTCCGCTCCGATTCGACCACGATCACCAATGCGCGGGTGGGCTACAGACTCACGAAGAATCTGCGCGTCCAGCTCGACGTGCTCAACCTGTTCGGATCCAAGGATCAGGACATCGCCTACTTCTACGCGTCCTGCCTGCCGAGCGAGCTGGGCACCGTGCCGTGCCCGGCCGCTGGACCGCGGGAGGGCATCGAGGACGTCCACTTCCACCCGGTGGAGCCGCGGCAGTTCCGGTTGACGCTGGTGGGAACGTTCTAGGGCGGGGTGTCAGGGGTGCAGCGCGTTGCGCATGCGCGCGAGCGCCTCGCGCAACAGCGTGCGCGGGCAGGCGAAGTTGAGCCGCAAAAAGCCCGGTGCGCCGAACTGGGCGCCGTCGTAGAGCCCCACGCCGGCTGACTCGAAGTGCGCGACCGGGTCGGGCACGCGCATGCCGCGAGCGTCGATCCAGGCCAGGTACGTCGCCTCGACGTGCCAGGTCTTCAGGCCGGGCATCGCGGCGAGCTCCGTCTCGACCAGGTCGCGATTGCCGCGCAAGTACTCGATGAGCGCGCGCTGCCACGGCTTCCCATCCCGATACGCGGCCAGCGTGGCGACGTATCCCAGGCCGCCGACGTGGTGGACGATGCCTGCCATCGCGCGCCGGATCCGCGCCCGCATCGCGGCGTCGGATGCGATCGCGAAGGCGCAGCCGAGCGTGGGCAGATTGAAGGTCTTGCTGGCGGACATCAGGGTCACCGTGCGCGCGGCGATGTCGTCTTCGAGGCTGGCGAAGGGCAGGTGCGAGCGCCCGGCATCCAGGATCAGTCCGCAGTGGATCTCGTCGGAGGCGACCAGCAGGCGATGGCGGCGGACGAATGCAGCGAGGCATTCCAATTCCTCACGCGTCCATGCCCGCCCGGTGGGGTTGTGCGGGTGGCACAGCAGCAGCAGGCGCGTGCGCGGCGTCACCGCCGCCTCGAGCGCCTCCCAGTCCCACTCCCAGCGTCGCCCGTCGGCCGACTGCACGAGTTCGACGGTGCGCAGCGCGCGTTGCGCGTGGCGCGGCGCGGACAGGAAGGGCGGATAGATCGGCTGCGCCGTCAGCACTTCCTCGTCCGCTTCGGCCAGGGCGCGGGATACCACGTTCAGACCGACCACGAGGCTGGGCAGCCAGACGATCCAGTCCGCCTGCACGCGCCAGCCGTAGTCCTTCAGCAGCGCTTCGCATACGGCAGGGGCGAGCTCGGCCGGTGGTTCGGAATAGCCGAAGATGCCATGCTCGACGCGGCTGCGCAGCGCCTCGACGATCGCCGGCGCGCAGCGGAAATCCATGTCCGCCACCCACATGGGGATCACGTCGCGGCCGGCGTAGCGGTTCCACTTGGTGCTGCTGGTGCTGCGCCGCTCGGGGAAGGTGTCGAATTCGAAACTCACGCGCGTATCGTGCGAGGTGCCGGGAGGGCGAGTGTAGCGAGTTTCGCGGGGGCGCCAAAAAGAAAATCGGGCGCCCAGGGGCGCCCGATCGAGAGAGCAGAAGCGGTTGCCTGGGTCAGGCGCGGCGGCGACGGCGAACCGCAATGCCCAGGGCGGCAAGACCGAGCAGGCCGAGCATTCCCGGCTCCGGCACTTCTTCTTCCGGCGGGTTCTTCGACAGGGCGATCGACTGCAGCTTGAAGTAGTCGTACTCGCAACTCGTGATTGCCTTTTTCTTCTTCTTGTCATAGCCGCTCTGCCAGCAGTATTCGCTGCCGGTCTGCGCACCGATGAGCAGGTAGCGGCCGGCCCCCGTTCCGAACGGGTAGTCGGTACCAGGCTGGATGTTGTTCTGCGGATCCCCATCGAGGATCTGCGTCCAGCTGCCGGTGACGCCGGCATAGCCCAGGGCGGCATTGAAGTCGTTGCCGACCCATGCCTCGATGTCCGGGCAGGTGTTGGAGACGGTGCTGGTGCTGCAGTTGTTGTAGTACTCCCAGCCGATGCTGAACAGGGTGGGCGCGTACTCGTGCCCGGCGCCGAAGTCGATCAGGATGAAGTCGTTGGTGCCGTCGTTGTCGATCGAGTGCTGCGGATCCGAGCAATCCCCGCTAGTGCCGCCGTCGCAGATGCCGAGACCGCCGCTGTAGCGCTGCACGTTGCGTTGCTGGAAGCCGCCGGTGCCGTCGCTGTTGGCAGTGGTGAAGCCGTACGCCTTGATCTGGAAGTTGCCGTACTCCGGGAAGTCCGGATCGGAAACGGTCGCCTCCCAGTACTGGTTGTTCGGACCGGCAGGATTGACGATCGAGCCGGTCGTGTACGTGGAGTACGCCGCCGGTTTGCTGCTGGAGGACATCCACAGCTCGATGGTGCCGGCGCTTGCCGTGGCACTGCCGAGCGCGGTCGCGAGACCGAGTGTTGCGAGGGCGATGCGTTTCATTTGGACTCCATCTTCTTTTGTCAAATCGCCCCGGGTACATGCGGCTGTCGGGCGAAGGCGACGGTAAATGTTGCAATGCCTGTGCCAGTTCATTTAGATGCGTTGCATCAGAGGCTTATTGATGTCTTGGTCGCACCGGATGCTGGCGGCTGTAAAGTAATCCGACATTCCATTGTCAAATCGCCATGGCAAGCGAGCGATCCAGCATGGACAACATGCGGCTAGTGGAAATCGCGCGAGCGCGCCTGCAGGTTCCCGAGCAGAGGCGACAGATCGACCAGGCGTCCCGCGATCAGGTGGACGACTTCGCCGTCACGCTCGAGCACGCCGTGCACGGCCATCAGGCGTGCCCCGAGCAACGCGCGCCGCTGCGCGTCGGACACGCTGCGCCAGACCACCACGTTGACCATGCCGGTCTCGTCCTCGAGTGTGACGAAGATGACGCCGCTGGCGGTGTCCGGACGCTGGCGTCCGATCACCAGTCCGGCCGCGCGCACCAGGCGGCCGTGCGACTGCTCGCGGATCTGCGCGGCGCTGAGGATGCGCGCACGCTGCAGGCGCGCGCGCAGCAGTGCGAGCGGGTGGCGCCCCAGCGTCAATCCGAGGCTGGCGTAGTCGGCTATCAGATCCTCGCCTTCGCTGGGCGGGGCGAGCACGGGCAAGCGGTCCGCGATCGGCGCGTCGACCAGCAGCGGCGGGCGCGTGTCGATGCCGGCGATGCGCCACATCGCCTGGCGCCGATGTCCCTCCAGGCGATTCAGCGCACCGGCCGCTGCCAGCGCCTGCGTATCGCGGCGGGTGAGCCGCGCGGCGAGCGCGAGCGCTTCGAAGTCGTGCGTGCCGGATGCATTCCAGCGCAGCGCACGGCGTGCCGCGACCAGACGTGAAGCAGCGTCCTCCGACAGGC
>JAEZCG010000172.1 GCA_023430065.1 Pseudomonadota bacterium | reverse complement strand
GGGCGTTTTTCTTTATGGAGAGAGGCGATGGGCAGACTCGATGGAGTGGTGACGCTCGTCACCGGAGCGGCACGCGGGATCGGGCGCGCGATCGCACGGCGTTATGCGGCGGAAGGCGCCCGCGTCGCCATTACCGACGTGCACGAGCGCAACCTGCAGTCGGCATTGGAGGAACTTCGCGCGGCCGGGGCGGAGGCCGAGGCCCTGCGTTCGGACGTGGGCGACCCTGCACAGTCGCGTGAGATGGTGGAACGCGTTGCACATCGCTTCGGTCGCCTCGACGTGCTGGTCAACAACGCCGGCGTCGTGCGCGTACGGCCGCTCCTGGACCTCACCCCGGAGGATTGGGACTACGTGAACGACGTGAATGCCCGCGGGCTTTTCTTTGCGTTGCAGGCCGCGGCGCGCCGCATGCTGACGCAGGCGCCGCTCGGCGAGGGCCGGCCACAAGGGAAGATCGTCAACATCGCGTCCATCGGCGGACGCATCGGGCGTCCGATGTTCGCCGCCTACGCCGCCAGCAAGGCAGCGGTGATCAGCATCACGCAATCCGGCGCGTCGGGCCTGGCACCGCAGGTGACCGTCAACGCCATCTGCCCGGGCGTCGTGGACACCGAGATGTGGAAGCAGATCGACCGCGAGTGGACCGAGTCCGATGGCCGTCCGACGGGATCCGCCTGGCGGGATCGCATCGCGGGCATCCCGATGAAGCGGCCCGAGACCGCGCAGGATGTGGCGGGGATGGCCGTGTTCCTGGCGAGCGCGGATTCGGATTACGTCACTGGCCAGTCCTATCACGTCGACGGCGGCCTGGTGATGGTGTAAGGCGCTGGCCCGCGGCGCGCCGGCATGTCGTGCCGGCCTCGCCCCGCCGCAAGCGCCGGGTCCGCGGCTCCTGCGTCGCTACAGCGCCAGCCGCTTACGGGCCGCCGCGTACTCGTCTCGCATGCGCCCGACCAGTTCCCGCGTCGGCAGCACCTCCTTGATGTTGCCGATGCCCTGCCCACAGCCCCAGATTTCCTTCCACGCCTTGGGTCCGGCGCTCGAACCGAAATTCATCTTGGTCTTGTCCGCCTGAGGCAGGTCGTCGGGGTCGAGTCCCGCGGCGGCGATGCTGGGCTTGAGATAGTTGCCGTGAACGCCGGTGAAGTACGGTGTGTAGACCACGTCGGCCGCCGTGCCGTCCACGATCATCTGCTTGTAACGGGCATCCGCATTGGCCTCCGAGGTGGCGATGAAGCGCGTGCCCACGTAGGCGAAGTCCGCTCCGATCGCTTCGGCCGCCAGCACGCCATTGCCGTCGGTGATCGCACCGGACAGCGCAATGGGCCCATCGAAGAACTGGCGCACCTCACGCACGAGGGCGAAGGGACTGAGTGCGCCGGCATGGCCGCCGGCGCCGGCACACACCAGTACCAACCCGTCCACACCCGCCTCCAGCGCCTTGTGCGCGTGCCGGACGCTGATCACGTCGTGGAACACCACACCGCCATAGGCGTGCACGCGCTTCACCACGTCCGTGGGGGCACGCAGGCTGGTGATGATCATCGGCACTTCGTGCCGCATGCATACGTCGAGATCGTGGTCGAGCCGATCGTTCGACTGGTGGATGATCTGGTTGACCGCGAAGGGCGCGATCTTCGCCCCTGGGTTCGCCTGGCGCTGCGCGGCCAGTTGCGTTTCGATGCGGGTCAGCCACTCGTCCAGCATCTCGGCCGGGCGCGCGTTGAGCGCGGGAAACGAGCCGATGACACCGCTCGTGCACTGGGCGACGACCAACTCCGGGTTGGACACGATGAACATCGGCGCCGCGATGACGGGCAGCGACATCTGGCTGCGCAGCTTTTCGGCCAAGGACACGTCGGACTCCTGGAATGTCGGATGCCCGGAACGTTGCCGGCGATTGGTGCCGACGTCAAGCGTACGCGCTTCAGGCACATGCCACGGCCTTCAACGCCAAGGACGCAAAGAGCGCAAAGAACCACATCAACGGCACCGGTGGGAACGCCGAGCCCCCACTTCTGTGGCCGTTCGCTCGCAATACCTGCGGACCTTTGCGCCCGTTGCGATCTTTGCGTTAGACGCTTTGCCGCCTACATGCCGAAAAGCCTCTAAAATGCGCGGCTTTTCCGGTCCGCCCCTTGCACCGGCGGAGTCCGGCCCCGATCTATCGAGCCCATGACCGATCTCTGCCCGCAAGTTCTGTCCGAGCGCGTCCGTCAGCGCCGCACGTTCGCGATCATCTCCCACCCCGACGCGGGCAAGACCACCCTGACGGAAAAGCTGCTCCTGTTCGCCGGCGCCATCCAGATCGCGGGCAGCGTGAAGGCGCGCAAGGCGGCGCGCCACGCCACCTCGGACTGGATGGAGATCGAGAAGCAGCGCGGCATCTCGGTCGCCAGCTCGGTGATGCAGATGGACTACCGCGGCCACGTCATCAACCTCCTGGACACGCCGGGTCACCAGGACTTCTCCGAGGACACCTACCGGGTGCTGACCGCGGTCGACGCGGCCCTCATGGTGATCGATGCGGCCAAGGGCGTGGAACCGCAGACGCTGCGCCTGCTGGAGGTGTGCCGATCTCGCGGCACGCCGATCATCACCTTCGTGAACAAGCTCGACCGCGAGGTGCGCCCGCCCCTCGAACTGATGGACGAACTGGAGCGCGTGCTGGAAATGAGCGCAGTGCCGATGTCGTGGCCCGTGGGAATGGGCAAGCGCTTCCGAGGCGTGTACGACATGAACGGCGACCTGGTCCGGGTGTTCGCCCCCGGGGAGGAACGCCTGGTCGACGACGTCGAAATCGTCCGCGGACTGGACAATCCCGAACTCGCCGTTCGCTTCGGCGAGGAGCTGACACACGCGCGGCACGACATCGAGTTGCTGCGCGATGCCTCGCCGCCCTTCTCGCTCCAGGAGTTTCTCGCGGGCAGGCAGACGCCGGTGTATTTCGGTTCCGCCATCAACAACTTCGGCGTGCGGGAAGTGCTGGACGCGGTCGTCGACATCGCGCCGCCGCCACAGCCGCGGGTCGCCCTGCAGGGGCCGGTGGAACCGGATGGCAAGCGCTTCTCCGGGGTCGTGTTCAAGATCCAGGCGAACATGGATCCGGCGCACCGCGATCGCGTCGTGTTCATCCGCGTGTGTTCCGGGCGCTTCGAGCGCGGAATGAAGCTGCGCGTGCAGCGCAGCGGCAAGGACATCCGGCCCAACAATGTCGTGTCCTTCCTCTCCCAGCGTCGGGAATTGCTCGACGAGGCCTATGCGGGAGACATCATCGGCATCCCGACCCACGGCGGGATCCAGTTGGGTGATACGCTGACCGAGGGAGAAACCCTCCAATTCACCGGCCTGCCGTTCTTCGCGCCGGAGATCTTCCGCGGTATCGAGGTGGTGAATCCGCTCAGAACCAAGCAGCTGCGCACCGGCCTGCAGCAGCTCGGGGAGGAAGGTGCCATCCAGGTGTTCAAGCCGCTGCGCGGCTCGATGCTGTTGCTCGGCGCGGTCGGCGTGCTGCAGTTCGAGGTCGCGGCGCACCGGCTGAAGCACGAGTACGGGGTCGAGGCCCGCATCCTCTCCTCACCCTACACTTGCGCGCGCTGGGTGACCTGCGACGACCCGGTGGAGCTGAACCGCTTCATCGCCGGCAACGAAGGCCGGCTCGCGTACGATGCCGCCCACTCCCTGACTCTGCTCACTGCCACACGCGGGGAGATGAAGGTGGTACAGGAGATGTGGCCGAAGATCAGCTTCCACGTGCAGCGCGAGCACGCCGGCTTGAAACTGGAATCGATGTCGGCCTAGTCAGCGCGCCTTCAGATCCGCTGCCCCGAGGTAGATCCGGTTCCACGTCGGGCTGATCACCAGCTGATTGATGCACACATTGGCCGGCAGTTCGGCGATCCAGCGGATGGCCTGCCCCAGATCGCGAGGCTGCAGCATCTTCGCGCGATCCTCCTGCGACGGCGGGATCGGCCGGCGGTCCATGATGGGTGTGGCGACCTCGGCGGGACAGAGCGCGCAGGCGCGGATGCCGTTGACGCCCTCCTCCATGTTGATCGTCTCGGTCAGCGCCGTCACCGCATGCTTGCTGCCGTTGTAGGCGCCGCCGGTGAGTTGCGAGTGGTGCACCCCCGCCCACGACGAGACGTTGATGATGCAGCCGTCACGTCGCTCGCGCATGCCAGGCAATACGGCCTGCGTGCAGTAGAAGACGCCGTCGACGTTGATGCGCATCACCTGATTCCATCCATCGATCGTCTGATTGCGCCAGAAGCGGTTGGGTACGTTCAGCCCCGCGCTGTTGACCAGGATGTCCACCTTGCGATGGCGCGCGAGGATCGCCTCCGCCACCAGGTTCACCTTCTCGGGATCGGCGACGTCGAGCGCCGCGGCTTCCGCAACTCCACCCGACCTGCGAATCGCTTCTGCTTCCGCCTGCAGCACGTCGGCCCGGCGCCCCGACAGCACGACGCTCGCGCCTGCCTCTGCCAGCGCCTTGGCCCCCGCCAGACCGATCCCGGTTCCCGCACCAGTCACCCACGCCACCTTGCCCTGCAGGCTCATTCTCCCCTCCTCGTCAGTTGTTCTTCGCACCCGCTGCGAACGCACGCCGCAGTGCCGCCGCGGATTCGCTCAACGCGCGCTTCGCCGCGTCGATCGCACCACCCATCAGCAGGAAGCCGTGGATCATGCCCTCGTAGTTGACCAGCATCACGCGATTCCCGGCCTCGATCAACCGTTTCGCGTAGTCCACCCCCTCGTCGCGCAACGGATCGTAGCCGGCCACCAGCACGAGCGCGGGCGGCAGATTCGACAGGTCTTCCGCCACCAGGGGCGCGAAGCGGAAGTCATAGAATTCCTTCGGGCTGCGCACATACTGCTTGTAGAACCACGTGATGGTGTTGCGCGTGAGCAGGTGCCCCTCGGCGAACCTTCGATGCGATGGCGTTTCCGGTTCCGGGGCCGTGCACGGATAGATGAGCAGCTGGAACGCGAGTTTCGGGTAGCCCTCGTTGCGCGCAAGGATCGCGCATACCGCGGCGAGATTGCCGCCGGCGCTATCCCCACCCACTGCGATGCGCGCCGGATCTCCGCCGAGTTCCGCCGCGTGCAGCGCGAGCCACCGCACCACCGCGAGACAATCGTCGACGGCGGCCGGGAACTTGAACTCCGGCGCCAGCCGGTAGTCGACCGCCACCACCATGCAGTCGGCCTGCGTGGCCAGCACGCGGCAGGCATGATCGTGCGAGTCCAGGTTGCCGATCACGAAGCCGCCGCCATGGAACCACACCAGTACCGGGAAGCGCTCGCCTGGCCTGGCCGCGCGCGGCTCGTACACGCGCAGCGGGATGTCCTGTCCCGCCCCGGGAATGCGGCGGTCGTGGACGCGATGGATCTCCTCCTTGGTCGCCAGTTTGGCGACACGCATCAGGTACTGTTCACGTGCCTGTTGCGGGGTGAGCTGCCAGAGTTCCGGCAACCCGGCCTTCCTGACGAGGCCGAGCACGTGCTCGGCCTGCGGATCGAGTGGCATGTCCGTTCGCTCCTGTCCAATGTGGTCTAGCGCGTGAGGCAGGCATGGCGGGTGGACGGCAGGAGCAGCAGCACGAGCACACCGATTAGGAGCGCACCGATGATCCATGTGAGCACGCCCGTCCGATCTCCGCTCGCGACCACCACCATGAGCGTGAGCAGGTAGGAAGCGGTCGTCCATCCGAAGGCGATGAGGCTCACCCACCAACCCCAGCGGCTGCGCAGCCACAGGCCGAGCGCGCACACGAGCACGAGCGGCGTAAGGAAAGCCGCCCCCGTCCCGCTCATGGCGTGTCCCATCATGATCTGCCCATCCGGCAGATTGTCACGCAGATACATGCCGCCCCAGATCACTGCCAGCAGCAGCAACGCCAGCAATGCCACCCAGCGCGGCAGGCTGGAGCGCGCATGTGCCGCCGCGCGCAGCTGCGTCGCGTTCACGGCGCGTCCTTCGCATAGACGAGCTTGAACGTGCCGCTCGCCTTGGCGAGCAAGGTCCCCGCCGCGTCGCGGATCTCCCCCTCGGCGTAGATCAGCGAGCGGCCCGCACGCTGCGCATATCCCTCGCCGGTCACGGTGCCGCGCGCCGCGGCCAGGAAGTTGGTCTTCAGCTCCACCGTCGTCGCGCCGACGCAGGCTGGATCGAGCGTGCGCGAAGCGCTGCCGAGCGCGGTATCGAGCAGGGTCATCATCACGCCGCCGTGGATGCCGTTCCAGCTGTTCAGATGCTCCGGCCGCGGCGAGAAGGCGATGCGCACCCTGCCCTCGGTCCTCTCGAGCAGTTCCACGCCGAGGTGATCGACGAAGGGGATGCGGATATCGAAACGCTTGTCGTGCATGCTCAGATCGCGCTCATCCCGCCGTCCACCGCGATGATCTGACCCGTGATGTAAGCGGAGGCGTCCGAGGCCAGCAGCGCGGCCACGCCCTTCAGATCCTCTTCCCCGCCGAAGCGCTTGAGCGGCGTGAGCCGCATGATGGTGTCCTTGTGTGTCTCGGCCATCACCTTCGCCATCTTCGTGGGAAACACGCCGGGCGCGATCGCGTTCACCGTGATGCCGTACTGCGCCCATTCCGCAGCCAGCGAACGCGTGAAGTTGACCACCCCGCCCTTGCTCGTGTTGTAGGCGATGGTGCGCATGAAGTCGGGGTGCGTGCCGGACAGACCGGCGACCGAGGCGATGTTGACGATGCGCCCGCGACGGGCCGGAATCATCGCCAGGTTGGCGGCGGCCTGACTGAGTGCAAACAGTGACGTGAGATTCAGATTGATGACCTTGTTCCAGGCGTCCAGCGGGTGCTGCTCGGCCGGTGCACCCCACGTGGTGCCCGCATTGTTGAACAGAATGTCGAGCCGGCCGTAGTGTCCGTGCACCTGTTCCACCAGGGGCCGCGCCGCGTGCGCGTCCTGCAGATCGCAGGCAACCGTGAGGAGGTCCACGCCAAGACCGCGCAGATGCGCGGCCGCCGCATCCAGCTCCGCCTGCTTGCGTGCGGTGATGGCGACGCGCGCACCGAGTTCCCCCAGGGCCTCGCAGATCTGCAGGCCCAGCCCGCGCGAGCCGCCGGTGACGAGCGCGACGCGCCCGGTGAGATCGAACAGGTTGCGCAGGCTCATGGGTCCACTCCGCTTCTGGATCCGGGTTTGCGCCGCGATGGCGCGCGGGGGCATGCCGCCGGAAGATCAGAACCACGCATCCTGCATCTCCAGGCATGTGCGGTCGAGATTGTTCAGCAGATCGAACTGATGGCGCGTCTTCGGCAGTTCCCAGCGGTAGAAGTACTGGCACGCCTGCAGCTTGCCCTGGTAGAACTCGCGATCGCCCGCTCCCGCCGTCCCGACGCGCTCGACGGCGAGCAAGGCCTGCTTCAGCCACAGCCACGCGACCACGACGTGGCCGCACGCGTCGAGATACAGGCTGGCATTGGCGAGCGCAAGCTCGGTCTCGCCGTTGCGCATCGTACACAGCGCGTTGCGCGTGGTCTCCATCACCCGGTCCACGGCGCTCATCAGGTCGTCCGCACAACGCTTGAGTTCGGCCGAATCGCTCGAGCGCGCCGTTCTCGCCGTGGTCTGCATCTCGCGCATGAGCAATTGCAGCGCCGCCCCGTCCTGCATGCCCGCTTTGCGCCCGAGCAGATCGAGCGCCTGGATGCCGTGCGTGCCCTCGTGGATCGGGTTGAGGCGATTGTCGCGGTAGAACTGCTCGACCGGATACTCGCGCGTGTAGCCGTAGCCTCCATGCACCTGGATCGCCAGATCATTGGCGTGGAGGCACCACTGCGAGGGCCAGGATTTCGCGATGGGCGTGAGCACCTCCAGCAGCAGCGCTGCCTCACGGCGCTCGCGCTCCCCGGGGGCGGTATGCGCGTCGTCGGCGAGGCGAGCGCAGGTCAGGCACAGCGCCAGTCCGCCTTCGACGTAGGCCTTCTGCGCGAGCAGCATGCGGCGCACGTCGGCATGCTCGACGATGGGCACCTGCGGTTGCGCCGGATCCTTGCCGGCGACCGGACGTCCTTGCATGCGCTCCCGGGCGTAGGCGAGCGCATGCAGATACCCCGCGTAGCCGAGCATGACCGCCCCCAGTCCTACACCGATGCGCGCCTCGTTCATCATCTGGAACATGTACGAGAGCCCCTTGTGCGGCTCCCCGACCAGATAGCCGACCGCGCCGCCGCGCTCGCCGAAGTTGAGCACGCAGTTGGTCGCACCGCGGTATCCCATCTTGTGGTTCAGCCCGGCCAGCGCGACATCGTTGCGGGCGCCGATCGACCCGTCCTCGTTCAGCAGATACTTCGGCACGATGAACAGGGAAATGCCTTTCACCCCCGGCGGCCCACCGGGGATCTTCGCCAGGACGAGGTGCACGATGTTCTCCGACAACTCGTGCTCGCCTGCGGAGATCCACATCTTGTTGCCGAACACCCGATAGGTGCCGTCGCCGTGCGGCTCCGCGCGCGTGCGCACGTCCGACAGCGACGAACCGGCCTGGGGCTCGGACAGGCACATCGTGCCGAAGAAGCGGCCGCTGAACAGATGCGGCAGCCAGATGCGCTTCTGTCCCTCGGAGCCGAAGGCCTCGATCAGGTTGGCATTGGCAATGGTCAGGAAGGGATAGACCGCGGTGGACACGTTGGCGGCGTTGAAGATCGCCATGCACGATTGCGCAATGGTGACCGGCAACTGCATACCGCCCTGCTCGTAGTCACGCGAGGCGGCCATCAATCCCGCACGGCAGAACACCTCCAGCGCCTGGCGCACCTCGGGGATCATGTGCACGCGCTCCCCGTCGAAGGTCGGCTCGTTCGAGTCCGCCTTGCGGTTATGCGTGGCGAAGTGTTCGGCGGCGATGCGGTGGGCGATGTCGAGCGCGGCCTCGAAGGTGTCGCGGCTGTGGTCGGCGTAGCGCGGACGCGCGTTCAGTCGTTCGACCTCGAGCAATTCATAGAGGACGAACGCGAGGTCGCGGCGATTCACCAGTCGGTCTTGCATGAGGACGGCGCTGCCCCGGGACGGCAGGGCGCGAGGAGGTCACGTGGCCGTCGATGCTATCACGCCGCCGCTCGCCGGCGGCATGGCCGAATTCCGGGATGACGGGCACGCACCCCCGGCGACGTGCCGGGACACGCACTGCCTCAGTTCGATTCCTTGATCAACCGGCCGTGGGAAGGCTGGATCGGGCGCGCGTTCATGCTGTAGAGCTTCGAGAATACCGCCACCTGATCGAAGGACACCTCGACCGGTGTCTTCAGCACGATCCAGCGCACCCCTTCGGTACACGGCGGCGTCGTGAGGGAGCCGATGTAGGTGAAGTAGGTGCGCGTCTCGGGCAGCAGGGCGGACGCGTCGATCATCACGTCGTGCATTCGCACTTCCCTGCCCGGCTCGAGCGGCAGGTGCGGCCACACGGTACGCAGAAAGGCGTTGGGCTGATCGCGCATCTCGTAGAGCACGGCGACCACGGCGAGCCGGCCATCCAGGCTCTGGTGCACCAGGTGCGCCACCATGTCGAACCAGCGTCCGTTGACGCGCTCCTCGGCCGGCTTGTGGAAGTGGAACTGCTTGAGCTCGAAGCGCTCCCCCGCGACCGTGATGGTGCTGCCCTCTTCGTAGTTGATCTGGATCGTGTGGCCGGTGTCGACGATGCGCAGCGGGGTCGGACGGTAGTCGAACCGGACGGGCTCGAGATCGAGCCGGGCGCCTTCGCGGATGTCGATCGGCGACTGCCGCGTGCCCGCGCTGCATAGCGCGTAGTCGGGGTCGAGCTTCCCCCAGTTCTCCGGCCCACCGGCGCCCGCATAGCTCCACTGCACCTCGGCGCCCTTGTCCCGGACGGCTGGCTCGGCGTTTGGCCTGACCTTCGCCTTGCGCGGCCGGGATGGTGCGGTGTGCACGGGCGTGACGTAACCGTGTGCCCGCGCCCGCGCAAGGGCGATGGACGAGCGGGGTACCGTGCCACCCTGGGCACTGCCGCCGGGCGCGACCCGCGGCATGGCAACGGGATTGCGCGCGATGGCCGTGGACGGCGCCTTGTCGGCGGTGACTTCCGGCGCCCGTTCGGCTTTCTTGGGATCGACCTGAGCCGCCTGCTTCGGATCCTTCCGGGGCAGTGCAGCAGTTGGTGCAGCACCGGCCGGCTCCCCGGCTTTGCCGGCGTCGCGCGTGGCCTCCGCGGATCCGGCCGCGGCCGGCTGGACGGTCACCGATGCGCTGCCCCCGGCAGGCTTCGCCGCCGCCTGGGCCGTGGCGGCCGGCTTGCTTCGGGCCGTGGCCCGGCGGTCCGCGACTTCGCACGCCTTGTCCAGGAGTTGTTCGTTGACCGAGCCTGGCAGGACCAGGGCCGGGACGTCCACGGCATCCAGCTTGATCCGACGCAACTCCATCGCATCGCTGCCGTAAAAGACCCTGAACAGCGGTGCGAAGGTGCGCTGGGCGCAGTCGTAGTTGGTCAGCGTGTTCGTGCTGTAGTAGAGCACGCCGGCCTGCTCGGAACGCTGTTCCCGGGTATGGACCTCGCGCACCCAGGCACGTGTCTGGGCACCTTCGCGCTGGATGCCTGCGGTGTCGAGGTGAACGGCGCGCGTGCTGCCATCGGCGATCGTGACCCAGCGGCCCGCCATCGCCGGGGTAGCCGTACTCAGGGCAAGGAGGAGGACGAGTGTCGTGCTGCGCATGGCTGCTCCGGGAATGCAGGCCATATCGGCCCCGTGGCACCTGCCTTGAGCGCAGCCCCAGGAATCCGGAGAAGCGCATTGGCCCTGCTCGCTCGCTTGCGTAGAATGACGGGTCGAAACGAAGCACAAACCTTTCTATTGATTTGATTGGGCAAACTGCCTCGGCGCATGAAGGCTGGGGCGAGGGAAGCCCTGGTGGCACTGCCCACAGGAACATCGGAATGGATGAGAAACTGGTCTACAACGTCAACGTCGCGGCACAGGACGTCCTGCTGACCCCGGAAGCGGTCAAGCAGGCCGTGCCGCTCTCCCAACGCGCCGAGGAAACGGTCCTGCGCGGCCGCAACACGGTGGAGCGGATCCTGGACCGCCGCGACCATCGCCTCATGGTGGTGGTGGGGCCCTGCTCGGTACACGATCCCGATGCCGCCCTCGATTACGCGGCCCGCCTCAAGGCGCTCTCCGACGAGGTCTCGGACACTCTGTACATCGTCATGCGGGTGTACTTCGAGAAGCCGCGCACCACGACCGGCTGGAAGGGTCTGATCAACGACCCGCACATGAATGACAGCTTCGACATCGAGGAAGGTCTCAAGCGTGCCCGGCGCGTGCTGCGCGAGGTCAACGAACTGGGCCTGCCGGCGGGCACCGAGGCCCTCGACCCCATCAGCCCGCAGTATCTGGGCGACCTGGTGACATGGAGCGCGATCGGTGCGCGCACGGCCGAATCGCAGACGCACCGCGAGATGGCCAGCGGCCTGTCCACACCGGTGGGATTCAAGAACGGCACCGATGGCGGCCT
The DNA here is from genome assembly GCA_023430065.1 of Pseudomonadota bacterium. Taxonomy (GTDB): domain Bacteria; phylum Pseudomonadota; class Gammaproteobacteria; order Burkholderiales; family SHXO01; genus SHXO01. The sequence continues at coordinate 16,237 of JAEZCG010000172.1, read as the reverse complement.
GCAGGTGGCGATCAATGCACTGCTGTCGGTGTCGAGTCCGCACAGCTTTCTCGGGATCAATCAGTCGGGTCAGGTGGCCGTGATCCGCACGCGCGGCAACCGCTATGGTCACATCGTGCTGCGCGGGGGAAGCAAGGGACCGAACTACGACTCGGTCACCATCGCGCTGGTCGAGAAGGATCTGGCCCGGCACAAGCTGCCGGCCAACATCGTGGTGGACTGCAGTCACGCCAACTCGAACAAGGATCCGTCCCTGCAGCCGCTGGTGCTGACCGACGTCGCCAATCAGATCGTCGAAGGGAACAAGTCGATCGTGGGGGTCATGCTGGAGAGCAACCTGGTCGCGGGCAATCAACCGATTCCGTCGGATCTGTCGCAACTGAAGTATGGGCAATCGGTCACCGACGGCTGCATCGGCTGGGAGACGACCGAGCAGGCGCTGCGCGATGCACGCGCACGGCTCAAGGGAGCCCTGCCCGATCGCCTGCCTCGCATCGCGGAAGTGCGCAGCCTGCGCGCCTGACGCGCGACCGTCCGGATCGAACGGGCGGCTCCGGTGCCGCCCGTTTTCGTTCGCGCGGCGGCTGGCGACCGGCGCCTACAACGTCCATCAGCTGGGAGGAACTCGAATGAATCCGTTCTCGCTCGAAGACCGGGTCGCCGTCATCACCGGATCCAGTCGTGGCATCGGTCGGTCGATCGCCGAGCACATGGCCGCGGCAGGCGCAAAGGTGGTCATCTCCAGTCGCAAACTGCCGGCATGCGAGGAAGCGGCCGCCGCGATCCGCGCGACCGGAGGCGAGGCGATCGCGGTGGCGGCGAACATCGGCGAAAAGGCACAACTGCAGGAGCTGGTTGCTCGCACACGCGCGCAGTGGGGCCGTATCGACGTGCTGGTATGCAATGCCGCGTCCAATCCCTACTACGGGCCGATGGCATCCCTGCCCGACGAAGCGTTCCAGAAGGTCCTTCAGAACAACATCGTCAGCAATCTGTGGCTCGCCAATCTGGTGCTCCCGGAGATGGCGCAGCGACGCGAAGGCGCCGTCATCATCGTCTCCTCGATCGGTGGCATCAAGGGCAGTGCGACGCTGGGCGCCTACGGTGTGTCCAAGGCAGCGGACATGCAGCTTGCGCGCAACCTTGCCGTGGAATGGGGCCCGCACAACGTGCGCGTCAACTGCATCGCCCCGGGGCTGGTGCGCACGGACTTCGCCCGTGCGCTGTGGGACAACCCCGAACTGCTGGCGCACACCGAGTCGACCACGCCCTTGCGGCGCATCGGCGAACCGGACGACATCGGCGGCATCGCCGTGTTCCTGGCTTCGCGCGCGGGCGCCTTCGTCACCGGCCAGACCATCGTGGCCGATGGCGGGATCACGATCACCGGAGGCTAGGAACTATCTGATCGCCACCGGTGCAACCGTCGACCCGGTTCCCCCCTTGATCTTGAGCGGCTGCACGACGAAAGCGAACTCGTAGGCCTGCGCGGCGGCCAGTTCCTCCAGCTTCACGTTCTCGAGCAGGAAGATGCCGTTGACCACCAGCGCGATCTGGTGCACCGGCAAGCTCACGTTCTTGTCGGGATTGGGCGCAACCTCCACCCCGAAGGTGTCGGCGCCGATCAGCATCACGTCCTGCTTCGCGAGCCATTCCGCGGCCGGCGCACCGATGCCGGGGGTGTCCTTGTTGTAGGTGACGTTGTCCACTCCCCACAGCCCGCCGTAGCCGGAGCGGATCAGCACTGCGTCGCCCGGCTGGATGCTCACCCTCTGCTTCTGCAACGCGCCCTGCAGATCGCCGACGGTGATTTCGTAGCGCGCGGGCAGGCGCTCCACGCCCTTGTAACCGGCGACGTCGACGAGCACGCCGCGCGTGTACAGCATGCCAATCTTCTCGATCCCCAGCCGGTTGAACCCGCTGCGCGTGGCGATCTCGTTGGTGTCCACGCAGTTGTAGAGCTGGTTGCCGATGGTCTGGTGCGCGAACATGTCGAACTGCGTGCCGACCTGCCCGAGCTCCGTGACGACCAGTTCCTCGTTGCTGCGGCGCTTGTTGCTTCCCAGCTCGGGCCCGGTGCGCTTGGTGTGGATGTCGAAGCGCCGGGTCCCGAAGGTGGGGATGCCAGGCTCCAGCACATGCCCGAGCTCGAACACCTCGCCGGTGCGGATGTAGCGCGCGGCGCGCAGCACGTTCTGCGCGGTCATGTGATTGGCTGCGCCACGCTCGTCCTGCGCGCCCCACTTCGACGGGCAGCGCTGCTCCGCGGAAGGCGGTTGCCACGACGCGTCCTGGGCGAATGCCGATGCGACAGACATGACGCACAGCAGTCCTGCGATGGCAGCCTTCATTTCCGTCTCCCCGGGTTCATTAGTCGTTTGGGGAGTGTACCGTGCAGGCGCCGCGCACGCTTCGCGTCCCTATCTGCCGAGCATCAGGTTGAGTATGAAGCTGAAGATGGAAATGAACAGCGCCACGCCGATGGCCGGAACCAGTTCGATGGTGCCGAACCCGGGCACCAGCCAGGCGACGAGCATCAGGATGGCGGCATTGATGATCAGCAGGAACAGGCCCAGCGTGATCACCGTGATGGGTAGGGTGAGGACGACGAGGATCGGCTTGAGTACGGTCTGCGCGATGCCGAAGACGAGGCCGGACACGATGACCGTCGACAGCTGGTCGAACCGCACGCTGGCGAAGAGATAGTCGGCGACCCAGAGCGCCAGCGCGTTGACGAACCAGAAGAGCAGGAAGCGGATCAGCAGGCGCATGGGCCGCAGTGTAGCACCGCCCTCCTCGCCTTCGATATCATCGCGTTCACGCCTGCGCGCCTTCCACTTCTTCCTACACCTCCTCGGGCTTCGTGACGGCCGATCACCACACGCTTCCGCGCTCGACCTGGCTGCTGCTGGCTGCGCTCACGCTCGGGTGGGGATTCAACTGGCCCACGATGAAGATCGCGCTCGCGGAAATCCCGGTGTGGACTTTCCGTGCGATCTGCGTCACGGGCGGGTGCCTGGGGCTGTTCCTCATCGCCTGGCGCAATGCCCTGCGCCTCTGGCCACCTGCCGGAAGCTGGCCGCGGCTCACCGTGACCGCGCTATGCAACGTCACGCTCTGGAACGTGCTCATCGGGCAAGGGCTCACGCACCTGCCAGCGGGTCGGAGCGTGATCCTCGCCTACACCATGCCGTTGTGGGTGGTGGTGTTGTCGCACTTGATCCTCGGGGAGCGCATGACGCGGCGCCGGCTGGCCGGCCTCGGGCTCGGGATGGCCGGCATGCTCGTCCTGGTCGGCAACGAGTTCGCGGTGCTGCGCTCGGCACCCGTCGGCGCGCTGCTGGTGGTGAGCGCCGCCTTCGCCTGGGCGATGGGTACCGTGCTGATGAAGCGCTTTCCCACCGACCTGCCGACCGTCTCCTTCACCGGCTGGCAGATGCTGCTCGGCGGCGTACCGCTCGCCATCGGCGCACTGCTCATCGACCCAGGACGCTGGCAACCGGTGGGCTGGCAGGCGCTCGCCGCCGTGCTGTACAACGTGTTCGTCGCCTTCATCTTCTGCCACTGGGCCTGGTTCAAGATCGTGCGCCTGTCCTCGGCCGGCGTGTCCGCGCTGGGAACGCTGCTCATCCCCATCGTCGGCGTATTCAGCAGCATGTTGCTTCTGGGAGAGCGGCCGGCCTGGCCTGAATACGCCGCCATGGTCCTGGTGTTCGGCGCCCTCGCCACCGTCCTCGTCCCTCGACGCTGAGCGATCCGTCGGGCCGGTCTGGCCGGGCCCTCGCGCAGCCGCTGCCGACCCGCCCTGGCGAATCCGGCGGCATATGCCTTGCTTTTTGTCCGCGCACGACCGCTTCAGCCGGCTTGGCAGCGGCCGATACAAGGTCATCCAAAGGTCAAATGCGCTGCCCGATGCAATCCCCCTTGCTTCGCCTGTCCCTCGCGCTCGCCCTCGCCGTCGCGGCGTCGCCTGCGCCCGCCGACATCTACCGGTACGTGGACGAACATGGCACCACGCACTTCACCAACATGCCGGACGATCCGCGCTTCAAGCTGTACATGAAGACGCAGAGAGATCCCAGCCCGGTGACGCAGACGATGGCGCAGCGCCATGCCCCGCTGCCGCGCGGCGCGCGCGACAAGTATCACGGGCACGTGGTCGCGGCAGCCAAGACCTACTCCCTGGAGCCGGCTCTGATCCACGCGGTCATCACCGCAGAGTCGGCGTACAACCCGCTCGCCAGATCGCCCAAGGGCGCCAAGGGCCTCATGCAGCTCATGCCCGGCACGGCGCAGCGTTACGGCGTCAAGAATCCGCTCGATCCGAAGCAGAACATCCTGGGCGGTGCGGCTTACCTCCGTGACCTGCTCACCCTGTTCGGAGACGACCTCCAGCTCGCCCTGGCCGCCTACAACGCCGGCGAAGGGGCGGTGACCCGACATGGCGGCCGGATCCCGCCGTATCGCGAGACGCTGGAATACGTGCCGAAGGTGCTGTCGTACTACAAGCGCTACAAGTCGAGCATGTAACCCCGTCGACGGACGCCGACGGCTCGACGTTCCCGAAGACGCGCGTCCGAACCACGATCAGGCCAGCGGCCCAAGTTCCCGCGCATAGCGGAGCACGCAAGCCAAACCGAATGGTTCCGGCGTCATGCCGGGCTGCCGGTCGAATACCTCGCCCAACCCCAGCCGCGCGGCGGCCAGGCGCTTGCCATAGCAGATCAGGGTGTCCAGTGACTGCATGACGAAGACGATCGCCGGCAGCACGGCCCGGTAGATCTCCTCTGCACGGGCCGCGTCCGCGTCGTCGTGCGTGCGCATCAGATCGAAGATGCGCACCTGGTAGTCGAAGCTGTCGGTCGCCGGAATCATTCCGGCGCAACCGGCGCGCAGATTGTCGGGAAGTTCCAGGCCGCCGCGGCCGTTGAACACGCGCAAGCGGCCGCGCACCGCTTCGATCGTGCGGCGGATCGTCAGGGCCGGCCCTTCGCCCTTGAGCAGGGTGAAGTTCGGATGGGCGTCCGCCAGCCGGGCGAGCGACGCATCACCCAGTCCGATGCCGGTGTACTCGGGCGCATTCTGGATGGCAACCGGGATGTCCACGGCGCGCATCACCTCCGCAAAGAAGGCCTCGTACTCGGATTCGGGGCGACCTCGCTGCGGTGGCGGTTGCAGGACAGCCATGAGGCGCCCGCGCGCTGCGCGTGGCGCGCGAGATCCACTTGCGCGGCCACGCTTGCGCCGGTCACGGTGGCCGCCACCGGCACGCAGCCGCCGATCTCCTCCAGCACCCAGTCGAGCAGGGTGCGCCGCTCGGTGTCGGACAGCTTGTGGACCTCGGTGGCCAGGCCGAGCACCGCCACGCCGTGGGCGCCGTTGCGGACGGCCGCCGCGGTCTGGCGGCGCATGGCGGCGCGATCGAGCGCCCCGCTCGCATCGAAGAACGCGTACTGCATGGGATAGATCCCGGCCGGCGCCGCTGCGTTCATGCGCCACCTCGCGGGCCACCGGCAGAGCTTCCTGCAACATGCGCTACCATCGCGCCATCCCACCGTACCGGAGCCTCGGTCATGCGTCGCGCCCTGTCATTGTCGTCCCTGATCGCAGTGTTGTTCGCCGTCTGTTCAGCTGCGGCGCAGACCGCCCTCACGCCGGAGGAGGTCGTAGCCGCCTTCCGGGAGCCGACCGCCAGCACCGGCAACATCGCCGATGCCGTCGAGGAGGCCACCGGTGCACGCGGCTTCATGTACCACGACATGAAGCCGATCTTCAAGGCCAAGATCGTGGGTCGCGCGGCCACGGCGCTGCTGCGTCCGGTGCTCAAGCACGACACGCGCACGTATCCGAACTACGCGCTGCAGATCCTGGACGAGGCGCCGCCGGGAAGCGTCCTGGTGTACGTCCTCGAGAACGGGCTGGAGATCGCGGGCATGGGCAACCTCATGGCGACCACTGCGAAGGTGCGCGGCCTCGAGGGTGCGGTGATCGACGGTGCGGCACGCGACGTGGAGGAAGTCACGCGCATCGGCTTTCCGATCTTCAGCCGCGCGATCAGCCCCGCCACCTCGGTCGGCCGCTATGTCAGCGTGGCCAAGCAGGTCCCGGTCACCTGCGGCGGCATTCTGGTCCGCCCGGGCGACTACATCGTCGGCGACTCCGACGGCGTGGTGGTGGTGCCCCAGGAGGCCGCGGCCCGCGTCGTGGAACTCATTCACGAGTACGACGACAAAGAGAGCAGGATGCTTCCTATCATCGAGCGCGAGAAATCGATTCTGCGCGCGCTCGAGCTGTACAACCGCTACTAGGGCTCGCAAAGCCACAGGGGGGCCGATGCTTGCAACGAGGCGCAGACTGCTCGGCGCGCTGGGGGGCGGCGCCGCGCTGGCGGGTATGTCGCCTGTACTCGGGGCCGATCTGCTGGCCACGCCACGCCAGGCGAAGGGACCCTTCTACCCGATCGAGCTGCCGCTCGACCAGGACAATGACCTGACCCGCGTCGCGGGCCGGACCGGCGTTGCGCGCGGCGAGATTCTCGACGTGGCGGGCACGCTCGTCGACGAGCGCGGCACCCCGCTACGCGGCGTGAAGATCGAGATCTGGCAGGTCAATGCATACGGCCGCTATCACCATCCGCACGACGCGCAGGACAAGCCCTGGGATCCCGATTTCCAGGGTTTCGGCCGCACGCTGACGGACGACCAGGGCCGCTACCGCTTTCGCACGGTCCGTCCCGTGGCCTATCCCGGCCGTGCGCCGCACATCCACTTCGCACTGAGCGACAGGCGGTTCGCCACGTTCTATACTCAAATGTACATTGCGGGTGCACCGGAGAACGCCGGCGACTTCCTGCTGCGCAGGATCGACCGGCGCGAGGCCCGGGACAGCCTGATCGTGGAGCTCGTGCCCGCCGCTACCGAAGGTGCCCGCCTGCAGGGTCAGTTCGATATCGTGCTCGGCCGGACGGTGCTCTCGCGCGAGGCGGGTTGAGCGCGCGGGACAGTGTGCAGTCTCGAGCTTCCCGCATGCCCGGCCTGGGAGGAAGCGACGATGGCGCAGCAGGACAACGAGAGTGAAGGCGGGGCGATCCTCGAGCGCATCGAGCAGCTGAAGATCGAGCATCGCGACCTGGACCGTGTGATCGCACGCCTGCTGGAAGACGCCAGCCACGACGAGCTGCAGATCCGCAGGCTCAAGCGGCGCAAGCTTCTCCTCAAGGATCAGATCGCCCTGCTGGAGCGGCAGCTCAATCCGGATATCCCCGCCTGAGTTCTACTTCGACTCGCCCGGAAGCGGATACTTGTAGTAGCGTTGCGAGACGTAGGCCGTGACCGCGTCGATGTCGCTCGCGCTCCAGCCCAGCCCGGTGTTGGTCTGCCAGCGGGTGACCTGCGCGCGCACTTGCTCGTAATTCTTGGCGATGCGTTCGCCACGCTTGTAGGCGATCGAATCATGGCACATGCGGCAGTGGTTCTCGTGCAGCAGACGGCCACGCTCCAGATCCTGCGCCGCGGCCAATCCTGAACCCAGGGCGCACACGAGTGCGCCCGCGATCAGTGTCCTGCGTTTCATGCGTCCTCCGACATACGAACGTTTAACCTCAGCGACGAGCATGCGCATACGCTTGATCCACGTCAACTGCCGCCTCGTGCCGAACCCCGGCATCACGGCATAGTCTCACGTTAGATCCATCTTGGAAGGCCTGCCATGTCGCGTCCGTCCTCCCGTGTTCTGTCCACCTTCCTGCTGTGCGGCGCGCTCGTCCTGGGCGGCTGCGCGACGCGCGAGCCCCTCCCCATCGAGCGGGTGATCGAGAGCGCTCGCGGAGGCGAGAGCGCCAGCAGCATCGTTCACACGCTGAAATCGAGCAAGACCACCTATGCACTGCGCGGTTCGGCCTTCGGCAAGCTGCGGGACGCGGGCGTCTCGGATGCGGTGCTCGATCATGTGCAGCAGCAGTTCATCGACGACGTCGACCTGCTCACCCGTTACTGGGTGCTCGGCGAGTCGGTCGGCGGATGCGCGCGCTGCGTGCCGCTGGAAGTCGATCTGCGCGACATCGATGCGCCACGCATGCGGCCGACCAGCACCTCCCCGCGGCCCGACCGACCCCAGGGGATGCCCTCCTGGTATCGGCCGTACACGCCCAAGCGCAGCGCTCTCGACCTTGCCCGCATCGAAGACATGGCCCGCAGTGGTATGAGCGATGACGAACTGATCGCCACCATCCGCGACAGCCGGCTCGATGGCGTCGCGGGCGTAGGCGGCATCGGCACCATTCGTACCCATCCCGTTGCCGGCATCTCCGGGTCGGCGCTGGCCGACCTGCACAGCGCAGGGCTTGCGGACGCGGTGATCGACGAAGTCCAGAGGCTGTTCCTGGCGCAGTTCGTCGAGATCGCGCGGCTGCGCTACCAGAACCTCGGCAAGGGGCCGGCGGGGCCGAACAGATGAGGCAGGAGACATGGGCCACGCCGGGCACCGGACCGAATCCGATCCGGCGCGGCCCCCGCCCGTTCAGGCGTCGGGAACGTCGGTGACGGCACCCCTGCTCGCCGTCGAGACCAGCCGCATGTACTTGGCCAGAAGCCCGCGCCGATAACGCGGGGCAGGCTGCTTCCACTGCGCCTTGCGACGTGCCAGTTCCTCGTCCGAGACGTTGAGCTGGATGAGCTGCTTGTGGGCGTCGATGGTGATGGAATCGCCCTCCTGCACCAGTCCGATCGGACCGCCGAGGTAGGCCTCGGGCGCCACGTGCCCGACCACCATGCCCCACGTACCGCCCGAGAATCGTCCATCGGTGATCAACCCGACCGATTCACCCAGGCCCTGACCGATCAGCGCCGAGGTGGGGGCGAGCATCTCCTGCATGCCCGGACCGCCCTTCGGACCTTCGTAGCGGATCACGACCACGTCGCCGGCCTTGATCTTGCCGCCCATGATCGCCTCCATCGTCTCGTTCTCGGAGTCGAACACACGCGCTGGCCCGGTGATGACGGGACTCTTCAGACCGGTGATCTTGGCCACGCATCCCTCGGGCGCCAGGTTGCCCTTGAGAATCGCGAGGTGTCCCTGCTTGTAGATCGGCTTGTCGAAGGGCCGGATGACGTCCTGATCCGCCCTGGGCTGTGCCGGCACGTTCTCGAGTTCCTCGGCAATGGTCTTGCCGGTGATGGTCATGCAATCGCCGTGCAGCAGGCCATTGACCAGCAGCATCTTCAGGACCTGTGGCACCCCACCGGCACGGTGAAAATCCACCGCCACGTACTTGCCCGAAGGTTTGAGGTCGCAGAAGACCGGCACTTTCTGTCGGATGCGCTCGAAGTCGTCCATGCTCCACTCGACTTCGGCGGCCGAGGCGATCGCAAGATAGTGCAGCACCGCGTTGGTCGATCCGCCGGTGGCCATGACCAGCGCGATGGCGTTCTCGATCGACTTGCGCGTGATGATGTCGCGCGGACGAATGCCCTTGCGGATCGCATTCACCAGCGCGCGCGCGGACTGCGACGCCGAATCCGCCTTCTCGGGGTCGGGCGAGGCGAGTTGCGAGGAACCCATCAGGCTCATGCCCAGCGCCTCGAACGACGAGGACATGGTGTTCGCCGTATACATGCCGCCACACGCGCCGACCGAGGGGCAGGCATTTCGCTCGATGCCGTCGAAGTCCTCCTTCGACATTTTGCCTGCAGTGAACGCGCCCACCGCCTCGAACGGGCTGACGATGGTGAGCGCCTGGCCCTTCCAGTTGCCGGGCTTGATCGTTCCGGCGTAGACGTAGATCGCCGGCACGTTCATCCGGGCGATGGCCATCATCCCCCCAGGCATGTTCTTGTCGCAGCCGCCGACCACCAGCGCACCATCCATCATCTGGCCGTTCACCGAAGTCTCGATCGCGTCCGCGATCACTTCGCGCGAGACGAGCGAGTACTTCATGCCCTCGGTGCCCATGCCGATGCCATCGGTCACCGTGGGCACTCCGAACATCTGAGGCATGGCACCAGCGTCCTTCAGCGCGGCGATGGCGCGATCCACCAGCGGTTGGATGCCCGCGTTGCAGGGATTGAGCGTCGAATGTCCGTTGGCCACCCCGACGATCGGCTTGTCGAAATCGCTGTCGGTGAAACCCACCGCGCGCAGCATCGCGCGGTTCGGAGAGCGGGCGACGCCGCCGGTGATCAGCCTGGAACGCCAGTTGTCGGCCATGGTTTGTCTCCTCGTGGTGCTCGAAGGGCGCCGCGGATCGGCGCACGATTCATCAGGGAGCGCAGTGTGCTGCAGAGATGTGAATGCCGTCTAGTATATTGTAGGGATCATCTTGATACCTTTATCGAATCATGGAGCTTCGCCATCTGCGCTACTTCGTCACGGTCGCGGAGGAACTGCACTTCGGACGTGCCGCGCGCCGGCTCCATCTATCGCAGCCGCCCCTGTCGATGCAGATCAAGGCGCTGGAGGAGGAGATCGGTGTCACGCTGCTCGACCGCAACCAGCGCCGGGTCGAACTGACGTCTGCCGGGGAAGTATTCCTGAAGGAAGCGCGCGACATCCTTGCGCGCACCGCTGCGGCGACCGAAGCGGCGCGGCGCGCCGCGCGCGGGGAGACCGGCGACCTGCGCGTGGGCTTCATCACCATCGCCGACTACAGCATCCTGCCGCCGGTGCTGCAGCGCTTTCGCCGCGGCAGTCCCGACATCCGCCTGGTGTTACAGGAGGCCACCACCGACATCCAGCTGCGCGAATTGGCCGAGGAGCGCATGGACATCGGCTTCGTCCTGCCTCCGGTCGAGGACGACCGGCTACAGACGCTGCCGCTCCTGCACGAACCGTTGCTTGCGGCGCTTCCGGATTCGCACCCGGCAGCACGGGCCCGCGGCCCCATCTCCCTCAAGCGCCTGGCAGACTCGCCGTTCATTCTCTTTCCTCGTCACATGGCCACCGGGCTGTATGACGACACCATCCGGTTCTGCCGACAGGCGGGATTCAGCCCGCGCGTGGAGCAGGAAGCGGTGCAGATGCAGACCATCGTGAGTCTCGTCTCGGTCGGCTTGGGCGTGGCGTTGATTCCCGCGTCGTTGCGTCACCTGGGGCGGACCGGCGTCACCTACAAGCCGCTGCGCGAACGCAGCCCGCTGATCGCCGCGGTGCTCGCCTGGCGCAAGGCGGATGTGCGCCCCACGACCGCACGCTTCATCGACGCGGTCCGTCACGCGCTGCTGGAAGAAGCGTGAGCGTTCAGCACGTGGTGGTACTCGCGGACGAACAGGCGACGCTCGCTCTGGGTGCCGCGCTGGCCGCGGTGCTCGAGCCGGGGCTGAAACTCTACCTATCGGGCGAACTCGGAGCGGGCAAGACGACACTGGTCAGAGGCCTGCTGCGGGCGCTTGGCTATGACGGCCGGGTGAAGAGTCCCACGTACACCCTGCTTGAAACTTACAATGTTTCGAGCTTATACTTGTATCACTTTGATTTCTATCGCTTCGGCATCGGCGAGGACTGGCGGGATGCAGGATTCGTGGACGAGTTCGGCGGAGATGGCGTGTGCCTGGTCGAATGGCCGGAGCATGCTGGCTCTCCCTTGCCACCGCCGGACATCGCAATCGGACTGGACATCGGCGACGGCGCCATCCGGCGCGCACGACTGTGCGCCGTGTCTTCGCGAGGAACGGCGTGTCTCGCTCGGCTGAGGCTCGCCGAGCCGCCCTGCGCGACCTAGCGGCCGGCGCACGCGGCATCGGCCGCCTGTGGGTCCTGTGGCTGCTCCTGCTGCTGTGCCTGATTCCGGTCGTCGGGTACGGCGCCGCGATGACGCAGATCACTGCACTACGCGTGTGGAGCGCGACCGAGTACACCCGCGTGGCCATCGAAGCACCTCGACCGCTGTCCTTTTCGCTGGAGGCGGGGCCGGATCGCCGCCTGATAGCGGTGGTCCTGCAAGGCGTTGAACCGAATGAGGTGCTCGAGTCTCTGCCGGGCCGGGTCGCGGCCAGCGACCCGCTCATCGAGAAAGCGACGCTGGAGCGTATCGGTCCGGGACGTGTGAGGATGGTGCTCACGCTGCGGCAGGACGGTCGGCCGCACGCCTTCACGCTGCCGCCTGCCGCTGCCTATCAGCACCGGCTCGTCCTCGACGTGTACCCGGCCGCCGAACCCGATCCGCTGCAGGCGCTGCTCGAGGAACTCGAGCGCGAAGAGCGGGACCAGGCGGCGGTGGCGCCCATGCCGACGCCCGCCCGGGTGAAGGCTGCACCGGATACCGCCCGCGCCAAACCGCCGGCCCAGCACCCGGCCAGGCTCTCCATCGACCGGCTGGTGACGGTGGCCATCGACGCGGGCCATGGCGGCGAGGATCCGGGGGCCATCGGCGCAAGCGGCCTTCGGGAAAAGGAAGTCACGCTCGCCATTGCGCGCCGCTTGAAGTCCCTGGTAGACGCCCAGCCGGGCATGCGCGCCGTACTCGTACGCGATGGCGACTATTTCGTGCCGCTGCACGAGCGCGTCAACAAGGCGCGCAAGCTGCACGCGGACCTGTTCGTGTCGATCCACGCGGACGCCTTCGTCAAGCCCCACGCTCGCGGCTCCTCGGTCTACGCACTTTCCGCCAAGGGGGCGACGTCGGCTGCCGCGCGCTGGCTTGCCAAGAAGGAGAACGAGGCGGACCTGCTCGGAGGCGTGAGTCTGGATGTGGCCGATCCCTACCTCAAGCAGACGCTGCTCGACCTTTCCCAGGATGGGAACATCCGGCACAGCGTGAAACTGGGACAGGCGGTACTCGCGCGCCTCGGCGAACTCAATACGCTCCACAAGCCCCATGTCGAGCAAGCTGGTTTCGCGGTCCTGAAGGCGCCCGATATCCCCTCCATCCTGGTCGAGACGGCTTTCCTGAGCAATCCCGGCGAGGAGAAGAAGCTCAGGCAGTCCTCCTATCAGCAGAAGATGGCCGAAGCGATCTTTGCCGGGATCCGCGAATATTTCGCCGCGCATCCGCCTCAAACCCGCGACAAAATCGCCCTGCAATAGGCTCTTTGTCAGGGCATGCCCGTGTTGCACGGCCACGGGCCACGCTTTAGCATGACGGTCGAACTGCGGCGTGCCGATGCGCGTCCGCGCCTCAGCAAGGAATGGCCATGGAACAACTCAGGCTCGGCTTTCCCCCGCGCGACCCCTCCAATCCGCTCGGACGGTTGCTGTTCGGACTCGCCGCCCTGTTATTGGGAATTGCGGGAGCGGCGTTCGTCATCTTCGTCGTCCTGCCGCTTCTCGGCATCATCGTCTCGGCCGCCGTGGGCGGCATGATCCTGGCCGTCGCCGGGGTCGTGATGATGATTCCCTTCATGCTCGTCGCCGCGACCGTGCTCGCCTTCATGGCGAGAGCCGAAACGCGCCGGCCGGGAGCCTTGCGCGCGCGCACACACTGGCGCTGATTCCGGCTGCACTCGCGGCGACAAGTTGCTCATGGTGGCCGGAATCCTGCTCGCAGCCGGAGCCGGCTCCCGCTTCGGCGGCGGCAAGCTCGTGCATCGGCTGGCCGACGGTGAACCGCTCGGCCTGCGCGCGTGGCGCAATCTGTGTAAGGCGTTGCCACACGTCACGGTGGCCGTGCGCGCCGGTGACCGGGACGTGGAACGGCTGTTCCGATCAGCGGGCGCACACGTCGCGGTCTGCGCCGATGCCCATCTGGGCATGGGGCATACCCTTGCCTTCGCCGTCAATGCGACGCGTGATGCGGACGGATGGGTGATCGCGCTGGCGGACATGCCGTGCGTCGATCCGGCGACCATTCGCAGCATCGCCGAGCGGCTCACTGCGGGGGCGGGCATCGTCGTGCCGGTGTATCGCGGGCAGCGGGGGCACCCGGTCGGATTTGCAGCCCGCTTCGGTGAAGCGCTTGCGCAGCTGGCGGGAGACGCCGGCGCGCGTTCCGTGCTGCGCGACCACCCGGAATCGATCGAGCGCATGGAAGTGGACGATCCTGGCGTGCTGCAGGATGTCGACACGCGTGAGGATGTGCACCGCCTGCAAGGCGGCGGGACACCGGCCTGACGACTCAGTTGCGCAGCAGCATGGCTTGAGTCGTTCCGCCGATCCTGAAGTGGCTTCGGATCGTCCCGGCCGTTGAACGCAGTTCGACGTGGGCACGCCCGGTCACCGCGCTGCTCGGCGCGATCTCCATCTGTCCGGTCGCGTTCATCGCACCAGCCTTGATTCGCACACCGCTGTACTGGTAGCGCCCGCTCATCACCGATAGCTTGCCCGCGAGTTCCTCGAAGGTCGTCTTGCCACCCTGAACCCCGGCGCGCGAGGGAGACTGCAGCGCCCGCACGAGATCCAGTCCGGAGAGATTCCCCTGGGTGACGACGAAACTGGCCTGGAGACGCGGATCGTTGTCGAACAACGCCGGCAGGTCGGCCGACTGCATGACGTACTGCCCCTTCGCGGCCAGCATCCCGTCCGAGGTGAGTTCCACACCCAGCGCCTTCATCGCACTCTCGAGTTCCACGCGCTGCATGTCGAAGCTGCCCTCGACCGTCCAGGGGCCTGCCCAAGTCACCGAGAATTCGCCCCTGCCCTGGCCGCCGTAGACCGAGTAGTCCAGTTCCGAGACGTGAAGGCGCTGGCCCGATAGCAGGCCTTTCCCGCTGAACTGGGCGACCTCGAGTTTCGGACCGAACGGCAAGGTGAAATTCTGGCCGCGACCCGAGATGTCGATGCCCTGCTCCGTGGGCAGGATGTCGGCGACGAAGTGCGCATCGTTCGTTTCCACGCGCGCAGCGGCGACCGTGCGCATCGGCGTAAGTGCCAGCGAAGCGTCGAACGTCGGCACTTCCATGCCGGCGATCTGCACCTGCGCACGCTTGAACTCGACGCGCTCGACCTGCACGTTGCCCGACTTGCCCTCGGGCGAGAGCAGCCGCGGCAGCCGCGGCAACGCATCCTGCGGCACCACGACGTTGTCGACGACCAGCCGGCTCACGCGTTTCTCGTCGCCCAGCAGGCTTCCAACGCCGATGTAGGCGACCACCTTGCCTGCCTTGATGTCCTCCACATCACCGACGCCGACGCCGTCGAGCTCGACGTGAAGACTGGGGAAGAGCGAGGCGCGCATCCCTTCGATGGTCACCCGCTCTCCCAGGGCATCGGAGGCAATCTTCTCGACCGCCGGCGCATAGGCAGTGAAAGGCGTGAACTGGATCACCGCCACCAACAGTGCAGCGACGATTCCGACGCCCACAGCGACCTTCTTTCCAGGACCGAAGGCGCGCTTGCGCGCTTCACGCTGCAGCGATTCGATCTCGGACTTGCGCCGGTCGGCCTCCTCCTGCTCCTTGCGGCGCCGCAGGAGTTCTTCCTCGCGCGCGCGCTGCTCGGCCAGATGGCGCTCGCGTTCGCGCTTCTTGCGCTGCTCCTCCGATTGCTTCTTGCGCTCGGCCTTCTCGCGCGCGCGGTCTTCGCGCTCCTGCTCGGCCCGCATCATGGCTTCTTCCCGCGCGCGCTGCTCGGCCTCCTTGCGCGCACGCTCGGCGGCCAGGGCCATCTCGCGCGCTTCCTGTTCGGCGCGCTCGCGCGCCTCGCGCTCGGCCCTGTCCATCGCCGTGCGCGCCTCTTCCTCCATGCGGAAGCGGCGTTCCTGTTCCTCGAGGGCCTTGCGAATCGCTTCCTCGCGCGCCGAGAACTCCTGCTCGACCTGGACCTCGGCAAGCGCCAGCGCTTCAGTGTCGCTGTCGCTCACGGAAACCTCCGGCAGCCCCGGCACGTCCACGGCCAGCAACTCGACGTCCGCGCTCACCTCGTCAATGACGTCGCCGCCATGCTCCGCGGCAGCGGTGCTCGGTGACTCCTTGCGTTGCCGCGCCTGCTCCAGCCTCCGGCTCAGTTCCTCCTGCTCGAGGCGGTGCTTGTCCTCCAGCTCCCGGCGGAGACGTTCCTCTTCCTCGCGGCGCGCGCGTTCCTCTTCTTCCCTGCGACGGCGTTCTTCTTCCTCGCGTTGGCGTGCTTCCTCTTCCTTGCGCCGGCGTTCCTCTTCTTCGCGGCGTTGGCGCTCTTCCTCTTCCCTGCGCTTGCGTTCCTCTTCCTTGCGCCGACGTTCCTCCTCCTCGCGGCGCTGGCGCTCCTCTTCTTCCTTGCGCTTGCGCTCCTCTTCCTCTCGGCGCTTGCGCTCTTCCTCTTCCTTACGCCGGCGTTCTTCCTCCTCGCGGCGCTTGCGTTCCTCTTCTTCCTTGCGCTTGCGTTCGGCTTCCTC
>JAEZCG010000102.1 GCA_023430065.1 Pseudomonadota bacterium | reverse complement strand
GTTCTCGCCGGCATGGCTGCGCGTTCCCAGCGCCGGCGATCCGCCGTCTTCGCGATCGCGGCCGGGGCGCCGGTCGCGTCGTTGCGGCGCCTCGCGCTGGGGCCGACGCTGCTCGCGCGGCCTGGCCTTGACCGGTTCGCTCGCCTCTTCCGGCTTGCGGGTGAGCCACCCGAAGATCTTCTGCAGGATGGAAGGTCGTGCGGCACCGGCATGCGCAGCGGGCGCTGCCGGCATCGGCGCAGGCTGTTCGGGTGTGATGCCTTGCACGGCCGCTTGCGGCCGCATCGGTTTGACCTCGGCCGCCGCCGTCTCGCGCACCTCGGTCGGCTGTTCGACCATACGATAGCTCGCGGGCAACGGCTCCATCTGGTTGAGTTCATCGTGACGAAGCCGGGTCACGGTGTAATTGGGGGTCTCCAGGTGCATGTTGGGAATGAGTACGACGTTCACCTTGAGCCGCTGCTCGATCGCATGGAACTCGGAGCGCTTCTCGTTGAGCAGGAAGGTGGCCACGTCGACCGGCACCTGTGCATGGAGCGCCGCGGTGTTCTCCTTCATCGCCTCCTCCTGCAGGATGCGCAGGATGTGGAGCGAGGACGATTCGACGCTGCGGATATGGCCGATGCCATTGCAGCGAGGGCAGGTCATGTGGCTGGTCTCGCCCAGTGAGGTCTGCAGGCGTTGGCGCGACAGCTCCATCAGCCCGAACCGAGAGATCTTGCCCATCTGCACGCGTGCACGATCGTAGCGCAGGGCATCGCGCAGACGGTTCTCGACCTCCCGCTGGTTACGGCTGTTCTCCATGTCGATGAAGTCGATCACGACCAGGCCGCCCAGGTCGCGCAGCCGCAACTGGCGCGCAATCTCGTCGGCTGCCTCGCAATTGGTGCGCAGCGCGGTCTCCTCGATATCCGCGCCGCGCGTGGCGCGCGCCGAGTTGACATCGATTGCCACCATCGCCTCGGTGTGGTCGATCACCACCGCACCGCCGGAGGGCAGAGGTACCGTGCGTGCGTAGGCCGTCTCGATCTGATGCTCGATCTGGAAGCGCGAGAACAGCGGAACGTCGTCGCGGTACAGTTTGACGCGATTGACATTGGCGGGCATCACGTGCGCCATGAACTGGCGCGCCTGCTCGAAGATCCCTTCGGTGTCGATCAGGATCTCGCCGATATCCTGGTGGAAGTAGTCCCGGATCGCGCGGATGACGAGGCTGGATTCCTGATAGATCAGGAAGGCACCGCTCTGCTGCCTGGACGCAGTCTCGATCGCACGCCACAGCTGCAGCAGGTACTTGAGGTCCCATTGCAGTTCATCGAGGTTGCGCCCCAGGCCGGCTGTACGCCCGATGATGCTCATGCCGCCGGGCACTTCCAGCTGTGCGATGAGATCGCGCAACTCGTTGCGCTCCTCGCCCTCCACCCGACGGGAGACGCCGCCCCCGCGGGGATTGTTCGGCATCAGCACCAGATAGCGCCCGGCAAGGCTGACGAACGTGGTCAACGCGGCGCCCTTGTTGCCGCGCTCGTCCTTGTCGACCTGGACGATCAGTTCCTGTCCCTCGCGCACGACGTCCTGGATCCGCGCGCGCGCCGGGTCCATGTCGGCGTGGAAGTAGGCACGGCTGATCTCCTTGAACGGGAGAAATCCGTGCCGCTCGCTTCCGTAGTCGATGAATGCAGCCTCGAGGCTGGGTTCTACTCGGGTGATGACTCCTTTGTAGATGTTGCCTTTGCGTTGCTCTTTTCCTGCGGTTTCGATGTCGAGGTCGATCAGCTTCTGACCGTCGACGATGGCGACCCGGAGTTCTTCAGACTGGGTCGCATTGAACAGCATGCGTTTCATTTCTTTTGCCCCCGCGCTCAGACCGCGGGCAGGGCAAACATCGGGCGCATCGGGGCGCCCCCCGGATGGATACTATTCGGGCATTGCAGCGTTCATAATGGGAACCTCACCGAATAGTTAGGTTGGGCGTTTGCCTCGCCGATCCCGGGCAAGTTCGCCCGGAAGGGGTGACTGGCTCGGTGTCGAGCGCGTTAATCAGGTCTGCATCGCTAGTTGGATCGGGTCAGCGAAGTTAACCCGTCATGATTTTTCAGGTCAGGATCCTGGGGAGCCACCCGCATCGATGCGGTTGATTCGGTCTCCACTGGCGCGTGGTGCACTCAGTCTGCTGTCACGCAATTAATAGTATAAGCAAAATGAATGGGTTAAGGAAAGGCCAAAATCCCGGGCCGGAGGCCGCCTCGACCTTGCAGGTGGAGGAGGAACAGGCGGGACAGCGTCTCGACAACTTTCTCCTGCGTGTGCTCAAGGGGGTCCCCAAGAGCCACGTCTACCGGGTACTGCGCAGTGGCGAGGTCCGCGTCAACAGCCGCCGCGTCGATGCGGGCTATCGCCTGCTTCCCGGAGACCGGGTCCGCATTCCGCCGGTCCGGATCGCCGCGCCGACAACCAAGCCTCCCGTCCGGCTTCCGACGCTGTCTGGCCACACCTTGTTCGAGGACGCCTCCATTCTAGCGCTCGACAAGCCGGCTGGAATCGCCGTGCACGGCGGCAGCGGCATCAGCATGGGGGTCATCGAGCAACTGCGCCTGGAACGGCCGGAACTGAGATTCCTGGAACTCGTCCATCGCCTCGACCGGGACACTTCCGGCGTGCTGCTACTGGCCAAAAAGCGTAGTGCGCTCACCGACCTTCACGCGCAGATCCGGGAAGGCCGGACCTCAAAGCGCTATCTGACCCTCGTCCACGGCGAGTGGCGGGAGCCCCGACGCCACGTCAAGCTGCCGCTCCACAAGTACGTCACTGCAACCGGGGAACGGCGCGTCGACGTGGAAGGGGGTGGTCAGTTCGCGCACACCTTGTTCATCCGTGAGCGCATGTTTCGCGGCTATACGCTGCTCGCGGCCGAGCTGAAGACCGGGCGCACCCATCAGATCCGCGTTCATCTGTCCCACCTGGGCTTTCCCATCGCAGGGGACGACAAGTATGGGGATTTCGCCCTGAACAAGCTCCTTGCACGGCAAGGGCTGAAGCGGATGTTCCTGCATGCCGCGGAGTTCGGTTTCAAGCACCCGCAGTCAGCGGAGGAGATCCTGCTGAAGGCGCCTCTCCCCGCCGAGCTGGCCGGCTTCCTCCGCCAGTTGACCCCGGTCGAGCAGAAAGCGGCGTGAGCATTTCGACGTTCGAGCTCCTGGTGTTCGACTGGGACGGGACGGTGGTCGATTCCGCCGCACACATCGTTGCGTCGCTTCAAGCGGCTTGCATGGATATCGGTCTGCCGGTCCCCGACGAGCGGCGTGCCCGCTACATCATCGGTCTGGGACTTCAGGATGCCATGGCGTATCTGCTGCCCGACCTCCCCGCCGACGATTACCCCCGTTTGGTGCAACGTTACCGCCATCATTTCCTCTCAGGCGACCAGGCCGTGCGACCGTTCCCGGGGATGCCGGAAGGATTAGCCGATCTTCATGCACGCGGGTTTCTCCTCGCCGTGGCAACCGGCAAGAGCCGGCGCGGACTCGACCGCGCCTTCGCCGAGACCGGGCTCGGACGCTACTTTCATCTCTCTCGTTGTGCGGACGAAGGCTTCGCCAAACCCAATCCCGATATGCTCATCACACTCATGGAATCGCTCGATGTGCCGAAGGAAAGGACATTGATGATCGGCGACACCACGCACGACCTGGAAATGGCGCGCAATGCCGGCGTCAGTGCAGTGGCGGTGTCCTACGGCGCGCACGAGAAGGAGTCGCTGTATGACCTGGATCCGCTCGCTTGTGTCGAGTCGTCGCAGGAGCTGGTGAAGTGGCTGCAGGAAAACGCCTGATCTGCGATGCGCAGGCGGTGCGAGAAGGCGGCCACGGCGTGCGCTTCACCGTACATCGGGGCGACGATGCGCTGCCCGCCTTCGTCGTGCGATTCGACGGCGTCCTGCGCGCATTCGTGAACCGTTGTGCCCACGTCCCGGTGGAGATGGACTGGCTGGAAGGCCAGTTCTTTGATTCCAGCGGGTTATACTTGATTTGTTCCACGCACGGGGCGACGTACCATCCCGAAACCGGAGACTGCGTGGGCGGCCCCTGCAAAGGGCGACGCCTGACCCCCGTGGCAATCGAGGAACATGAAGGGAAGGTGTACTGCATTGACTGATCCGAATTCCCCGCAAGCAACTGCTGCCGCCTCCGGCCCGTCCCAACGTCCGGCTCCTGACTGGGAGCGCGAAGTCATCGAGCGTCTCGCCCGCTCCGCGCTGGAAGAGCAACGCCGTGCGCGTCACTGGGGCATCTTCTTCAAGACCCTCACCTTCGTCTACCTGTTTGCCCTGCTGTTCATCGCACTGGGTTGGCTGGGCAGGGGCGAGGGCGGTCCTTCGGGTCGGCACACGGCGCTGGTGTCGGTCGATGGCGTGATCGCTGCCGACAGCGATGCCAGCGCCGAGCGCGTCACGCTCGGATTGAAGGATGCGTTCGAAGACAAGAACACGGCCGGGGTGATCGTGCGCGTGAACAGTCCTGGCGGCAGCCCGGTGCAGGCAGGACAGATCCACCAGGAGATGCGCCGGCTGCGCGCACTCCACCCGACGACACCGTTGTACGTGGTGGTCGAAGACGTCTGCGCATCCGGGGGCTATTACGTGGCGGCGGGCGCAGACCGGATCTACGTGGACCAGGCGAGTCTGGTCGGCTCCATCGGCGTGCTGATGAACGGCTTCGGCTTCACCGGCACGATGGAGAAGCTCGGGGTGGAGCGGCGGCTGCTCACGGCAGGCGAGAACAAGGGGTTCCTCGATCCGTTCTCGCCCATCGATCCTCAGGAGCGGGAGTATGCCCAGCAGCTCCTCGACGAGATCCACCGTCAGTTCATCGATACGGTGCGAGAAGGCAGGGGAGCGCGTCTGAAGAACGATCCCAAGCTGTTCAGCGGCCTGATCTGGACCGGGACGCGCAGCATCGAGCTCGGACTGGCGGATGCGCTCGGGGGCGTGGACTACGTCGCACGCGAGGTGATCAAGGCCGAGCGCGTGGTGGACTTCACGCGGTCGGAGAACATCGCTGAGCGTTTCGCGCGGCGTTTCGGCGCTGCGGCGGCCGAAGCCTTCGTGCGCCTCGGCGCAGGCGGCCTGCGCTGATCGCCAGCGTTCGCGAGCGGCTGCGCTATCCTCTCCGGCCGGCGAGGAGAAGGAACACCGCAGGCCGCCGTTCCAGCATGGGCGCTTCGCCGTTTCGCCATTGCGCAATCGTCTTCGTGTACACCTGCTCGTCACGCAAGGTGAGGTGGCTTGCCACACATAAGCGGGTGGTCGGCTGGCAAACCTCGAGCAACGCCTGGAATAGCCTGGGATTCCGGTAGGGTGCCTCGATGAAGATCTGCGTCTGATGTTCGCGCCTGGAGGCTGCCTCGATCTGCCGGATCGCCTCGTCCCGGGTCGCGCGCTCCACCGGCAGGTATCCGTGAAAGCAGAAGCGCTGGCCGTCGAGCCCGGAAGCCATCAGCGCGAGCAGCAGCGACGACGGCCCGACCATCGGCACCACGCGGACGCCTTGCTCGTGCGCGAGTGCGACGAGTGCCGATCCCGGGTCGGCAACCGCCGGACAGCCGGCCTCGGACAACAGCCCGAGCGGTCTGCCTGCGAGTGCGGGTCTCAGCAGCGTTGGCAGGGCGTTCGGGGGCGTGTGCTCGTTCAATTCGGAGATCGACACTTCGGCGAGAGGCCGGGGATGTCCGGCTGCCTTGAGGAAGTGCCGCGCACTCTTTGCGTTCTCGGCGACGAATGCGTCGATCTGGTGGACTCGCTCCAGGACGGTCCGGGGAAGTACGTCGTCGACCGCGGTTTCTCCCAACCAGGTCGGAACCAGATAGAGGCAGCCCGAGGTGCCGGTGTCCGGTTCAGACAACGTGAACCCCTTCCGCCTCGAGCATCCCGACCAGCGCGATCAGTGGGAGTCCCACCAGCGCGGTCGGATCGGAAGTGTCCATCGACTCCAGGAGCGCAATTCCCAGTCCTTCCGACTTGGCGCTTCCGGCGCAATCGTAGGGCTGCTCTTTGCGCAGATACGATTCGATCTGTGCGCGAGACAGCGCGCGAAACGTCACGGTAGTCGGGACCAGCCGTGTCTGCAGGCGCCCGCTCGGGGTGTGGAGCAGCGCCACTGCGGTGTGGAATACCGCGCGAGTACCGCTGAGCAACGTCAGTTGTGCGACCGCGCGCTCATGGGTGCCGGGTTTGTCCAGGCGCGTCCCGGCGCACTCGGCCACTTGGTCGGATCCGATGACCAGAGCGCCGGGATGCGTGTCGGCCACCGCCCTGGCCTTCGCCGCCGCGAGCCGCAGCGCCGTCTGTGGGGCAGGTTCTCCGGGCAGTGCGGTTTCGTCCACGTTGGGGGCGGCGACACGGAATGCGAGGCCAAGCCGGGACAGCAGCGCGCGGCGATACGGCGACGTGGATGCAAGTACGAGCATCTGAGGAAGATTCGACGGCGGAGGGCGCACGCGCTGGAGCAGAACCGGCTTAAGGTTTTGACAGTGCGAGACAAAAATACTACCATGCGCCGTTTATGTGCGGACAGCTCGTAATCGAACCGGGACGGTTTGCGCGGGAAGGTCGGCAGCTAAGGGGAACCCTTGCGATCGATACACTGCCTCGGCTAGCCGGGTCGGTGCTGCAGGGCAGCGGCGAAGTGGCCTACGAGTTGGACGGATTCGTCACGGCGAAGGGCCACAATGCGTTGCGTCTGACGGTAACTGCAACGGTTGGCCTGGCTTGCCAGCGTTGCCTGGAGCGTCTCGACCAGCCTGTCGAATCCCGGCGTGACATCGTCATGGTGGCGGGTGCCGACCAGTTCGCGCCACCCGAGGACGAGGCCGATTCCGAGGACATCATCCCGGAACCTGCCAAGCTGGACGTAAGGGAGTTGATCGAGGACGAATTGTTGCTGGCGATGCCTCTGGCGCCCCACCACGAAGAGGGAATGTGTTCGGTGCCAGGCTCGCAGGACGACGACACGAGAAGGTCGACCGAATCACCCTTCGCCGTTCTCGGCAAACTGAAAAAAGACTGAACGTTTTCCGCCTGGCCCATGGCAAGGACGGAGTCGTGCTTTGAACAGGAGTAACTCGACATGGCTGTACAACAGAACAAGAAGTCGCCCTCTCGACGCAACATGCGCCGCGCGCATGATGCGCTGGGGGCTCCTCCCCTCGCAGTCGAACCGGGTTCGGGCGAGGTGCACCTGCGTCACCACGTAAGCCCGAACGGATTCTATCGCGGCAGGAAGGTCGTCAAGGCGCGCGAAGACTGATCCGCTGACTGATGAGTCGGGATCGCCGGTCTTTCCTCAGTCGCTTACGCTGGATCGGGCCGCGATTCGTCACGGCAGACGGTTCAGCGACGAGCGATTCCCGACAAGCGAACGTGTGATGGCGATCTCCATCGCACTCGATTGCATGGGAGGCGACCACGGCCCGTCGGTCACCGTCCCTGCTGCGGCGCGCTTTCTCGTTCAGCAACCGGACGCACACGTCTTTCTGGTCGGAGACGAGGCGGCGGTGCGCGCTCAGTTGGATGCGGCCGGCATCGTGGGAGATCACCGAATTCGCGTCCTGCACACCACCGAGGTGGTGGGGATGGACGAGCCGCCGGCCTCCGCCCTGCGCTCCAAGCGCAACTCCTCGATGCGCGTAGCGATCGAGCTCGTGAAATCGGGCGAAGCCCAGGCCTGTGTCAGCGCGGGCAACACCGGCGCGCTGATGGCCATCTCGCGCTTCGTCCTGAAGATGCTTCCAGGAGTCGAGCGTCCTGCGATCGCCTCCATGGTGCCGACGATGCGGGGCCGCAGTTGTGTGCTCGACCTCGGCGCGAACGTCGACTGCTCGGCCCTCCATCTGTTGCAGTTTGCCGTCATGGGCGCCGCTTTGTATGCCATCGTGGGAAAGGTTGACCGCCCGACGGTAGGATTGCTGAACATCGGGGAGGAAGACATCAAGGGCAACGAAGTGGTCAAGCAGGCGGGCGAACTTCTCAGGGTCAGCGGGTTGAACTACTGCGGGAACGTCGAGGGCGACGATATCTACAAGGGCACGACCGACGTGGTGGTGTGCGACGGCTTCGTCGGCAACGTCTTCCTGAAGTCGTCGGAGGGGCTGGCCAGGATGCTGGCTGTTTATCTGAACGAGGAGTTTCGACGCAACCTGTTCACCAAGCTCATCGGACTGGTCGGATTGCCGGTGCTCAACGCGTTCAAGAAACGCGTCGATCCGCGGCGTCACAACGGCGCCAGCCTGCTCGGCCTGCGCGGCATCGTCGTCAAGAGCCACGGGTCCGCCGACAGCCTTGCCTTCTCCGTGGCCGTGCAACGCGCGTACGATGAAGCGGCAAGCGGAATTCTGGAGCGTATCAGCGAGCAGTTGCCGCCCATGCCGGAGGCCAGCCCGCCGATGCAAAAGGCAGGCTGATGATTCATTCGCGCATTGCAGGGACCGGCAGTTACCTGCCTGCCACCGTGCTCTCGAACAAGGATCTAGAGAAATCCGTCGACACCTCGGACGAGTGGATCCGAGCGCGCACGGGCATTCGGGAGCGCCATATCGCGGCCGAGGGGGAACTTGCCAGCGATCTCGCCTTGCAGGCATGCCGGCGCGCCCTGGAGGCCGCAGGCAAAGATGCTGCCGAGGTCGATCTGATCGTGGTGGCAACGACGACGCCGGACATGATTTTCCCCAGCACCGCCTGCATCCTTCAGGCGAAGCTCGGCGCGACCACGGGTATGGCATTCGACGTTCAGGCGGTGTGCAGCGGCTTCGTCTACGCACTGTCCATGGCCGACATGTTCGTGCGTAGCGGGCAGAGTCGTTGCGCGCTGGTCGTGGGTGCCGAGGTCTATTCGGGAATCCTCGACTGGAGCGACCGCTCCACCTGTGTCCTGTTCGGCGATGGCGCAGGCGCCGTGGTGCTCGTGCCTGCGGAGCGACCTGGCATTCTTGCCGCGCGCCTGCACGCCGACGGCCGCCACACCGGGATCCTCGCGGTGCCTGGCCGCGTGTGCCGCGGTGCCATTTCCGGCACGCCCTTCGTCACCATGGAAGGCCAGGCAGTATTCAAGTTCGCGGTGAAGGTGCTCGCCGAGGTGGCCGAGGAGGTGCTGCAGGCCGCGGACATTCCACTGGAGCGCGTCGACTGGCTGATTCCACACCAGGCGAACGTGCGCATCATCGAAGCCACCGCGCGCAAGCTTGGACTGCCGATGGAGAGAGTGGTCGTCACCGTGGATCGCCATGCGAATACCTCCGCTGCCTCGATTCCGCTCGCGCTGGATGAGGCGGTACGCGACGGTCGCATCCGTGCCGGACAGCACGTCCTGCTGGAAGCCGTCGGAGGAGGCTTCACCTGGGGCGCATGTCTCGTCAGATGGGGGTAGGGGTGGCTTTCGCATTGGTCTTTCCAGGACAGGGTTCGCAATCCGTCGGCATGATGCAGCCCTATTCGGACCTGCCGGAGGTGCGCGCGACCTTCGAGGAGGCGAGTGAAGCGCTGGCGTTCGACGTATGGCAGTTGGCCGAGAACGGTCCGGCAGAGGCGTTGAATCGCACGGTGAACACTCAGCCGGTCATGCTCATTGCGGGCATTGCCGTTTTGCGCGCATGGCGCGCGATAGGCGGACAGGATCCGGTTGCCGTCGCGGGCCATAGTCTGGGCGAGTACAGCGCATTGGTCGCTGCCGGTGCGCTTGCCTTTGCCGACGCGGTGCGACTGGTGCGCTTTCGCGCGCAGTGCATGCAGGAAGCGGTGCCCGAAGGGACCGGCGGCATCGCAGCGATTCTCGGCCTGGACGAGGCCGCCGTCGATTCCGTATGTGCCGAGGCTGCGCAAGGTGAAGTGCTGGAGGCCGCCAACTACAATGCGCCCGGGCAGGTGGTGATTGCCGGGCACCGATCGGCAGTTGAGCGCGGGATGGCGCTTGCGAAGGAGCGCGGTGCCAAGCGTGCGGTCATGCTGCCGATGAGCGCGCCTTCCCACTGCAGCCTGATGAAGCCCGCGGCTGACCGGGTGCGCGAACGCTTGGCCTCTATGGACCTGCGCGCGCCGGACGTGAAGTTGATCAACAACGTCGACGTGCAGTCACCGCGCGATCCGGAGGCGATTCGCGACTGCCTGGTGCGCCAGATGCACGCGCCGGTGCGATGGGTGGAGGTGGTGCGCACGATGGTGGACCAGGGAATCAGCCATATCGTCGAGTGCGGTCCGGGCGGGGTGCTGACCGCGCTGGACAAGCGCATCGCGCCGGAGGTGCAGTGCATCGCGCTGAAGGACGCCGGGCAGGTACGGGAACTGGCCGGCAGCCTGCGTTGAAGGCGAGTGGACCGAAGGAAGAGGCTGGCATGAAACCACTGGAAGGAAGGGTGGCGCTGATCACCGGTGCAAGCCGGGGCATCGGTCAGGCGATTGCGCTGGAGTTCGCACGCCAGGGGGCGATCGTCGCAGGCACTGCGACCTCCGAGGATGGCGCGCGATCGATTACCGCGTCGATGGAAGCAGCTGGCCTCGCGGGTCGGGGCTACGTTCTGAACGTGACCGCGCCGGAACAGATGCAGTCGGTGCTCGATGCGGTGCAAACCGACCTGGGCCGCCTCTATGCCCTGGTGAACAACGCCGGAATCACGCGTGACAATCTGCTCATGCGCATGAAGGACGAGGAGTGGGACGACGTCCTGCTCACCAATCTCACCTCGGTGTTCCGACTTTGCCGGATGGCGATCCGCGACATGATGAAGGCGCGGGAGGGGCGCATCATCAACGTAACTTCCGTCTCCGGCGAGATGGGCAATGCCGGGCAGACCAACTACGCGGCCGCGAAGGCCGGCATCGTAGGGTTCAGCAAGTCCTTGGCGCGCGAGATCGCGAGCCGTAACGTCACCGTCAACTGCGTGGCGCCGGGTTTCGTCGAAACCGACATGACGCGGGCGCTCCCCGATGCGCAGCGCGCCCAGGCGGCGCAGCACGTTCCGCTTGGTCGCTTCGGCAAGCCGGACGAGATCGCCGCAGGGGTCGCGTTCCTGGCTTGGCCCAGTGCCGGGTACATCACGGGGGCAACCCTCGATATCAACGGCGGGCTGGTGATGCGATAGCGTAGGGGAGAGCCTCGTGCTATGCAATTTTGGTAGAATGCGCCGTCTGTACCGGCACTTGCCGATGGCAACATCGTTTCTGAGCATCCCGCCGCGACCCTCCGCCCGACGGCGGCGGCCGGCAGCCTAGGGCGCATTCGCCGCCCGAACTTTCATCTAACCAGGAAGGGCAATTTGATGGAAACCATCGAACAACGCGTCAAGAAGATCGTTGCCGAGCAACTCGGCGTGAACGAAGCCGACGTGAAGCTTGAGTCGACGTTCGTTGATGACCTCGGCGCCGATTCCCTCGACACGGTCGAACTGGTGATGGCCCTCGAGGAAGAGTTCGAGTGCGAGATCCCGGACGAAGAAGCGGAAAAGATCACGTCGGTGCAGCAGGCCATCGACTACATCAACGCGCATCTCAAGCAGTAAGTCCATCGACGGTGCCGCCTTGTCCAAGCGCAGAGTAGTAATCACCGGCCTCGGCATCATCAGTCCGGTCGGCCTCGAGGTGAAGGAGGCGTGGGACAACATTCTGGCTGGCCGCAGCGGCATCACCAGCATCAGTCGCTTTGACGCCAGCCAATACGCATCTCAGATCGCCGGTGAGGTGAAGGGGTTCGATGTCACCCAGTACCTGCCGGCGAAGGAAGCTCGCCGCCTGGACACATTCGTCCATTACGGTACGGCGGCGGCGGTCCAGGCCGTTCGCGACTCCGGAATCGAGGTCACCGAGGAGAACGCCGAACGCATCGGCGTGAACATCGGATCGGGTATCGGTGGGCTTCCGATGATCGAGCAGACCTATCGCAGCCTGCTCGAAAGCGGCCCACGGCGCATTTCTCCGTTTTTCATCCCGGGCACGATCATCAACATGGTGTCTGGGAATCTGTCGATCATGTACGGATTCAAGGGACCGAACCTGGCGATCACCACCGCCTGCACGACTTCCACCCACTGTATCGGCGAATCGGCACGACTGATCGCCTACGGGGATGCCGACATCATGGTTGCAGGCGGTTCCGAGTCCACCGTATGCGGCCTCGCCATCGGCGGGTTTTCGGCCGCCCGCGCGCTGTCCACGCGCAACGAAGATCCTGCGGGTGCCAGCCGCCCCTGGGACCGGGGCCGGGATGGGTTCGTACTGGGCGAAGGGGCCGGCGTGCTGGTGCTCGAGGAGATGGAACTCGCGAAGCGACGAGGTGCGCACATCTATGCCGAGTTGCTCGGGTACGGCATGAGTGCCGACGCGCACCACATGACTGCGCCGTGCGAGGACGGGGACGGCGCACGCCGATGCATGATCAATGCACTGCGCGATGCCAAGGTTTCAGCGGACAGGGTCGACTACATCAATGCGCACGGGACCTCCACTCCGCTGGGCGACCTGGCGGAGACCGTTGCCGTCAAGCGCGCGCTTGGCGAGCATGCAGGCAAGGTCGCGATGAGTTCCACCAAGTCCATGACAGGACACCTGCTCGGCGCGGCCGGCGGTGTCGAGGCCGTGTTCACCGTGCTCAGTGTCCGCGATCAGATCGCGCCACCGACGATCAATCTGACCGATCCGGATCCCGAGTGCGACCTCGACTACGTGCCGAACCAGGCACGCGAGATGACGATCCGGCTGGCTTTGTCGAACTCTTTCGGTTTTGGCGGCACCAACGCCACACTGGCGTTTGCTCCGGTGTGACCGGACGGCCGTGACAGCGGCCGTCGACGTGGCATCCCGGGCCTCGGCACTGCAGGCCGAGACGATGTTCGAGTTGCACTCCAGGCCATCGCTGCAGGGCACCAACCCATGTCCCGACTCGCGCGCCTGAGCCTTGCCGGGTTCCTCACGGCGACGCTTCTTCTTGCCGCCGCCGGAGGATGGCTGGCGTGGTTCGCCATGACCCCGCTGCGTGTGAGCGAGGAGGCGCGGGAACTGCTGATCCCGAAGGGACGCCCATTCTCCTGGGTCGCGGACGAGCTCGTGCGCACGGGGGTGTTGGATGAGGGGTGGACGATGCGTGTCCTGGCTCGGGTGCTGGGGCGCGCCCATAGCGTGCAGGCGGGCGTCTACCGCCTGCCTGAACGGGTCACGCCCTATCGATTGCTCGAAATGCTGGCCAATGGCGAGGTGACCGAAGCGCAGATCACCTTCATCGAGGGCTGGACCTTTGCCCAGATGCGCATGGCCCTGGCGCAGCATCCGCTCGTCGGCCAGGAAACCGTCGAACTGAGCGAGGTCGAGCTGCTGCGACGGATCGGGGCCGAGGAGCGGCGCGCAGAGGGGCTGTTCTT
Source organism: Pseudomonadota bacterium (assembly GCA_023430065.1). Classification (GTDB taxonomy): domain Bacteria; phylum Pseudomonadota; class Gammaproteobacteria; order Burkholderiales; family SHXO01; genus SHXO01. The sequence continues at coordinate 47,343 of JAEZCG010000102.1, read as the reverse complement.
TCCCGATACCTATAACTTCAGCCCAGGGGCAGCGGACTGGAGAATTCTTGCACGCGCCTACCAGACCATGCGCAGCCGCCTCGAGCGGCTGTGGGACACCCGTGCGCCGGGACTGCCTTATGCGTCACCCTATGAGGCGCTGATCATGGCATCGATCGTCGAGAAGGAGACCGGCCTGGAATCCGAGCGCCCGCTCATCGCTGCGGTGTTCGTCAATCGCCTCAAGCGCGGAATGCGACTGCAAACCGACCCCGCAGTCATCTACGGATTGGGCAGCGGCTTCGACGGAAACCTGCGCAGGCGTGACCTGGAAACCGATACTCCCTATAACACCTACACGCGCGCCGGGCTGCCGCCGACACCGATCGCGATGCCGGGGCAGGGGGCGCTGGAAGCGGCGCTGCGGCCTGCCGCGACGAGCGCCCTATACTTCGTCGCGCGAGGCGATGGATCCTCGCATTTCTCCTCCAATCTGCCCGATCACAATGCTGCGGTACGCCGCTATCAGCTGGGACGCTGAGCCGTGAGGCCTGGACGATTCGTCACGCTCGAAGGCGTGGACGGGGCCGGCAAGAGCACACACGTCGAGTGGATTGCACGGTGGTTGGGGGAGCGCGGGGTGGACCTGCGCCTGAGCCGAGAGCCCGGCGGTACGTCGCTCGGCGAGCGACTGCGTGAGTTGCTGCTCGATCCCGCACAGCAGGTAGATGCGGAAGCAGAGGCGCTGCTGATGTTCGCTGCGCGGAAACAGCACCTCGCGCAGGTGATCCTACCGGCCATCGCGCGCGGCCAGTGGGTCGTGTGCGACCGCTTCACCGATGCCACCTTCGCTTACCAGGGTGGGGGCCGCGGCATCTCGACGTCCCGGCTGGCCATCCTCGAGGAATGGGTGCAGGGCCGGTTGCAGCCGGATCTGACGCTCTACTTCGATGTGCCCGTCGACGTGGCGCGCGCGCGTGTGCTTGCCAGCCGCTCTCCAGACCGGTTCGAGCAGGAGCAGGCGGCGTTCTTCGAACGTGTCCGCGCGGGCTATCTGGCTCGCGCCCGGTCCGATCCAGGACGCATTCGCGTCGTGGACGCGACTCAACCCATCGAGGACGTTCGCGATGTTCTCGCGATGAGCCTCGCGCAGCTACTGGACGGCGCGTGACCGCCCCCGACGTCCATCCGTGGAACCGCGGGCTGTGGGAGAGCCTGCCGCCGCTGGAAGCGACGCCTCCTGTCCTGCTCTTGTTCGGTGCGGCGGGAACGGGAAAGGCGGCATTTGCGGCAGCGCTCGCCCACAGCCTGCTGTGCGCACAGCCGACATCGGGCAGGCGCGCCTGCGGCCGGTGTGCCGCATGCCGTCTCGCGATCGCCGACCACCACCCGGACCTGCGCGTCCTCGGCGCAGGCGACGAGACCGAGGATGAGGAGGGCACTGAGGCGTCTTCGACCAAGAGTCGGGGAGTGCGCTGGATCAAGGTGGGAAGCGTGCGGCTGCTCGCGGACTTCCTCGCCTTCAGTTCGCATCTGGGAGGCCGGAAGGTGGTCGTGGTCGAGCAGGCCGACCGGCTGCATCCGAGTGCTGCCAACGCCATGCTCAAGACGCTCGAGGAACCACCACCGCAGACGCACTTCCTGCTGGTGACCGGGAAGCCGGCCCGACTTCCTGCAACCGTCCGGAGCCGCTGCATCAAGCTTTCGTTCCACCTTCCGACTGTCTCCCAGGGGGTCGAGTGGTTGCGCGGGCAGGGCGCTCAGCGCCCCGCACTGGCCCTGGCGCAGACTGGGAATGCGCCACTGGCTGCGCTGGCGCTGGATCGTGCCGATTACTGGAAGCTGCGCGATCAAGTCATCGAGAGCGTCCTGGGGCGCGAGGATCTCGACCCGGTGGCCGCGGTGGACCGTCTGGGGCAGGACAATCTCCCCGTGCTGGTGCACGCGATGCAGCGCTGGACGTACGATCTGCTCGCCCTCAGGTCCCGTGGGCCGCTTCGGTACAACCCTGATTGCGCTCAGATCTTGCATCGTCTGGCCGCCCGAACGACGCGCGCCGCCTTGCTGCGCCTCGTTCGGCAACTGAACGACGTGGCGCGCAGCATCGACCACCCGCTGAATGCGCGCCTCGTCGCCCAGCGGTGTCTGTTCGCGTACAAGGCCGCGTTGTGCGGCACGGAGGCATGACAGGTGACGGTTTCGGAAGGAATGGCGGGATGTGCCAAGCCAGGCGCTATCTCTTTGAACATCAAGGACAAAGCGATCCTCTACGCGGCCTACATGGGCTATGTGAAAGGAGGTGGAATCTTCATTCCCACCGCGCGCCCCTACAAGTTGGGCGACGAGATATTCATGCTCATCAGCCTGTCGGACGATCCGACCCGCCTACCCGTCGCAGGCCGCGTGGTATGGGTCACACCGGCCGGCTGTCACGGCAACCGCGTCCAGGGTGTGGGCGTGCAGTTCAAGGAGGACGAAAGCGGGGTGCAAGCCAGGCGCCGCATCGAGGGCCTCCTGGGAGGGCATCTGCAGTCTGCGCGGCCGACCCACACGCTCTGATCTGCATCGCACGTGCTGGTCGATTCTCACTGTCATCTGGATTTTCCCGATCTCGCGAGCGAGATCGACGACGTACTCGCGCGCATGCGCGACAATGGCGTGGTGCACGCCGTATGCATCGGCGTCACCTTGGAGAATTGGCCGCGCGTGCGTGCCTTGGCCGAGGGCCATGCCCAACTGTCGATGAGCGTCGGGGTGCACCCTGACGAAAGCGGTGCCCGGGAACCCTCGCAGGCGGAGCTGGTGGCGCTCGCGCGCACGCCCAAGGTCGTTGCCATTGGGGAGACCGGGCTCGATTACTATCGCACCTCAGGCGATGTCGAGTGGCAACGGCAGCGCTTTCGTACCCACATCCGGGCCGCACGCGAATGCGGCAAGCCCCTCGTCATTCATACCCGATCCGCCTCGGCCGATACGCTTCAGATCATGCGGTCGGAGCGCGCCGACGAGGTGGGTGGCGTCATGCACTGCTTCACGGAAACGATGGAAGTGGCGGAAGCGGCGCTCGACCTGGGGTTCCACATCTCCTTCTCGGGGATCGTCACCTTCAAGAATGCAACGGATCTCAAGGCGGTCGCCAAGCGGGTGCCACTGGACCGGATCCTGGTCGAAACAGATTCTCCCTACCTGGCGCCGGTGCCACATCGCGGCAAGCGCAACGAGCCGGCATATGTGCGCCACGTCGCGCAGTATCTGGCTGACCTGCGAGAAATGAGCTTTCCGGCGCTTGCCGCCGCCACCACAGAAAATTTCCAGCGTCTGTTCCGGGTGACGTTGCCGGGGTGAGCCGCCCAGCGTGCGCCGCGCCGCATGCGCGGCCTGGGCTACCCGGCGAGCGCGGCTTAGTGGACTCGGTAGCGCCCGCTCGTGTGCGCAACCCCCCCTTTGAGCGCACGATCTGATGCGCAAGTGGCCCGGGAACCCGGCAGCCGGATGCCGCCCGCCGGATCGAAGATCGACTTCTCGATCGTCGGCACCGATGGCTCCCTGACATCCGAGCGCAGGACGAGCAGACGCGCGTCCTCGAGTCGCCGTTCGGCGGCGTGCACGAGTTCGAAGTGCATGCCCGGTTCCGTCCGGCTTTCACTCATCTCTTGAGGCAGCTCCTGCGAGATCTCTGTTTCTTCTGCTGCCGCGGAGGGGACCAGTTTGCGTGGGAGTTTCTTCATGGGCCTTCGGAACGGTGACTGAGGACGTTCATCATGGGCAACGCGGATGCCGATGGCGTGAACAGACTGTGAAAGCGCGCACTGGTGGTTGGAGAACTGGCTTTTGGGTATCGCGCACAGGACGTATAATGTGCGTTATGTTAAGTGCAAACATAATTCAAGCACTGAGGCGATGCACGCTCAGTAATCAGTTCAGCCAGTCGCATGGATCTGATCACGGGGCTCGATCGGTCTGCGCATGCGCGCACAGGGCACCGTCAAACCCGAGGACGTCGGTACCTCGATGCGCTCGACCACCTGAAAGCCGTACGCGCAGTACAGCGGCTCACCTGCCAACGTGGCGACGAGTTCGAGCGACCGGAAACCGTGCCGGGCGGCTGCCGCCTCGCACAGGGAGAGTACCCTGCGGCCAACACCGCGCCGTGCATAGGCAGGATGCGTGTACATGGCCCGCACGCGCGCAGGTTCGGTCGCGGGATCGAGGAGCCGTGCATCCCGATTGGTGGTTTGATCCCCGCCGAACAATGTCGCACGGTTGCTCCAACCGCCGCACCCAACGATCGCGCCGTCGTACTCGATCGCGAAATACGTGCCGTCGGCGATGAGCTGGCTGTCGATCCCCATGATCTCGAAGCTCGCCGCGGCACGCGCCGCGTCGAGGTACGGGGCAAGGAGTCGGTCGATCGCAAGCCGCATGACGACTTCCAGCTTTGGCAAGTCCGAGACGGTCGCCAGGCGATGCGAGAAGCGATCAGGTGGCCTCGTCACACGCACTTCACCTCAACCGCTTGAAAGCATCCTCATACGACGCCGTGCGTGCGGAACCACTCCAGCGCACGCTTCCATCCGTCTTCGGCGGCCTCCCGCCGGTACGACGGTCGGTAGTCGGCATGGAATGCGTGCGGAGCGCCGGGATACACGTGTATCGTCGACGGCTTGCCGGCCTTCGCCAAGGCTTGGTTCATCCGCTCCACACTCTCGACCGGTATGCCAGTATCGGCACCTCCGTACAGCCCCAGCACGGGCGCATCGATCTTCCGGACGAGATCGATGGGATGAGCCGGGTTCATCTCGCTCTTGGGCCCCTCGAGGCGACCGTACCAGGCCACCCCCGCATCGATCCTGGGATTGTGCGCGGCATAAAGCCACGTGATGCGACCACCCCAGCAGAATCCGGTGATCCCCAACCTGCCCACGTCTCCACGGTTTCGATCCGCCCACGACACGGTCGCGTCGAGATCTTCCATCACTTGCGCATCGGGCACCTTGCTCACGACGCTGGCGATGATCTCCTTGATGTCCTCCAGCTTCGACACGTCGCCCTGCCGGTAGAACAACTCAGGCGCAACGGCCAGGTACCCTGCTTTCGCGAAGCGACGCACGACATCCCGGATGTGTTCGTGCACCCCGAATATTTCCTGGACCACGAGAATCACTGGCGGGCGGGTGCCGCTTGCCGGCATGGCCCGATAAGCGGGAAAGGATGCGCCGCGGCCGGGAATCTCGACCTCACCGGCGATGAGCCCCTCGGTATCCGTCTTGATCATGGTCTGCGCGCTCCCGGGTTGAACGGCCGCGGCAAAACCGGTTGCCAGAGAGGCCGCGACGAACTGCCGTCGCGTCCATCGATCCTTGGCGCCGAGAAGCGCCATGGCCTCTTCGTTGAGCAGATCATTCACGGTTGTCCTCCGATCATACGCAGGCACATCGGCCGTACGCCTCTGGTGCGGCAGGTATGCCGACAGGCGCGAGCGTAGCCGCCGGCAGCACGCAGGATAGCGCCATGGACGATCGACCGGGATCGGCAAGGCGCCCTCGCCCGATACGGCTTGCGAGCGGGAGCGCGTGTGCGCCCACCATGTGCGCTAGCCCACGACGGCATTCCTGAAACGCGTCCGGATGGCGTGTCCGTCGCGCTCGGGCAGGACACGCGCAACGTCCCCCGCTGTGGTCTTGATCACCGCGAGAACCGGCCCTGGCGCGTGCAACAGCATGTCGCGGACCGAGGGAAGGTCGGCGGATTCCCGGATGGTCGTGGCCGTGCTGAACTTGCACGCCAGCGCCACGGCGGCGAGATCGATTCCCAGGGCGGTATGGCTTGCCTGGCCTCCGGTCTCGCCGAACGCCTCGTTGTCCAGCACGGCAATGGCGAGATTGGAGATCGCCGTTCCTCCCACCGTGGCGAGACTTCCCAGGCCCATCAGCATTTCGCCGTCGCCTGTGATCACGAGCACCCGCTTGCGCGGTTGCGCCAGGGCCAGGCCCAGTCCGATGCTGACTGCACCGCCCATGGCGCCCCAAAGATAGAAATTGCGCGGGCAGTCGCCCGCTGCCGCGACATCGTAGGTGGACGAGCCGAGGCCCGGTACGACCAACAGATCCGGCGAACGATCTGCCAGCAGCATCGCGACAGTTTGTCTGCGCTCGAGCATCTCCCTGCTTCCTCCGTCAGAACTTCTTCGCGCCGATGAGGCGTTGCGATAGCAGCACTGCAACCGCCTGGCCGCTCTCGTAGGCAATGCGGAGCGCGGCCTCGGTTACGGGACCGACATCGCCCGGCTCGTCGACACGGTAGGTGAGAAAGCCCGCGTGCTCGAGGGTCTTCGGCGTGCCCTGTCCCATGGGAATTTGCCAGGGATTGAACTCCGCCCACTCGCCCCGCATCGTCACGATGGTGACGAAGGGGAAGCCGCAGCTGCGAAGCAGGGAAAACATGTTCACGCAGTTGCCGACACCGGACGACTGCATGAGCAGCACGCCGCGCGCTCCGCCCAGATCGGCGCCGGCCAGCAGGGCGACACCCTCCTCCTCTGTCGTGAGCACCGTCACCTTCATCTCGGGGTCGGCGTGCACGGCCTCGATCAGGCTGGCGTGTCCGGCATCCGGCACATACGCGACCTGCGAGACGTTCTGCCGCTTCATCGCTGCATGGATTGCCGCACGCCAATCGTCCGGTGCAAACGCGAAAGCGGCACTCATTGGCGTGGGCTTCCTTTCGCGTCCACGTTCCTCCTGACCTGCACGTCCATCTTCCGTCGGATCTGCCTCAACATCATCGACCGCCTGCCGTTACCTTGAATGGACGCAAGAATACGGGGTATTGAGATGACCTGCACACTGCCGGTGCGCAAGCACGTCCAACGTGCCCTCCTCCTGCTGTTTCTCGGCGTAACGGTGTTGGCGAGCGGTGGAGTTGCCGCCGCGAGCGACGAGCACGATTCCCTGCGAGAGAAGATCGCAAGGTTGCGCACGCTGCCCAACGCGTCATTCGAGTGGCAGCTGGTCGCACTCGATATTGCCGCAGCGCTCAAGCGACTTCCTCCCTCCAAAGAGCGCGACGCGATGGCGCGCGCCTTCAAGCCCCAGGTCGAGCCGTTCGTGCGTCACGATGTCCAAGCAACCGCCGATCAGCGCATTCGTGCGGCAACGGATATCTGGGTGCAGCGGGTCGGAAAGGCGCTCGCTGGAGAGGGTCTGGAGATGCGGGCCCGTGCGTACGAGGAGCGTGGCGCCTGGATCGCCTCCGTCGACTTTCCTGGCATGCGCGAGAGCCTGGCGAAGATGCTTGCCACAGAGACCGATCTCGCTGCGACCGCACAGGGCGCAGGCTTCGACCGGCTGGATCTCGTGGACCGCACCACCGGACGGGCCTGGCAGTTCCCGCTCGGTGGCGGAGAGCGTCTGCGCACGCAACTGCTGCGGGAGGCTGCAGCCGACTGGGGTCTCGAGCAGTTTTGATCGGCACGCCCGTTCAGCCATCCCCCAGCTGACGCGCAATCACCAGGCGCTGAATGTCGCTCGCGCCTTCATAGAGCTGCGTCACCCTCACGTCCCGGTAGATGCGTTCCACCGGAAAGTCGCTGACGTATCCGTAGCCGCCGTGAATCTGGATCGCATCGGAGCAGATCTTCTCTGCGACCTCCGACGCGAACAGCTTCGCCATCGACGCTTCCTTCAGGCAGGGCAGGCCCGCATCCTTCAGCGTGGCCGCATGCCAGACGAGTTGCCGTGCTGCCTCCAGTTGCGTCGCCATGTCGGCGAGGCGGAAGCTCACTGCCTGGTGCTCGAAGATCGGCCTGCCGAACGCCTCGCGTTGGTGGGCGTAGACATGTGCGGCTTCGAATGCCGCGCGCGCCATGCCGACGGCCTGGGCCGCGATTCCGATCCGACCCGCTTCCAGGTTCGACAGGGCGATGCGGTAGCCCTCGCCTTCACCGCCGAGCAAATGATCGAGGGGAATCGTGCAGTCCTGCAACAGGATCTGTGCAGTGTCGGAAGCGCGCTGCCCCATCTTCTCCTCGAGACGGCCCACGACATAGCCCGGCGCACGGGTCGGGACCAGGAAGCAGGAGATGCCCCGCTTGCCCGCATTCCGGTCGGTGACCGCGAACACGATCGCCACGTCGGCTTCCTTGCCGGTCGTGACGAACTGCTTCACGCCGTTCAGCACCCAGCGGTCGCCCTCGCGACGCGCTGCGGTCCGGATCGCGGATGCGTCGGATCCGACGTGCGGCTCGGTCAAGCAGAAGCATCCCAGCATGTCACCGCGAGCGAGCGGTCGCAGGTAGGGCGCCTTCTGCGCGTCCGTCCCGAACCGTAGCGTGATGCCGCAGGCGAGTGAGTTCTGCACCGAGACGATGGTGGAGGTCGCTCCATCGCCGGCGGCAATCTCCTCCAAGGCGATCACCAGCGAGAGATGATCGAGGCCGGCTCCATCCCATTCCTCCGGGACGACCATCCCCATGGCGCCGAGTCCGCCCAGCGCCTTCAGTGCTTCCCTCGGAAACACGCGGTCGCGATCCCATTGCGCCGCATAGGGGGCGAGCCGCTCGCGTGCGAACTTGCGCATCGTGTCGCGAATCGATTGCTGTTCTGGAGTGAGGAGCATCGGAGTACGTCGTTCGATGGTATGCGCCTAGGGCAGCAGATGCGTCGTGTGGCGCGTGGCACGGCACTGGGTGCTCGGGACGCGCGCGGCAGCCCGATTATCGCAGCCGTGCGCGTACCCGATCAGTCGCTTCGATGACGACGCCTCCATTCGTAGAACAGCAGTGTAGCGGCGGAGGCGGCATTGAGGGACTCGATGCCATGCGCCATCGGGATGCGTACATGCAGCGTGGCGCATGCGAGAAGCTCGGGCGAGATGCCCTGCCCTTCCGCCCCGATGACGATCGCGCAGCGTCTCTCCAGCGCGGCATCGAACAATGACGTTTCGCCCGTCGCCGACGCGGCGATGATCTGGCCGGGATAGGCATGCGCCACCTGCGGCAGCAACTGCCGGTCGTGCATCGCGAGCCGGAACTGTGCGCCCATTCCCCCGCGCAAGCAGCGCGGCGACCAGGGGTCGGCACACGCCGAAGACAGATGGACCTGCTCACTGCCCGCCGCAACGGCACTGCGCAGGATCGCGCCGAGGTTGCCGGGATCCTGGATGCCGTCGAGCAGTACGCTCAACCCCTGCGTCTCCGATGGCGCTGCAATTGCAGGCAATGGCACCACGGCCATGATGCCAGCCGGTGTCTCGACCGGCGACAGGCTGTCGAACAGACGATTCGCCATCGACAGCGCAGCGTCGTCCCCGACCCGGGCGCGCAATGAACGGATCTCCGGCTGTTCGCCGGCGTCGTCGCGCACGATCAGCTGTATGCCGTCGGGCCCGAACGCCGCAAGGTAAGCTTCGATGAGGTGAACGCCGTCGAGAACGATGAGACCCTCGGCCCGCCGTGCGCGCGCCGACGCCGCGAGGTGTGCAATACGCTTGAATCGCGGGTTGTCGCGGGACTGCAGACGTTTCAACCGCGCCTACTGCGACAGCGGGCGGACGTCGAGATCGACCGGAACGGGGTTGCTCGTTCCGTAGACGGTGGCGCCCAGCAGCACCGCGGCAACGAGCAGCAGGGCGACGAATGCCGTCGCCCGCTCCGCGCCCGCCGTGGCCGCCTCGTCACGACGCGTGGCGGGGGCGCGCACGGTGATGGGAAACGCGCGTCGGTCCGGTTCCGGGGCCCTGGGTGATCGGCGCCGTTCGGTGCCGCTGCGTTGTTCGGCCCAGCGCTGGCGCGCCATCGCCCGCTCGCGCGACCAATCGTCCATTCCTTGTGAACTGACCGACTCGGACAGGACGTCCTGCAGTTGACCGGGGGCGTACCACTGTGCGCCGTCGGGGCTGATCTCGTCGACGCCGGCCAGCCGCCCGAGTACCAGCTCCTGCCGCAAGGCCTCGATCGGAAACGGTCCGGCCAGGGTGTCACCCCGGCGGACGTACCACAGCCGGGAGGTGATGCGCGACGATGGTTGCATTCAGCTGCGTGCCTTCTGGAGCGCCTGGAAAAGGGCCGTGAACAGCGTCTTGAACGCATTGTAGCCGCTCTCGTCCAGGGTGTCCGGTGCTGAACCGCTGTCGGCGATGAGCACGGCGGCTGGCTGGTCGGGGCCCTGCAGGCCCATCGCATAGAAACTTCGCTTTCCCAGCCGCTCGCGCAGATGGGCTGGCAGCAGCACCTCGAGCTTGGCCGTCTGTGCAGGGCGATACCACACCGCCTGGCCCTTATCGCGAAGCCGATCGAACAGGCTTGCATCCCCCGCTTCGAAGCTCAGCTCGCCGGGAAGCAGCCCGCCGTCGAGCATGAGTACATGGCGCGGTTGCACCCGGTTGGTGCCTGGGTCGAAGGACCCGAGCCAGATGCGCCTTAGCCCGATCCCCTGCTCGAGCGCGTAGAACGCTACCGCAACCAGGGCGCGAGCCATGCCCGGGCCGGGGTGCGCACACGCGAGCTGGTCGAGGCAGCGCTTCACGAGCGCCTCGCGTGCCATCTCGCTCTGTGCAGCGGCCTTGTGGACTTGCTGCGGCCACTCGCCAGGAAGCATGGGGATCCAGGTCGCCGCCGGCTGTACAGCATAGCTGCGCCAGTTGCGTGCAGCCTGCAGGACACACTGGCGCACGGCACGCCGTACCTGGTCTGTGGGTAGGCCGACGACCTTCTGCAGGCCCCGGTAATCGTCCGGAAGAGCCGGGTCGAACCAGCCGTGCGCGCAGTGGCGCGCGAGTGCGACGCTGTGGCGCACCGTCTGGACGCGCGGATGCTCGGAGTGCGCGTCATCCATCAACCACTGCAGCAGCTGCGGCAGTCGCCACGTTCGGGCCAGGGCCAGCTGCAGTTCCGCAAAGGAAAACCCCAGCACCGCGCGCTGGGCCGCCGCGCTGCGCAAGCCTGGATGGCAACCAAGCATGTGTTCCAGTTGCAGGGTGACCTCCGGCACCGTGCACCACACGAGCATCTCCGCCAGATCGTGCAGGAGCACCGCGATCGTCACTTCCTCCGACTCCATGTCGTGTCGCAACGCGGAGAAGTGGCGGGCGGTAACCGCGGCCTGATAAGCGCGGCTGATGACCGCACGGGCTCCGGCGAGCGCCTGGGGATGTGTCGCCAGTTCGTCCTCGAGAATCAGCGGCTTGTCGAACTCGTCGAAGAAGGGACCGACGCCGTGCATCATGATCGCATGCTCGACTGTGGTCACTTCGGTCCGCTGCCGGGCGCGCAGCTTCGACTGCGAGAAGCGCAGAACGCTCAGCGTCATCAAGGGGTCACGCAGGACGACGGCGGCGATGTCCCGCGCGGTGATCCGCTCCTCCTCCTCGCGCATCGCCGTCAGCCGCGCCGCGGTGCGGGCGAGGATCGGAATGCGGTTCCCGCCTAGCCGCGGGACCCACTGGGCGAGGCCCTGCATCGTCGTTGCCTCACATACACCAGACATACAGCGCGTGCGAGTTTCGCCCGACAAGGGCAATCACGCGATCGGGCTGCACGCCGTCGACCGGGAAACTGTTGCTCACGAGCAGGCTTCCCGGCTTCATCTGTGCACGGGCCTTGCGCCACAGGGGTGCCATGGCCACTGGAGAAAGAAAGGCATAGACCATGTCGTAACGCGCGAGGTCGTGCTTCCAGAAATCGCCGTGCATCGTTTCTGCGTTCGGCATGCGGTGCAGACGCAGCCAGGCGACCAGCGAGGGGATGGGCGCCAGCTCGAGGCCGGTGACCCGCACGTGTGGACGTGCGCGGGCAATGCGTGCGAGCACGCCGCCGAAGCCGCAACCGAGGTCCAGCACTTCGGCGCGGCTGCCGGGGATCAGCTGGAGCAGCGCGCGACAAGCCTCGCGACTACTCAGGTACAGCGGCACGCGCGTCGAAAACGTGCTCCAGTACAGCAGGGCGAGGATGACAAAGCCGGTCAGGTACCACGAGGGCGATACTGACTGCGCCGTGACCAGCAGCGCGCTCGGAACGAACAGCAGATTGATCGGCATCCACCACCGCGGCAGGCCGAGTAGCTGACCGACTGCGGTGGCGGCGATCCCCTCGATCGCGGCAGCTGCCCACAGCGGAAGCGCAATGCCGGCGGCGGGCGTGAGGAATACGCCGCCCAGTGCCGTGGCGTGGGCGAGTGCCGCCACCGGCAGCGGCGCGACCGGCGCGCGCGTGCCGGACATCTTCGCCGCCTCGTCAGCCGCGCGGCGCGCCGACATCGACAGGCTCGGATGGCGCGAGCACGCCTTGAGGCGTGACCTGGATTTGCGCCGCGGTCTGCGCCTCGACCACGCCGCCGTCGTTCATCGCCGCCTCTTCCGCCTTCTTGTTCATGACGATGATGCTGACCCGACGGTTGATCGGGTCGTACGCATCGGCTGGATTGAGCAGAACCGACGAGGCTAGCCCGATGACCCGCGCGATGCGGCTCTCCTGCATGCCCCCAGCCAGCAGCTCGCGGCGGACCGCATTACCGCGATCGGCTGACAGTTCCCAGTTGCTGTAGCCGCGCTCCCCGCCGAAGTACTTGGTGGCGTCGGTGTGGCCGGACAGGCCGATGCGGTTGGGAACGTCGTTGAGCAACGCCCCGATCTCGCGCACGATCGCGCGCGTGTAGGGCTGCAACTGCGCACTGCCGATCGCGAACATCGGTCGGTTCTGTTCGTCCACGATCTGGATGCGCAGCCCCTCGGTGGTGATGTCGATGAGGAGTTGATGGCGGAACTGGCTCAGGATCGGATTGGCCGCAATCGCGGCTTCGACCTTCTCCTTGAGCAGGCGCAATCGCTCCATCTCGATCTGCGCGCGCTGCGCCTCCAGTTTCTTGATATCGCTGGCCTTGCGGGCATTGGTGCTGTCGCCCGCCCTCCTCTGTCCGTCGGTCCGGGTCAGATCGCTGCCGCCCCCCTTGATGATCGAGGTGGTGTCGCCGGCGCCGGACCCGCCCATCAGAGACACCTTGAGCGGGGTCTGGAAGTATTCGGAGATGCCCTGCAGATCGGCGCGCGTGGTCGACCCGAGCAGCCACATCAGCAGGAAGAACGCCATCATTGCCGTGACGAAGTCGGCGTACGCGATCTTCCAGGCGCCGCCGTGATGGCCGTGTCCGCCCTTCTTGATGCGTTTGACGATGATGGGGCGCTGGGAGTCGTCGCTCATGGCCCGGACCTACTTGGCCTTGCGCTGCTTCACTTCTTCTTCCAGCTCGTTGAAGCTGGGTCGTTCGGTGGAATAGAGCACCTTGCGCCCGAACTCGACAGCGACCTGCGGCGCGTACCCGTTGAGACTGGCGAGCAGCGTGACTTTGATGCACTGGAGCATCTTGGTGGCTTCGGTCAGCTTGTGCTCGAGCAGGGTGGCGATGGGACCGACGAATCCGTAGGCGAGCAGAATGCCCAGGAAGGTTCCGACCAGTGCGGCCGCGATCAACTTGCCCAGTTCGGCGGGTGGAAGGCCGACCGATTCCATCGTGTGCACCACACCCATGACGGCAGCCACGATCCCAAACGCGGGAAGGCCGTCGGCCAGCTTGTTCACCGCCGTGACGGGAATCTCGCCCTCGAGGTGATGCGTTTCGATCTCGACGTCCATCAGGTTCTCGATCTCGAAGGCGTTCAGATTGCCTCCCACCATCAGCCGCAGATAGTCGGTGATGAACTCCATGGCATGGTGGTCGGACAGGATCTTGGGGTACTTGCTGAAGATCGGGCTCTGTGCAGGGTTGTCCACGTCCGACTCGACCGACATCAAGCCCTCCTTGCGGACCTTCGAGAGGATGTCGTACAGCAATGAGAGCAGCTCCATGTACAGCGCCTTCGTGTACTTGGATCCCTTCAGCGCGGTCGGCAGCGTCCTCAACGTGCCTTTGATCACCTTGCCGGAGTTGCCGACGATGAATGCACCCAGCGCGGCACCTCCGATCATGACGAGCTCGACCGGCTGGAACAGCGAGATCAGGTGGCCGCCGGCCATGGCGAAGCCGCCGAGCACGGCTGCCAGGATGATGATGTAGCCGACGATTACGGACATGAGTTCGGAATGCTGCCCCGGGCGGGTCTGTGCGAGGAGGCTCGTTGACGTGCGCGCCGCAGCGCAGCGCTCGACATCCTTAACGGAGCGTGGAACGGCGACTTTAGGCGCCCCAGGACGCGATCCAGACGTGCCGGCACAGCGGTTGCCGAGGGCTCGAACCATGGCCGCCGCCTCCTCGCCGCATGTCACCGACGAACCGTCTGTCCGCCGGGGCATAGGCCGAGCCGACGCACGATCCCGCTCGCACTGGCGCCGCATGTGGCGTGCGCTGTCCTGGGCATTCCTGGCGCTCGTCGTCATCCTGGTCGTGCGCCACGCCCTGCAGATCGACTGGCGCGCCGTGGGCGATGCACTGCGACAGGCGTCCGCCGGGACGCTCCTTCTCGCCGCCCTGCTGGCCGGGATCAGCCACCTCCTGTATGCGACCTTCGACCTGATCGGGCGCCACCAAACCAGGCATCGACTCGGCGTCCGGCAGACCCTGGCGGTCGGTTTCGTCAGCTACGCGTTCAACCTGAACTTCGGTGCCCTGATCGGGGGCGTCGGCTTCCGCTTCCGGCAGTATGCGCAATACGGCTTGGGTGCGGCGGTGATCTCACAGATCCTCGCGCTGAGCGTGCTGACCAACTGGATCGGGTACTTTCTCGTCGGCGGCGTGCTGTTCCTGGCGAGCCCGCCGGACCTTCCCGCCGATTGGAATCTGTCCAGCGGCGGGCTGCGCGTCATCGGCGTCTCCCTGCTCGCAGGCGTCGCGGCCTACCTGCTGATCTGCGCGATCGCGCGTGGCCGGCCGGTGCGCTGGCGCGGGCGCAGCTTCCACTTCCCGACCGTACCGGTGGCCTTGCTGCAGGCATGCCTGTCCTCCTGCAACTGGCTGATTGCGGCCGGCATCGTGTACGTGCTCCTGGGTGAGGTCGACTACGCGGTGGTCACCACTGTCTTCCTGACGGCTGCGGTAGCGGGTGCCATGGCGCACGTTCCCGCCGGGCTGGGCGTCCTGGAAGCGGTGTTCATCGCGCTGCTCGGTTACGCGATGCCTTCGCCCAGCATTCTTGCGGCCCTGCTCGCGTATCGCGCCATCTACTATCTCGGCCCGCTCGCCATCGCCGGAGTGGTGCTGCTGGCCTCGAGGAAATCGAGGCGCGCACGGCGCGCGCGGATGTCCTCGTCCGTGCGTGCCTGAGTAAAGCCGCGTGCCCAGGCGATGAATGCCGGGTCAGCCACGTGCCGGCGGAAATCCTGTGCGTCCCTGAAGGCATAACGCGGCTGCACCAGTTGCAGTTCGCGGGTGCGGGATCCCGGCGACGGTGGCAGCAGACCCGCGCGCAGGGCGGTGTCCATTGCATCCTCTGCCATGCGCCGGTAGGTGGTCCATTTCCCGCCGACGACGGAGACCAGATTACCCGCTTCAACCAGGACCGCGTGCTCACGCGACAGGCGCGCCGTGCCTTGGATACGTCCGATCGAGACGAGCGGCCGTAGGCCGCTGTAGGCTACGCGGATATCGCCATCGGTCGGTCCCACCTCGAGGTAGCCCCTGACGGTGTTCAGTAGGAAAGCGATCTCCGCGCGGCTGGGGCGCGGATCGGATGGCGCATCGACTCGCGCGACATCCGTGGTGCCGATCAGCAGCGCGCCGAACCAGGGCAGGACGAATAGCACTCTTCCGTCGGTTGTGCGCGGGACCAGCATCCCGGCCTTCCCGGCCATGAAGCGGCTGTCGACGACCACATGCGAGCCCTGGCTCAGCCGTGTGATAGGTGGGAAGTGCGGATCGGCGATCGCGCGGACCGCATCGACCCATGGCCCCGCGGCATTGAACACACAACCGGCCGTCAGTTCGAATCGCTCGCCCGTCTCTGCATCGCGTGCAACGACGCTCGCGATCCGGCCGCCGTGGCTGATCATTCGTTCGCAGCGAATGTAATTGACGGCGACCGCGCCGAGCGCGCAAGCCGTTTGCATGAGGGCGATCGCCATGCCGGCGTCGTCGAACTGTGCATCCCAGTACGAAACGCCGCCTCGCAGTCCGCGCTGGCGCACGCCGGGCAGACGCTGGGCGGTTTCGTGCCGGTCGAGCCAGCGCGTGGCTCCCAGGCTCGCACTGCCTGCGAGCCGGTCGTACAGGCCCAGCCCCGCGCGAAGCGCCGCGCGTTCCCCGAGGCGATAACAGGGCACGACGAACTCGAGAGGTGACACCAACCCGGGGGCGATGCGCGCCAGCACGGCCCGCTCGGCCAGCGCCTCCCGCACCAGTGCGATGTTTCCCTGAGCGAGATAGCGGACACCGCCGTGGATCAGCTTGGAACTGCGACTGGACGTTCCGCTGGCGAAGTCGCGCTGCTCGATCAGTGCCACGCGCAGGCCGCGCGCGGCTGCATCCAGGGCAATGCCCAAGCCGGTCGCACCGCCGCCGATGACGACGGCATCCCAGCGCATCCGATCGCGCAATCGGGCGAGGAGGTCGTCGCGGGGGAGCGGTTGCGCTGCAGGGGCGATCATCGTCTACGCAGCGGTGAACAGTCCTGGGAGGACGGGTGACTCCACGGTGTGCCCGGAGCCGGAGTCGAACCGGCATGGCTTGCGCCGAGGGATTTTAAGTCCCTTGTGTCTACCAGTTTCACCATCCGGGCAGAAGCACGACTGCGTCGCCGCATTCTACCGGATGCCTTCTTTCAGAAAGCAAAATGGGGCGCATGGCGCCCCATTTCGCGTCGAACGCAGCCGACCTTAGCGCTTGTTCACCGCCTTCTTCAGTTTCGCACCCGCGGAGAATTTGGCCACCTTCGATGCAGGGATCTTGATCTCGTCGCCCGTGGCCGGATTGCGGCCTTTGCGTGCCGCACGTTTGGAGACCGAGAAGGTACCGAAGCCGATCAACGCGACGCTGTCTCCCTTTGTGAGGGTCGCGGTGACGCTGTCGATGAATGCGTCCAGCGTCGCCTCGGCTGCAGCCTTGGTCCCGCCCGTCTTCTTCGCGATCGCCTCCACCAACTCCGCCTTGTTCATGTAGTCTCCTTGCATCTCGATTAGATGGATCAGGTCGGCCCCCTTGCCTTCCCTCGCTCGGCTTCGATGGCAGGACCAGCCAGGCAGGTCACGGCGCTGAGTCATCCGGGCGCGCACGTTATATGGCCCGGTCGATGAGTCGCGCGCGGACGACAGCACGCATATCGAGCGTGCGCGCAAACGCGATCCCCCATCGGAAGCGAGGGCGCATTGTAGCAAGATGCCAACGACGGACGCGAGCGAAAAATCGCCCTGTTGCGCTGCACGGTGCGCGCAGTGCAACGTGGCCGGGAATGGCCTGGCGGTCACTGCAGGCGCGGCTCGGAGGGCGCCGCGCGGATCTGCACCTCGTTCTGTATTTCGATCACCATCAGGTCGCGGCCGATTTGCACCAGACCGCGGTAGCCGCGGCGCGTCCTGCGCAGGAGATCCTCCTCGGTCGCGCCATGCGCAATGACATGCGAGTAAACGGCGAGGTATGGTCGCGCGGCACGGAACAGCCGCGCAGCCTCCTCCGGAGTCGGGCGCGATGCGGCGCTTTCGTCCGATATCTGACGCCCGGACACTTCTTGCATCAACAGGTGGACGCCACGTGCGTAGCGGACGATGTTCTCGGGCGCGCCGGCATCGGGTGACACGACGACAGCTCTCCGGGCGGCATCCACCCGATACCCGAACTTCCGAGGTGGTGTGCCGGCCTCGGATATGAATGCCGTGACGGTCGCCGTCTCCGGCTGATACACCACGTTGTCCGCGATGTCGAACGCGTGCGTGGCCAGTCGCTCGTCCAGCCCCAGTTCCTCGTCGATGCGCCGGAACATCTGCGCGGTTCCTGTCGGTCCCCACACCGAGAATCCCTGAAAGCTGCTGCCGCGCAGCGCGGCGCGCCAGATCTCCTTGCAGCCCTCCACGTGCTCAGCGTCCACTGTCGTCAGGAACACTGCCGTGACGTGGAATGCTTCGACCCCCGCCCGCCGCATCCGCTCCAGGCTGCCGCGCCCACAATCGAACAGGAGGGTCTCGTCGCCGGCCTCGATCACTGTTCCGGGGCCGCCCTCCACTGCCGGCGGCTCGGCCATGCCCGTCCCGAGCAGCGTGACGCGGATGCCGTCGAAGGCGGTGGCCTGTGACGCGCTCATCGCCGCGGCGCACAGCAGCATGACGGAAAGCAGCCTCATCGGTTCACTCCAAGGGAGACGCACGCCAGGGGGAAATGGCGGGGAAGCGGTGAATCTTTTGCCCCATGCTAAGATTGCGACCCAAAACATTCGGCAAGATTCCCGACGTTCCAGGGAGCGAGTACCAGTCAGAGGACATGATTACCATGCAGATCATGCGCAAGATAGCGATTCACCTGTTTGCCGCCGCGCTCGCCATCGTTGCCGCGGCTCCTGCAATGTCGGAGGATAACGCGGCCGGGACGACCTCCGCCGTCCCATCCGACAAGCAGTGGGAAAAGACCAAGGCCATGCCATACGGCATGCGAATCATGCTGCTC
Source organism: Pseudomonadota bacterium (assembly GCA_023430065.1). GTDB lineage: Bacteria > Pseudomonadota > Gammaproteobacteria > Burkholderiales > SHXO01 > SHXO01. Next base: position 28,792 of record JAEZCG010000102.1, on the reverse strand, counting down.
GAGGGAGATCCGGCGCAACCCGGTCCGTACGTGTACCGGATCAAGGTGCCTCAAGGTTACAAGTGGCCGCCCTTGAAGTATCCCGATGAACGTGTGACCACCGTACTGAAGGGAAAGCTGTGGATCGCGGAAGGCGAGCGCTACGACGCCATGAAGATGCAGGAACTCGGTCCGGGGAGCACTTTCGTCACCAAGGCTGATACCCCGCACTTCCAGTGGGCGCGCACCTGGGTGGAGTTGCAGGTCACCGGCCAAGGGCCCATCGACAATCCGGTCACCTACGTCAACCCGGAAGACGATCCGCGCAATCAGTGAGGAAACCGGCGGCGCCAGCACAGGCCGCGCGCGCCGCTGTCTCCTCCCCAGGACGCATGGGCATGAAGGCGGTCGCCAACACGCTGATCGTGGCCTTCGCGGCAGTGGTCGCGATGCCGGTCCTGTCTCCGGCCAGCGGTGCAGAGGGGCTGCGCATCCTGATGGAGGACAGCGATACCGCTGCCGCCCCGCTGCAGTGGACGGAGCCGAAGGCGATCCCGCCGGGAACGCGGATGATCATGGTCTACGGCAATCCTGGCGAGGCCGGCCCCTACATCTTTCGCGTCCGCTTTCCGGCAGGCTACAAGCTGCCGGCGCATCGGCACACGGACCAGCGCCAGGTTACCGTCCTCGAGGGCTACTACTGGAGCGCAGCGGGAGAGACGTTCGACCAGGACAAGCTCAAACGATTTGGACCTGGTGACCACTACATCACCGAGGGCAATGTGCCGCACTTCGCCTGGGCTGAGACCGACGTGCTCATCCAAGAGGCGGGTATCGGCCCGATCTCGAATCCGATCCAGTACGTACGTCCCCAGGACGACCCGCGTCGGTAACGCCCGGCTACGAGGACTGTACCGCTGCGCGGATCTGTTCGAGCGCGCCTGGATCCTCCAGGGTGGTGAGATCGCCGGGGTCCCGTCCTTCCGCGAGCGCCTGGATGCTTCGGCGCAGCAGTTTGCCGGAGCGGGTCTTGGGTAGGCTACCAACGAAGTGCACCCTCGCTGGGCGCGCGATCGCCCCCAGCTGGCGGTCGACCGTTGCCATCACGTCCTTCTCCAATGCGGCACGCTGAACCGGATCAGCGGCCTGCGATGCATCCTTGAGGACGGCAAAAGCCACCGGCATCTGCCCCTTCAGTGGGTCCGCCACGCCGACGACCGCCACTTCCGTCACGTTCGGATGTGCACTCACCGCCTCCTCGATTTCGCGCGTGCCGAGGCGATGGCCGGCGACATTGATCACGTCGTCCGTGCGTCCGAGGATGAAGTAGTACCCCTCGGCATCGCGTATCCCCCAATCGAAGGTCGAGTACACCTGGCGCGTGCTGAAGGTGGTGAAATAGGTGCGCACGAAACGCTCGTCATCTCCCCAGACCGTGCTCATACACCCTGGCGGGAGCGGCGGGACGATGGTAACGACCCCCTTTTCGTCGGTGCCCGCTTCGCTGGCGTCCGCCTCGCGCAGCAGGCGCAGGTCATAGCCGAATGCCGGAAACGACGGGCTCCCGAACTTGATCGGCGTGTCCTCGACGCCCGGCACGGCGGTGAGAATCGGCCAACCGGTTTCGGTCTGCCAATAGTGGTCGATCACAGGAATGCGCAGCGCATCGCTGATCCAGCGGTGGGTCGGCTCGTCCAGCGGCTCTCCCGCCAGGAACAAGCGTTTCAGCGACGACAGATCATGGCGCGACAGGTAGGCCGGATCCTGCTTCTTGAGCACGCGAATCGCCGTGGGTGCGGAGAACATCACGCTCACCCGACGCTCCTGCACGATCCTCCACCAGATGCCCGGGTCCGGGCGAACGGGGGTACCCTCGTACAGGACTGTGGTCATGCCGGCGATCAGAGGACCGTAGATGATGTAGGAATGCCCGACCACCCACCCGATGTCCGAGGTGGTGAACATCGTCTCTCCGGCCCGACCGCAGTAGATGTATTTCATCGACGCGGCCAGAGCCACTGCGTACCCGCCCACGTCGCGCTGAACGCCCTTGGGATTTCCCGTCGTGCCTGAGGTGTACAGGATGTACGACGGTTCGCTCGATTCCATCCAGGCCACCGGCACCCGAGCGTCCATGTGCTGTGCGCGCAGCTTGGCGTAGTCGATGTCCCGTCCGTCGGTTCGGGGCATGGCGGGATCGAGGCCCCGATCGACCAGCAAGACCTTCTCAGGCGGATGTGCGCTCAGTCGAATCGCCTCGTCCAGCAGATGCTTGTATGGCACCGCCTTGCCCGCCCGCATCCCGGCATCGGCCGACACGACCACTTTGGGCTTTGCATCGTCGATACGCGTCGCCAGACTGTGCGCGGCGAATCCGCCGAACACCACCGAGTGCACGGCTCCGATGCGCGCGCACGCGAGGATCGAGAACACGGCCTCGGGGATCATCGGCATGTACACCAGCACGCGGTCGCCCCGCCGCACACCCAATGACTGAAGCATTGCCGCGCATCGATTCACCTCGACGTGCAGGTCCGCGAAGCTGTAGCGCTTTTCCTGTTCCACTTCGGTGGAGACGTAGACCAGGGCGTCTTGGTCGCCGCGCGATGCGAGGTGACGATCGACCGCGTTGAAGCACAGATTGGTCTCGCCGCCCACGAACCAGCGGGCGAACGGCGGGCGGCTGTAATCGAGCACGGTGTCGAAGGGTCGATGCCAGTGCACCAGTTCCGCCTGCTCACGCCAGAAGGCATCGCGTTGTTCTATCGAGCGGCGATGGAAGGCGGCGTATTCTCCTGACATGATGTTCCTCGGGGTCCGGGCGCCGTCAATGAGCGCGCATCAATCGATCTTCACCACGGTGCGCCCTTTCGCCTGGGCCGCCATCAGCGCGTCGAACACAGGCGGAAGACTCTCGAGCGTCACCGTACGCGTCATCGTAGCGAGATGCCGCGGTTTCAGGTCGCTGGCCAGACGCTCCCACACCTTGCGACGCAGGTGCATCGGTGTGTTGACCGAATCGACGCCCAGTAGACTCACGCCGCGCAGGATGAAGGGCATCACGGTCGTGTTCAACGTATGGCTCGCCGCCAATCCGACGCTCGCCAGGGTGCCGCCGACCTGCATGGTGCTGGCCAGCCAGGAAAGCGCCTCGCCGCCCAGATTGTCCACGGCACCGGCCCAGGTGGCCTTGTCCAGCGGCTTGATCCTGCTCAGGTCGAGGCCGTTGCGCAGCATGACTTCCCGGGCGCCGAGGCCCTTCAGGTAATCGACCTCGGATTCCTTTCCGGTCAATGCCACCACCTCATAGCCGGCGCCGGCGAGAATGTCCACGGCGACGCTGCCTACGCCGCCGGTGGCGCCGGTGACCAGGACTGGTCCGTTACCGGGGCGCAGGCCGTCGTGCTCCATGCGCTCGACGGCAAGCCCCGCGGTGTAGCCCGCGGTGCCGAGCGCCATCGCCTCGAACAGGCTCATTCCCTTGGGCAGAGGTACCACCCAGTCTGCGGGCAGCCGCATGTAGCCGGCATAGCCGCCGTCGTGCGCCACGCCGATGTCGTACGACGTGGCGATCACCTCGTCGCCTGCCCTGAACCGCGTGTCCGTCGAGGAGACCACCGTTCCGCAGCCGTCGATGCCTCCCACGCAAGGAAAGCGGCGGATGATCCTGCCCTTTCCCGTGGCGGCCAGCGCGTCCTTGAAGTTGACGCTCGAAAACCCGGTCTTCACGACGACCTCGCCCGGATCGAGTTCGTCGATCTGCATGTCGACGATCCGGCTGATCACGGTCTTGCCATCGTCGCTGAAGATGCGCAGTGCCTTGAATGTCGCCATGCTTCCCTCTGTTGATCTTGCGCCTATGCCAGGTGAGGCTGACCCAGATAGCGGCTCGTCTGCATCTCGATCAGGCGGCTGACGGTCCGCTCGATCTCGGGCCGCGTCGGAACCGCCTCATACAGCGCCACGGGCGATGCCGCGGCCGACACGATGAGCTTGACCCGGCGGTCGTAGAACTCGTCCACCAGCCACGTGAAGCGGCGCATGGCTTCGCTCATGCGAGGCTCGAATCGGGGAACCCCCGAGACCAGGATCGTATGGTACCGCCGCGCCAGTTCGATGTAATCGGCCGTCCCACGTGGCCCCAGGCACAGCTGCGCAAAATCGAACCAGGCAACGCCAGTCGCCGCACGTCGGGCGTGGAGGGCTCGACCCTCGATTTCCAGCATCACATCGCCCTGTCCGCATTCTCCCGCCACAGCCTCGAACGCTGCACCCTGCGCCTGCTCCGCAGCCTCTCCGAGCGGGCTGTGATACACGCCAGCCTGTTCGAGTGCCCGCAAGCGATAGTCGTTGGCGCCCGCCAGTTCCACGACCTCCATGTGTCGCTTGATGTGTTCGATCGCGGGCAGGAACTGACCGCGCTGGAGACCGTGCAGGTAGAGTTGATCCGGGTGCTGATTGGAAGTGGTGACGAGGGCGATACCCACGTGCTCGAGTCCTTCGAGCAGGCCGCGCATGAGCATGGCATCCCCGATGTCCACGACGTGGAACTCATCCAGACACAGTAGCGAGGTGTCCTGGGCAACGCGCTGCGCCACGATGCGCAGCGGCTCTTCCTGCCCCTGAAGAACCCGCAGTTCGCGGTGGATGTGCTGCATGAAGCGATGGAAATGGACGCGCTGCTTGCGCGGCGTCGGCGCAGCTTCGAAGAACGCATCCATGAGAAAGCTCTTGCCGCGGCCGACCGGCCCCCAGAGATAGATGCCGCGGATCGATGAGCGCCTGCGGAAACGTGCGAGCAGTCCCCACGGCTCGTTCTGTGCGGCCGACAGATCGCGGGCAAGCCGCGCGAACGCGACGGATGCGCCGCGCTGCGCCGCGTCCAGCTCGATTCCGTGTGTCCGAGCGATGCGGGACAGGCGCTCGAGGAATGCGTGACTGCTCATGCCGTCGAGCGAGCGTTGCCGGCAGGGAAAACCGCTAGATGTTGAGGGTGCGTTTGTGTACGCCGAGTGCGGCTTCGTGCATCGCCTCGGACAGCGTCGGATGCGCGTGCACGATGCGCGCGATGTCCTCAGCGCTTGCGTTGAATTCCATCGCCACTACGGCCTCGGCGATCAGCTCCGAGGCATAGGGACCGATCGCGTGCACACCCAGGATTCTGTCTGTCTCGGCATGGGCAAGCATCTTCACGAAGCCTGCCGTCTCGCCCAGGGCGCGGGCGCGACCGCTGGCGATGAAAGGAAACCGGCCGGCGACGTAAGGGACCCCGGCTTCCTTGAGGTACTGCTCGGTCCTGCCCACCCAGGCGATCTCGGGGGAGGTGTAGATGACCCAGGGAATGGTGTCCATGTTGACGTGGCTCGACTCTCCAGCGATGGTCTCGGCCACCGCCACCCCCTCTTCCGAGGACTTGTGCGCGAGCATCGGGCCGCGCACGACGTCCCCGATCGCATAAACGTTCGGAACGTTGGTGTGGTTGTTGTCGTCGACCTCGATGTATCCCCGGTCGTCCACGCGCAAGCCGATCGCATCGGGATTCAGACCCGAAGTGTTCGGCACGCGCCCGATGGCGACGATCAGCTTGTCGAACTCCGCGTTGTGGAGATTGCCGTCTCGGTCGGTATAGGCAACGGCCACCGACTTCTTCCCCGTCTTCACGTCACCGATCTTCACGCCCGTGTAGATCTTGAGGTCCAGCGGTCCGTTGAAGATCCGGAACGCCTCCTTTGCCACCTGTTCGTCCACGGCCGGCAGGAAGGACGGCAGCGCTTCGAGAATGGTTACCTCCGACCCCAGCCGCCTCCACACGCTGCCCATCTCCAGGCCGATGACACCGGCACCGACGACACCGAGGCGTTTCGGTATCTCGTCGATCGCAAGGGCGCCGACATTGTCGAGAACCCGTTCCTTGTCGAACGGGACACCGGGGAGCTGACGCGCGACGGAACCGGTCGCGATGATCACATGCGTCGCTTCGATGTCCTCTGCATGATCTGCGTCCTGTACACGGATCGTATAGCGCTCGCCCGCAGACACGAACGAGCCGCGGCCATGCATGGAAGCAACCTTGTTCTTCTTGAACAACAGCGTGATGCCCGCGGTCGATGCCTCGACGATCTTGTCCTTGCGCGCCAGCATAGCGGAGACGTCCATGCTGACGCCTTTGGTGCGAATGCCATGCTCGGCGAACTTGTCCACGACCCGCTCGTAGTTCTCCGAAGATTCGAGCAGGGCCTTGGAGGGTATGCAACCGACGTTGAGACACGTTCCTCCAAGACTCGGCTTGCCCTGCGCGTTCTTCCAGTCGTCGATGCACACCGTCCTGAAACCGAGCTGGGCAGCACGGATCGCTGCGGTGTATCCGCCCGGTCCCGCACCGATGACTGCCACGTCGAATTGTTGGGCCATGGTCTCTCTTATCGTGACTCGTGATTCGTGACTCGTGACTCGTGATTCGTGATGCGGACTCGTGATTCCTGACTTCAGCGGTCTACCGCGCACTGCAACGTTACGCAGGGAAGCCGGTCACGCGTCATGCCCGTCGGGAGTCACCGCGTCTCAGATGTCCAGCAGCATTCGCGCTGGATCCTCCAGCGCGTCTTTCATGGCCACCAGGGCCAGAACCGCCTCTCTTCCATCGATGATCCGGTGGTCATAGGACAAGGCGAGATAGTTCATCGGTCGAATGACGATCTGGCCGTTCTCGACCACCGGTCGCTCCTTGGTCGCATGCACGCCCAGGATGGCGCTCTGCGGAGGATTGATGATCGGCGTGGAGAGCATCGAGCCGAACACGCCTCCGTTGGAAATGGAGAACGTCCCGCCGGTCAACTCCTCGATGGTCAGTTTCCCGTCCTGAGCGCGCTTGCCGAAGTCGGCGATCTGCTTTTCGATGTCCGCCAGCGAGAGTTGGTCGGCATTGCGCAGGATGGGAACCACCAGTCCACGCGGACTGCCCACGGCGATGCCGATGTCGAAATACCCGTGGTACACGATGTCGGTGCCGTCCACCGAGGCATTGACCACCGGATACTTCTTCAGTGCGTGCACCGCGGCCTTGACAAAGAATGACATGAAGCCCAGGCGTACCTCGTGTTCCTTCTCGAAGCGCTCCTGGTACCGCTTACGCATCTCCATCACCGGCTGCATGTTCACCTCGTTGAACGTGGTGAGGATCGCGGCGGTCGACTGGGACTGCACGAGACGTTCGGCGACGCGCTGGCGCAGGCGCGACATCGGGACACGCTGTTCCGGACGGTCGCCTAGCAGTTGACCCACGTCCACGGGCGGCGGCACGACAGCCGGCCTGGGCGCGGGACGTGCGACCTGCGCGACCACGTCCTCCTTGGTAATGCGCCCGCCGCGGCCCGTGCCCTGGATGGTGGTGAGATCGACACCCTTCTCGGCCGCGATCTTGCGCGCCGCCGGCATCACCAGGGTGTCGGCGCCGCCGCCGGCCACGGCGGCCGCGGCCCGCGCGACTGCCGCACTTGCAGCGACTGCCGCCGCCACAGGCGGCTTCTCCACCGCCTTGGCGGCCGCTGCAGGCCTGGCCTGCGCCTCGGTGTCGATGGTGGCGATCAGTTCGTTGCTGACGACGGTCCCGCCATCCGGCTTGTCGATTCGCGCCAGGACTCCGCTCTCTGGCGCCGGCAATTCCAGCACGACCTTGTCCGTCTCGATGTCGATGAGGTTCTCGTCGCGCTGCACGTAGTCGCCAGGCTTCTTGTGCCAGGTCAGAAGCGTGGCCTCGGACACAGACTCCGAGAGCTGTGGGACCCTGACTTCAACCAGCATTCCTATCTCCGTTCACAGGTGACCCGATTCTGTCCGTCGGGCCGATCGGGACTAGTCGTCGATCTGCTGCGCGCCGACCAAAGCCGCCTCGATCACTGCCTTCTGCTGCTCGGTGTGCAAGGCCAGATACCCGGCCGCCGGCGAGGCAGACGACGGACGCAAGGCATAGGCCAGTTTCTGATGGGGAAGCATGTGCCGCAGGAGGTAGTGCTGAATGCGATGCCATGCTCCCTGGTTGCCGGGCTCCTCCTGGCACCAGACGATCTGCGAAGCGCCCTCGTACTTGACGATCTGCGCCTTGTAATCCTCGTGCGGGAAGGGATACAACTGTTCGATGCGTACGATGGCGACGTCCTGTATGCCGCGTTCCCGGCGTGCGGCCCGCAGGTCGTAGTAGACCTTTCCGCTGCAAAACACCACGCGCTGCACGTGGTGCGGATCCAGTTCGTCGGTCTCCGGGATCACCGGCTGGAACGTGCCCTCCGACAACTGCTCCAGGCTGGACACCGACTCCTTGTGCCGCAGCATGCTCTTCGGGCTCATGATGACCAGCGGCTTGCGGAAAGCCCGCATCATCTGCCGGCGTAACACGTGGAACATCTGTGCCGGCGTCGACGGAACGACCACCTGCATGTTGTAGTCCGCACACAGCTGCAGGAAGCGTTCGAGGCGTGCCGAGGAGTGCTCGGGACCCTGGCCCTCGTAACCGTGGGGAAGCATGAGCACCAGCCCGCACAGCCGACCCCACTTGACCTCGCCCGATGCGATGAACTGGTCGATGACGACCTGCGCCCCGTTGGCGAAGTCGCCGAACTGCGCCTCCCAGACCACCAGGTCGTTCGGCTCCGCCGTCGCATAGCCGTACTCGAACCCGAGGACCGCTTCCTCGGAGAGCACGGAGTCGATGACCGTGAACGGCGGCTGATTCTCGGTAATGTGCTGGAGGGGAATGTGATTGCCCGCGTCCCAGCGCTCGCGCGCCTGATCGTGCAGGACGGCGTGGCGATGGAAGAACGTTCCACGGCCCGAATCCTGCCCCGAGATTCGCACGCCGTAGCCCGCCTTGAGGAGGGAGGCGTACGCGAGATTCTCCGCCATACCCCAGTCCAGGGGCAGCTTGCCCAGCATCATCTGGCGCCGGTCCGCGATGACCTTCTCCACGCGCGCGTGCAGCTTGAAGCCGTTCGGCAAGGTGGTGAGCTTCTCGCCCAGCGCCTGCAGATCGGTGAGCGGAACGGACGTGTCGCAGGGATCGTTCCAGCGGCCGCCCTTGAACCGGCTCCAGTCGACGGCGTAGGGTGGGTTGAAGTTCGACAGGATGTTCTTGTTCGTGTGGTAACCCTGGTCCAGGGCGGCGCGGTAGGCTTGCACCATCTCGTCCGCGTCCTCGGCGCGGATCACGCCCTGGGCAACCAGCCTGTCTGCGAAGAGGCGGCGCGTGCCCGGATGCGCGTTCACGCTCTTGTACATGAGCGGCTGGGTCACCATCGGCTCGTCCTGCTCGTTGTGGCCATGACGGCGGAAGCACACCAGGTCGATGACGACGTCCTTCTGGAAATGCATGCGGAAGTCGAGCGCGATCTCGGTGATCAGGCACACGGCTTCGGGATCGTCTGCGTTGACGTGGAAGACGGGCGCCTCGACCATCTTCATGATGTCCGTGCAGTACAAGGTGGAGCGGGTGTCGCGGGTATCGGACGTGGTGAAGCCGATCTGGTTGTTCACCACGATGTGCACCGTGCCGCCGGTGCGATAGCCGCGCGTCTGGGACATGTTGAGTGTCTCCATCACGACGCCCTGCCCGGCCACGGCGGCATCGCCGTGGATCAGGATCGGCAGCACCTGCTTGCCTTCACGGTCTTTGCGCCGGTGCTGGCGCGCCCGCACGGAGCCTTCCACGACCGGGTTGACGATCTCCAGGTGGGACGGATTGAAGGCCAGCGACAGATGCATCGGCCCGCCGGGCGTGTTGACGTCCGACGAGAAACCCATATGGTATTTGACGTCGCCGGACGGCAGCTGCTCGGCGTGTTTACCCTCGAACTCGGAGAAGAGATCCTTGGGCATCTTGCCCATGGTATTGACCAGCACGTTCAGGCGTCCGCGGTGGGCCATGCCTATCACCGCCTCCTGCACGCCGTTCTCGCCCGCCTTCTGCAGCAGGTAGTCGAGCAGCGGAATCAGGGTCTCGCCGCCTTCGAGGGAAAAACGTTTCTGGCCCACGTAGCGCGTGTGCAGATACTTCTCGAGAGTCTCGGCCGCCGTGAGCCGTTCGAGCAGGAAACGCTTGAAGTCGCTCGTATAGCTGGGTTGCGAGCGGACCGACTCGAGGCGCTGCTGAATCCAGCGGCGCTGTGCGCCATCGGCGATGAACCAGAATTCCGAACCGATGGTGCCGCAGTAGGTCTCGCGCAGTGCGCGTACGATCTCGCGCAGCGGCAGCTGGTCCGGACCGAACATGGAAGCCGTGTTGAACACCTGCTCCATGTCCGATTCTTCCAGACCGTAGAACGCCGGATCCAGTTCGGGGACGTGCGGCTTCTCGGAACGCTTGAGCGGGTCGAGATTGGCGTGGCGCAGTCCCATGCGCCGGTAGTTGTTCGCCAGCTGCAGCACCCACACCTGCTTCTTCGCCGCTGCGGCAACCGACGGCGTCGCCGCATCCGCCGCCACCAGCCGGGGCGAGCGCACCAGCTTGACGAAGGACTGGCGGATCGGTTCGTGCGCCACGTCGGCGGCCCCCGGCAGCTGCTGCAGCTGGTCGAAGTAGAGCCGCCATTCCGGCGCCACGGATTCGGGATCGGACAGGTAGGACTCGTACAACTCCTCGATGAACGGCGCATTCGCGCCGAACAGATGCGATGTTCCCAGGTACTCCTTCAGCAGCGCTGCCATTCGGTCCCTTCCTGGCTAAAGGTTGTACGCGCGCCCGCGGGCGCGGCCACGCAGTGCAGGGTCAACCCCGCTTCGCAAGCGGCACCACGTCGCGCTCGGTCGCGCCGGTGAACAGCTGCCGCGGGCGCCCGATCTTCTGCTCCGGATCGCTGATCATCTCGTTCCATTGCGCCACCCATCCGACGGTGCGCGCGAGGGCGAAGATGGCGGTGAACATGCTCGTCGGGATGCCCATGGCGCGTTGCACGATGCCCGAGTAGAAATCGACGTTGGGATAGAGCTTCTTCTCGACGAAATAGTCGTCCTCGAGCGCGATGCGCTCCAGTTCCATTGCCAGCTTGAACAGCCGATCGTTCTGCAGGCCGAGTTCGGCGAGGACCTCATGACAGGTCTCGCGCATCAACTTGGCGCGCGGATCGTAGTTCTTGTAGACGCGGTGACCGAAACCCATCAGCCGGAAGCCGTCGTTCTTGTCCTTCGCGCGCGCGAGGTATTGACCGATGCGTGAGACGTCGCCGATTTCTTCGAGCATGTTCAGGCATGCCTCGTTCGCTCCGCCGTGGGCGGGTCCCCACAGGCAGGCAATGCCGGCAGCGATGCACGCGAACGGGTTGGCACCCGACGAACCGGCCAGCCGCACGGTGGAGGTCGAGGCGTTCTGCTCATGGTCGGCATGCAGGATGAGGATCCGGTCGAGCGCACGTACGAGGACCGGATTGGGCCGGTATTCCTGGCACGGCGTGCCGAACATCATGTGGAGGAAATTCTCCACATAGTTCAGGCTGTTGCGCGGATACATGAAAGGCTGGCCGACGTTGTACTTGTACGACATCGCCGCGATCGTGGGCACCTTGGCGAGCAGCCGGATCGCGGAGATTTCGCGATGCTCGGGATTATTGATGTCCGTGCTGTCGTGGTAGAAGGCCGACAGCGCGCCGACCACGCCGACCATCACGGCCATCGGATGTGCATCGCGACGAAAACCCTGGTAGAAGCGCGCCAGCTGCTCGTGCACCATGGTGTGATTGCGGATGCGATCGTCCCACGCCTTCTTCTCGGTGGCGCTGGGCAACTCGCCCTTCATCAGCAGGTGGCAGACCTCCAGGAAGTCGCAGTGCTGGGCCAACTGCTCGATCGGATACCCGCGGTAGAGCAGGATGCCGTTGTCGCCATCGATATAGGTGATGGCGGACTTGCATGCTGCCGTCGACATGAAGCCGGGGTCGTAGGTGAACTTCCCGGTCTTGCCGTACAGCGCACGAATGTCGACGACCTCCGGTCCGATCGTCCCTTCCATGATCGGCAGTTCGAGGGCTGGCGTGCCGTCGTCGAAATTGATCGTTGCCATGCGCTGTCGTGTCATGGGTTTCTCCGCCCTTTGAATCGCAAAATTCCCAATGCTACAGCACTTTACAGGGTAGATCTAGGATTTGTGCGTTGCACATCAGGCGTGCCGGAGCAGCTCGAGGACGCGGGCGGCTTCGCTTCCCGGCGGCGCGTCGAGGCGCCCGGAAACCATGTCCCACAGGTCATTATCGGAGTGCAGCAGGAGGCCCTTGAAGGCCTCGGTCTCGGACGGACTCAGCCGGTCCAGATGCCGGTCGAGAAAGCGGGCCAGTACGATGTCCAGCTCGAGCAGACCCCGGCGACAGTGCCAGCGGATGCGGTCGCATTCGCTCATCGTCCGGCTCGCGCGGACGCTGTCCCGGCGCCGGTCTTCCTCACACCGCCCGGCGCACCAGGAGGTCCTTGATCTTTCCGATGGCGCGCGTGGGATTCAGGCCCTTGGGGCAGACATCCACGCAATTCATGATCGAGTGGCAGCGGAAGAGGCGGTAGGGATCCTCGAGGTTGTCCAGCCGCTCGTTGGTCGCCTGGTCGCGCGTGTCGGCCAGAAAGCGGTACGCCTGCAGCAGACCCGCTGGGCCCACGAACTTGTCCGGATTCCACCAGAACGAGGGACACGCGGTGCTGCAACAGGCGCACAGGATGCACTCGTACAGACCGTCGAGCTCCTCGCGCTCGGCCGGCGACTGCATGCGCTCCTTCTCCGGAATGGGCTCGTGGTTGACCAGGTAGGGCTTGACCGAGTGGTACTGCTTGAAGAACTGGGTCATGTCCACCACCAGGTCCCGGATCACGGGCAATCCGGGCAGCGGACGGATCTCCACCGGCTCCTTGAGATCGCTCAGGCGCGTGATGCAGGCGAGTCCGTTCTTCCCATTGATGTTCATTGCATCCGAGCCGCACACCCCTTCCCGGCAGGAGCGGCGCAGCGCAAGTGAATCGTCCATCGACTTGATGCGCACCAGGGCGTCGAGGAGCATGCGATCGCTCGCCTCCAGGTCCACGTGGTAGTCCTGCATGCGCGGCTGGGCGTCCTTGTCGGGGTCGTAGCGGTAGATTCGGAAGTGCATGGTTTCTCCTTGGTCGTGACTCGTGACCGGGTGACGCGTGACTCGTTGGGTATCCTCAATGCGGGCGCTACGAGTCACGAATCACGATCACGAGTCACCTCAGTACGTCCTGACCTTCGGCTCGAACGTCGCCGCCGTCAGCGGCTTCAAATGCACGGGCTTGTAGTCGAGGCGGTCGCCGTCCTTGAACCACAGGCTGTGCTTGAGCCAGTTCACATCGTCGCGCTTGGCAAAGTCCTCGCGGTCGTGCGCGCCGCGGCTCTCCTTGCGTGCTTCGGCCGAAATCATGGTCGCGCGTGCAACCTCGATCAGGTTGTCCAGTTCGAGGGCCTCCACGCGCGCGGTATTGAACACCTTGCTGTGGTCCTTGATCTCGGTGCGCGCGGCACGCTGCGCAACCTCGCGAATCCTGTGCACGCCCTCGGCCAGAAGATCGGGGAAGCGGAACACGCCGCAGTGCGCCTGCATCGTGCGGCGCATGTCTGCCGCCACCTGATAGACGCTCTCTCCGCCACGCTGGTTCTCGAGGCGGTCGAGGCGCGCCATGGTGCGCTCCGCGGCGTCTGCGGGCAGTTCCCTGTGACCGGGGTTGTCGCGCAGGTACTGGACCATGCGCTCGCCGCTGGCCTTGCCGAACACCAGCAGGTCGGTCAGCGAGTTCGTGCCCAGGCGATTGGCGCCATGCACCGAAGCACATGCGCACTCTCCTGCGGCGAAAAACCCCGGGACGGGCGCCTCCGGGTTCCCGTCCTGTGGTGCGACCACCTCGCCATGGTAGTTGGTCGGAATCCCGCCCATCTGGTAGTGGACGGTCGGCACCACCGGGATCGGATCCTTCACCGGATCGACGTTGGCGAACTTCCTGGAGATCTCGCGGATGCCCGGCAGTCGCTTCTCCACCACCTCGACACCGAGATGGTCGAGCTTGAGCAACACATGGTCGGCCTCCGGCCCACAGCCGCGCCCTTCCTTGATCTCGGTGGCCATGGCGCGGGACACCACGTCGCGGCTGGCGAGGTCCTTCATGGTCGGCGCGTAGCGCTCCATGAATCGCTCACCGTTCTTGTTCAGCAGGTAGCCGCCCTCCCCGCGCACACCCTCGGTGATCAACACGCCCGCCCCTGCCACGCCGGTCGGATGGAACTGCCAGAACTCCAGGTCCTCCAGCGGAATGCCCGCGCGCGCCGCCATGCCGAGACCGTCGCCGGTGTTGATGAAAGCGTTGGTGCTGGCGGCGAAGATGCGACCGGCTCCCCCAGTCGCGAACAGGGTCGCGCGTGCCTGCATCAGGTAGACCTCGCCAGTCTCCATCTCGAGTGCGGTGACGCCCAGTACGTGCCCGCTGGCGTCGCGCACCAGGTCGAGCGCCATCCACTCCACGAAGAAGTGCGTGTTGGCGCGCACGTTGCGCTGATAGAGCGTGTGCAGCATGGCATGGCCGGTGCGGTCCGCGGCGCAGCAGCTGCGCTGGACCGAACGTTCACCGAAATTCTGGGAATGCCCGCCGAACGGGCGCTGGTAGACGGTGCCGTCGTCGTTGCGATCGAACGGCATGCCGAAGTGCTCCAGTTCGAGCACGACCTGCGGGGCCATCCGGCACATGAACTCGATCGCGTCCTGGTCACCGAGGTAGTCGGAACCCTTGATCGTGTCGTACATGTGCCACAGCCAGCTGTCCTCGCCCATGTTACCGAGCGCGGCGCCGATTCCGCCCTGTGCCGCCACCGTATGCGAGCGCGTCGGGAACACCTTGGAGAGCACGGCCACCTTGTACCCGGCCTCGGCGAGTTGCAGCGCGGCACGCATCCCGGCGCCGCCGGCGCCGACGATCACTGCGTCGAACTTTCGAATCGGAATAGCCATTACACGCTCCAGAGGATCTGCAGGGCCCACCCGGCGTAGGCGACCAACGCCAGCACCACCGCGGCCTGCAGGGCAAGTCGCCACCCGGTGGGCTTGACGTAGTCCATGAGGATGTCGCGCATGCCCACCCATGCATGGGCGATGAGACTGGCCAGGAACAGGAACGTGGCGAGCTTCATCGCCTGGTTGGCGAACAGCGTCTTCCAGGCCAGATAGTGCTTGGGGGGCGCCACAACCAGGATCGCCAGGATCAAGACGGTGTACAGCGCCATCACCACCGCCGTGACGCGCTGGACCAACCACCCGCGCAGGCCGTAGTGGGCACCGACAATGACGCGCGTCACCATAGGAACACCCCCAGGATCAAGGTAAGGACCAGGCTGACCACCAGAACGACGCGGCTGCTCTGGCGGGCCTGCTGCAAGTCACCACCAATGTCCACGTCGAGAAACAGGAACCGGATGCCGGCGCAGAAGTGATGCAACCAGGCCCATAGCAGTCCCAGCAGGACCAGCTTCACCAGCGGGTTGTCGAACGTGGCACGAAAGCGCACGTAGCTGTCAGGCGAGGCCAGGCTCGCATGCAGCAGGTAGAGGAGGAAGGGCAGGAACAGGAACAAGCCGAAGCCGCTGATCCGATGCAGGATGGACACCACGGCCGGCAGCGGCTGCCGGATCTTCGTCAGGTCCAGGTACTTGGGTCTAGTCTTGGTCATGGTCGAGTCCACACATCCTCCCCGATGCGGCATCAGCCGGTTATGGCGTTACGGTAATGGTGTTCCTGACTGTCGCAATAGCAGCGCCGGAGCTCCGAGGGCTCCCGCCCGTAGGTGAACGCCACCCGTTCGATGTGCAACATCGGCGTGCCCGGCGTGCGGTGTAGCGCTGCGGCCACCTCGCGGGGTGCGGCGACGGCCTTGACCCGTTCCTCGGCCTGCAGCATCCGCACGCCGAAGCGGGCCTCGTACATGCTGTAGAGCATGCACTCGTGCTGCGCCACCACCCCGGGCGTCAGGCCCTTGAAGCGCGCCGCGGGCAGGCGGATCTCCTCGTAGCAGGCAGGACGGTCGTTGATCTTCAGAATTCTCTTGAGCACGAAGATCCCGGCCGAAGGGCTCATCCCCAGCTGCCGGGCCGAGGGCGCGTCGCGTACGCGCTCCAGGCCCAGCAGTTCCGCAGTCAGCTCGCGCATGGGCTCGGCATCGGGGTTGATGCTCAGGAAGGGAAACTGGCTGCGCTCCTCGGCGTGGCTGGCGACGAAGGTGCCCTTGCCCTGCTGGCGCACGAGCACCCGCTCCTCGGCCAGTTCGCTCACGGCCTTGCGCACGGTGCCCTGGCTCACGCTGTAGCGCCCGGCGAGCTCGATCTCGCTGGGGATCGGCTCACCCGGCCGCCACTCCCCGGTGACAAGGCTCTGCGTGATGAGCGCCTTGATCTGCCGGTACAGCGGCTGGAAGGCGGGTGATGCACCCACAGGCAGCTGGCGGGATGTTGGGGCTGGTTTCATGAGGCGCACCGTTTTTAGCACAAAAACGGTCGACGCGTCCAGTTAAGGTATCTTATATAAGACATAAGACCGGTTTGACAGGTCCTCCACCCGGTGGCTATGATTCGCCGTTTTCGGCGCGGCCGGCCTGCCGCACGCCGCCCGGCCAGTGAACCGGTTCCCATTATCCGTCGAACTGCGGAGTCATACGATGAAATCACCCGTTCGTGTAGCAGTCACTGGCGCTGCCGGCCAGATCGGCTACAGCCTTCTGTTCCGTATCGCCGCGGGCGAGATGCTCGGTGCCGACCAGCCGGTGGTTCTGCAGCTGCTCGAGATCCCCAACGAGAAGGCGCAGAAGGCCCTGACGGGGGTCATGATGGAGCTCGAAGACTGCGCCTTTCCGCTGCTGGCGGGCATGGTGGCCACGGACGACGCCCAGGTGGCGTTCAAGGACGCCGACGTCGCCCTGCTGGTCGGTGCCCGCCCACGGGGTCCGGGCATGGAGCGCAAGGACCTGCTGATGGAGAACGCCAAGATCTTCGTCGCACACGGCCGTGCCCTCGACGCCGTGGCCCGGCGCGACGTGAAGGTCCTGGTGGTGAGCAATCCGGCCAACACCAACGCCTACATCGCAATGAAAACGGCACCCGGCCTGAATGCTGCGAACTTCACCGCCATGATGCGCCTGGACCACAACCGCGCGATCTCGCAGGCCGCCGCCAAGGTGAAGCGCCCCGTAGCCGGAATCACCAAGGTGACCATCTGGGGCAATCACTCCGCGACGCAGTATCCCGATCTGTTCCAAGCCGAATCCGGCGGCCAGAAGCTGTGGCCGCTGGTCGACGACCAGGCCTGGCTCGAGAACAGCTTCATCCCGACCGTGCAGAAGCGCGGTGCGGCGATCATCGATGCACGCGGCGCTTCCTCTGCAGCCAGTGCTGCCAACGCCGCCATCGATCACGTGCGCGACTGGGTCAAGGGCACACCCAGCGGTGATTGGGTCAGCATGGGCGTTCCGTCCGATGGGAGCTACGGCATTCCCGAGGGTGTCGTCTATGGCTATCCCGTGACGTGCGCCAACGGCAGCTACTCGATCGTGAAGGGCATCGAGATCAGCCCGTTCAGTCGCGCCCGCATGGACGCCACGCACAAGGAGCTCCTCGAGGAGCGCGACGCCATCAGCAGCATGCTGAAATAGCCGTTTGGGACGCATGCCGGGTCCGATCCATCCACGCGACGCGCTCCAGGGCGGGGCCGCGCCTGCGCTGTTGCCGCCCTGCGAGCATTTCGCGGGAAGCGAGCGGCAGATGCGCAAGGCGCTCGACCTGCAGCAGCGGCTCGGACCCGTTTTCGACCTGACCTTCGATTGCGAGGACGGGGCGCCAGTTGGGGACGAGGTGGGCCACGTCGAGATGGTGGCGGCGCTGATCGCCTCCGCGCACAATCAGTTCGACCGCGTCGGTGTGCGCGTCCACGATTTCGATCATCCGGCGTGGCGCCACGAGATCGACGTGCTGCTGGGACGCGCCGGCGAGCGCCTGGCTTACCTGACCATTCCCAAGCTGGCCTCCTCCGCGCGAGCGCAGGCCGCCATCGAGTACGTTCAGGCGCGCGCCGTGCACCACGGGCTGCGCCGCCCGCTCCCCATTCACATCCTGGTGGAGACGCACGGTGCAGTACGCGACGCCTGGATGATCGCCGCCCTGCCCTGGGTGGAGACGCTCGATTTCGGCCTGCTGGATTTCGTGAGCAGCCATGGCGGCGCGGTCGACGAATCCGTCATGCGCTCGCCGGGCCAGTTCGAGCACCGGCTGATCGTGCGCGCCAAGGCCGAGGTGGCGGCGGCGGCGCTGGCACACGCCATCGTCCCGTGCCACTGCATCTGCATGGACACGGCCGACCCGGAGTCGGCGTTCCAGGATGCCTCGCGCGCCCGGCGCGAATACGGATTCCTGCGCATGGTGAGCATTCACCCGGTGCAGATCGAGCCGATCGTGCGGGCGATGTCGCCTCAGGCCGCGCTGGTCGGGCGCAGCGCCGCCGTCCTCCTCGCCGGGCAGGCGGCGCAGTGGGGACCGATCAAGCACGCAGGCGAGATGCACGACCGCGCCTCCTACCGCTATTTCTGGCGGGTGCTGCAATGGGCGAAGTCGTGCGGAATGGAACTGCCGGCCGAGGCCGACACGGCTTTCTTCGGCGAGAAGTGAACCAGAGGGCGAGGAGCGACATGTCAGCAGGAGCGAGGTTCAGGGCCGCCGTGCAGGCGGAGAAGCCGCTGCAGGTGATCGGCGCCATCAATGCCTACCATGCACGGCTCGCGCAGCGGACCGGCTACAAGGCCATTTATCTCTCGGGCGGGGGCGTGGCAGCCGGTTCGCTCGGCCTGCCGGATCTCGGAATAAGCGGACTCGACGATGTCCTGGTCGACGTGCGCCGCATCACGGACGTGTGCGAGTTGCCGCTGCTGGTGGACGTCGACACCGGCTTCGGCGGCGCCTTCAACATCGCCCGGACGGTGAAGTCCCTGATCAAGTTCGGGGCGGGCGCGATGCACATCGAGGACCAGGTCCAGGCCAAGCGCTGCGGGCATCGGCCGAACAAGGAGATCGTCTCGCGCGAAGAGATGGTCGATCGCATCAAGGCCGCGGCCGATGCACGCACCGACGAGGACTTCGTGATCATGGCCCGCACCGACGCGCTGGCGGTGGAAGGGCTGCAGGCGGCCATTGACCGCGCCTGCGCCTGCGTCGAAGCGGGCGCCGACATGGTCTTTCCGGAAGCCATGACGGAGCTGACGATGTATCGCCAGTTCGCCGACGCGGTCAAGGTGCCGGTGCTGGCCAACATCACCGAATTCGGCCAAACCCCGCTGTTCACGGTCGACGAGCTGCGCAGCGCGAACGTGAGCCTCGTGCTCTATCCGCTATCCGCCTTCCGAGCCATGAATCAGGCGGCGCTCAAGGTGTACGAGGCGGTGCGGCGGGATGGCACACAGAAGAACGTGGTCGACCTGATGCAGACGCGTGCGCAGCTGTACGACTACCTGGATTACCACGCCTACGAACAGAAGCTCGACGATCTGTTCGCCAAGGGAAAGGCCTGATCCACCCCGGCCCGGACGAATCACACTCTAGCTAGAAGGAACGAGGAATCGAATGCCCAACGACAGCCAGACCTCGGCAGCACCGAAACCGAAGAAATCCGTCGCCCTGTCCGGGGTGGTGGCCGGGAACACCGCGCTGTGCACCGTCGGCCGTACGGGGAACGACCTGCACTACCGTGGTTACGACATCCTGGATTTCGCCGACGTCGCCGAGTTCGAGGAGATCGCCTACCTGCTGGTGCACGGCCAGCTGCCGACCAGGCCCGAGCTGGCGGGCTACAAGCGCAAGCTCAAGGCGTTGCGCGGACTGCCGACCAACGTCAAGGCCGTCCTCGAATGGCTGCCTGCCTCGGCTCATCCCATGGACGTGCTGCGCACCGGCTGTTCGGCGCTGGGCACGGTGCTCCCCGAGAAGGAAGACCACAACGTCGCGGGCGCGCGTGATATCGCCGACCGCCTGATGGCTTCCTTCGGCTCGATGCTGCTCTACTGGTACCACTGGAGCCACAACGGCCGCCGGATCGAGACCGAGACCGACGACGACAGCATCGGCGGGCACTTCCTGCATCTGCTCCACGGCGCCGAACCACGCGAGTCCTGGGTGCGCGCCATGCACACCTCGCTGATCCTGTACGCCGAGCACGAGTTCAACGCCTCCACTTTCACGGCGCGCGTAATCGCCGGCACCGGGGCGGATTTCCATTCGTCCATCTCCGGCGCAATCGGCGCTCTGCGCGGACCCAAGCACGGCGGTGCCAACGAGGTGGCCTACGAGATCCAGCAGCGCTATGCCAATGCCGACGAGGCCGAGGCGGACATCAAGCAGCGCGTCGCGAACAAGGAGATCGTGATCGGCTTCGGCCATCCGGTCTACACCATTGCCGATCCGCGCAACAAAGTGATCAAGGACGTCGCGAAACGTCTCAGCAAGGAACTGGGCGACATGCGCATGTTCGACATCGCCGAGCGCATCGAGACCGTGATGTGGCGCGAGAAGCGGATGTTCCCCAACCTCGACTGGTTCTCCGCGGCGAGCTATGCGGCCATGGGTGTTCCCACCGCGATGTTCACGCCGATCTTCGTCATCTCGCGCACCTCCGGCTGGTCCGCCCACGTGATCGAGCAGCGCCAGGACGGCAAGATCATCCGTCCGAGTGCGAACTACACCGGCGCCGAGAATCAGAAGTGGGTGTCGATCGAGAAGCGCAAGTAACGAGGCAGCAGACTCAACCACCACGAAGGCACGAAGACACGAAATGAAATCGTTTGTTCTTCGTGCCTTCGTGTCGTCGTGGTGAATTCGAAAGGATCCAGCATGTCCGCACACATCTCCAACGTACGCCCCGATCCCGATCAACCGATCGTAGACATCGCCGACTACGTCCTCAACTACGACATCAAGAGCACCGAGGCCTACAACACGGCCCGGCTGTGCCTGATGGATACGCTCGGCTGCGGGTTCGAGGCCCTGTCCTATCCCGCATGCACCAAGCTGCTCGGGCCGATCGTTCCCGGCACCGTGGTGCCGAATGGCGCCAGGGTGCCGGGGACGCAGTTCCAGCTCGATCCGGTGCAGGCTGCCTTCAACATCGGCGCGATGATCCGCTGGCTCGACTTCAACGACACCTGGCTCGCTGCCGAGTGGGGCCATCCATCCGACAACCTCGGTGGCATCCTGGCGACGGCCGACTGGCTGTCGCGCAATGCCGTCGCCAATGGCAAGAAACCCCTCGTGATGCGTGACGTGCTCACCGCCATGATCAAGGCACACGAGATCCAGGGTGTGATGGCGCTGGAGAACAGCTTCAACCGTGTCGGCCTGGATCACGTGGTGCTGGTGAAGCTCGCCAGCACGGCGGTAGTCACCAAGATGCTCGGCGGCTCGCGCGAGGAGCTCGTCAATGCCGTGTCGCAGGCATGGGTGGACGGTCAGAGCCTGCGCACCTACCGCCACGCGCCTAATACCGGTTCGCGCAAGAGCTGGGCTGCGGGCGATGCCACCAGCCGGGCGGTGCGCCTCGCCCTCATCACCATGAAGGGTGAGATGGGCTATCCCTCGGTGCTCACCGCCAAGACGTGGGGCTTCTACGACGTGCTGTTCAAGGGCAATCCGTTCAAGTTCCAGCGCCCCTACGGCAGCTACGTGATGGAGCATGTGCTGTTCAAGATCTCCTTCCCGGCGGAGTTCCATTCGCAGACGGCGGTGGAATGCGCGATGACGCTCCACGCACAGCTGGCCAAGATGGGCAAGAGCGCGGCCGACATCGAATCGATCAGGATCCGTACGCACGAGGCCTGCATCCGCATCATCGACAAGAAGGCGCCGCTGAACAACCCGGCGGACCGTGACCACTGCTTCCAGTACATGGTGGCCGTGCCGCTCATCTTCGGCCGCCTGACCGCGGCCGACTACGAGGACGACGTCGCCGCCGATCCACGCATCGACGCGCTGCGCGACAGGATCGAATGCATCGAGGATCCGCAGTTCACCAAGGACTACCACGATCCGGAGAAGCGCTCGATTGCCAATGCGCTCACCGTCACGCTCAACGACGGCACCGTACTTCCCGAGGTGGTGTGCGAGTACCCGATCGGCCACCGCCGCCGGCGGCAGGAAGGGATTCCCGTGCTCGAGGCGAAGTTCCGCACCAATCTGTTGCGCCGATTCCCGGCCAAACAGACCGCGGCCATCCTGGCGCTGTGCAAGGATCAGCAGCGGTTGGAAGACACGCCGGTGAACGAGTTCGTGGACATGTTCGTCATCTAGCGCACCGAAGTTCAATTCGATCAGGAGACGTTGCAATGAGCACGCTGACCAAGCTCGCGATAGTAGGTGTCCTCGGCCTCGTGCTGGCCTTTGCCGTGGCACTCGTCACCAGCCAGCAGCAGAAGCTGGGCGACGCCGGCTTTCCCGCCAGCCGTACAACGAGCGCAGGCTGATCCCGCTTCGCCTGCCCAGCCCTCCATCCACGAGCCACCGTCATGAGCCATAACCTGTTCAACACGCTGCAAGAGTTCGAGATCGGAGCCGGAAAGTCCGGCAAGTTCTATTCGCTGCCCGCGCTGGAGAAGGCAGGTCTGGGCAGGATCTCGCGCCTGCCGGTCTCCATCCGCATCGTGCTCGAGTCCGTGCTACGCAACTGCGACGGCAGGAAGGTGACGCAGGAACACGTCAGGCAGCTGGCAGCGTGGAAGCCGAATGCGGCCCGCGTGGACGAGATCCCCTTCGTGGTCGCGCGTATCGTCCTGCAGGATTTCACCGGCGTGCCGCTGCTGGCCGACCTCGCGGCGATGCGCGGCGTCGCGAACAGGATGGGTAAGAATCCCAAAGTCATCGAACCGCTGGTGCCGGTCGACCTCGTGGTGGACCACTCGGTCCAAATCGACCATTACGGCACCCAGGACGCCCTCGACCTGAACATGAAGCTGGAGTTCGAACGCAACGAGGAACGCTACCAGTTCATGAAGTGGGGCATGCAGGCCTTCGACACCTTCAAGGTCGTGCCGCCAGGCATCGGTATCGTGCACCAGGTCAATCTGGAGTATCTGGCTCGCGGCGTGCACCGCAAGGCCGGGGTGTACTACCCCGACACGCTGGTCGGCACCGACAGCCATACGACCATGATCAACGGCATCGGCGTGGTCGGCTGGGGGGTCGGCGGGATCGAAGCGGAAGCGGGCATGCTGGGACAGCCCGTGTACTTCCTCACCCCGGACGTGGTCGGTGTACACCTCACCGGCAAGCTGCGCGGCGGCGTAACCGCCACCGACCTGGTGCTCACCATCACCGAGATGCTGCGCAAGGCGAAGGTGGTCGGCAAGTTCGTGGAGTTCTTCGGCGAGGGCGTCGAGAACCTCGCCCTGCCCGACCGCGCCACCATCGCCAACATGGCGCCCGAGTACGGCGCGACTATGGGCTTCTTCCCGGTGGACGACGTCACCATCGAATACTTCAGCGGCACCGGTCGCACCAAAGAAGAGGTCGACGCGCTGGCCGCCTACTTCAAGGCACAGGCGCTATACGGCATTCCGCGCAAGGGCGACATCGACTACAGCCAGATGCTCGAACTCGACCTCTCCGAGGTCGCACCCTCGCTCGCCGGCCCGAAGCGTCCGCAGGACCGGATCGAACTCGGAAGGGTCAAGTCGACGTTCATCGACCTGTTCGCCAAGCCCGTGGCCGACAACGGCTTCGCCAAGAAGCCCGAGGAGCTGGGCAGGCGCTTCGCCACGCGCGATGGCCTCGACATCGGCTCCGGCGACGTGCTCATCGCCGCCATCACCTCGTGCACCAACACCTCCAATCCGAGCGTTCTGCTCGCTGCAGGGTTGCTGGCGAAGAAGGCGGTCGAGAAAGGCCTGTCGGTCAAGCCGCATATCAAGACCTCGCTCGCGCCCGGTTCGCGCGTCGTCTCGGAGTACCTGCGCAAGGCGGGGCTGCTGCCCTACCTCGAGCGGCTCGGGTTCTATCTGGCGGGTTACGGCTGTACCACGTGCATCGGCAATGCCGGTCCGCTGGCCGAGCCGATCGACGAGACGATCGTGCAGAACGACCTTGTCTGCGCCGCGGTACTGTCAGGCAACCGCAACTTCGAGGCGCGCATCCACCCCAACCTGCGCGCGAACTTCCTCGCCTCGCCGCCGCTGGTGGTGGCCTACGCCATTGCCGGAACGGTGCTCAAGGACCTGATGTCCGAGCCGCTGGGAAAGGGCAAGGACGGACAGGACGTGTGGATTGGTGACATCTGGCCCAGCAGCCAGGAGATCTACGACTGTCTGAAGTACGCGATGGACCCAAAGACCTTCCGCCGCCTGTACAGCGCATTGGGCGAGGACAACCAGTTGTGGAAGGATGTGCCTTCCGCGGCCGGACAGGTGTACGACTGGCCGAAGTCGACGTACATCGCCGAGCCGCCGTTCTTCGGGGACTTCGCGATGCAGCCCCGCAGCGTCGGGACCATCGGCGGTGCGCGCATCCTCGGTATCTTCGGCGACTCGGTCACCACCGACCACATCAGCCCGGCAGGCTCCATCAAGGACACCTCGCCCGCCGGCAAGTACCTCATCGGTAACGGCGTCACGAAGGCAGACTTCAACAGCTACGGTGCGCGGCGCGGCAATCACGAGGTGATGATGCGCGGCACCTTCGCCAACGTACGCATCAAGAATCTGATGCTGCCGGCCAAGCCCGACGGTTCGCGCGTCGAGGGCGGTCTCACCATCCATCAGCCCTCGGGCGAGGCGATGTCGATCTACGACGCCGCGATGAAGTACATCGGCCAGGGGGTGCCGACGATCGTGTTCGGCGGCGAGGAGTATGGCACCGGCTCGTCGCGCGACTGGGCAGCGAAGGGCACGCAGCTGCTCGGCGTGAAGGCCGTGGTGGCGCGCAGCTTCGAGCGCATTCATCGCTCAAATCTGGTCGGCATGGGCGTGCTCCCGCTGCAGTTCCTGGGCGAGGACAGCGCGGATACGCTTGGTCTGCAGGGCGACGAGGTGATCGACATCCTAGGACTCGAACACATCCTCCCGCAGCAGGAATTGACACTGTCGATCAGGTCTTCCGACGGCAGCGTGCGCCAGGTGAAGGTCAAGTCGCGCATCGATACCGCAATCGAGGTCGACTACTACAAGCATGGCGGTATCCTGCCGTACGTGCTGCGGGATATCCTCAAGGCGGCATAGTCTCGCCCGCGTCCGCTCTCCCCGGGAGGGCGGACGCTGATCTACATCCGTCGACGAGGATCGGATCACGCCGCCTCGGACAGGATGGGGCTCGACCCGTTGAGCCGTGTCCTGACCCGGCTGCTGCGCTCGAGCAGTTCCTCCCACAGATCGCCCGCATCATCGCGGAACATGAACTCTCGCTGGGCCGGCAGCGTGAACCAGAAGCCGCGATCCAGTTCCTCGCGCAGTTCCCCACGCCTCCAGGCGACGAAGCCCGCGTAGTAGCGCGCCGAGTTCGGCGTTTGCTCGATGATGCGGTCGATGGATTTCGCCTCCGCGACGACACGCACCCCGGGCATCACGGTGAAATCGCCTCGACCCGGGCTGTCGCCGGCCTCGAGCATGGCGAAAATCGAGGTGACCATCTCGGGCCCGCCCAGATATACGGGGTCGGCGATCTTTCGCGACGGATCGTGCTGCGGGAACAGGCGGCCCATGGACACCGGGGTAGGCCGGTTGATGACGAACCCGACGTGGCGGTCGCCGGCGATGGGCACCGCCACCAGTACGGTTCGCTCGTAGTATCCGGACAGTTTCGGCACTGCCACCAGGATCAGCGGTTGGTTGGTGTCCTGCGCCTGAACGCCCGCGCTCCCAATCGCCAGGATCAGCGCCATCCATAAAAGCAGCGTGCGGGAACCTTCCGCACTGACGTACTGGTGCAAGGTCATGCGAGCCTCCTGATCGGAACACTCGCGCCCTTGCGCGCGATTGCGCGCCGGCGCGGCCCTCCATCAAGCGCAGCAGTCCCTGTTCCCGATACGTTCGGGCGGCGGCGTGCTCAATTGCGCGGTAGCGTTCATGCGTCCACGAAGCGCACGGACTCCTCAACGCTCGCCCGGTGCGTGCGGTAGCCGTTGATGGGGGCGTCGCGATCGGCGTATCCGAATGCGATGCCACAGACGATGCGCCGGTGCGGGGGAATCGAGAAGTACTCGCGCAGGAAGGGAGAATACGAGGCGAGCGCTGCCTGGGCGATGCAGTCGACACCCGCGTCCACGGCCGCCAGCAGGAAGCTCTGCAGATAGAGCCCGCAATCCAGCAGCCCATACTGACCCAGCTTCTCCTCGGTACTGACGATGGCCACGTGCGGCGCCCCGAAGCAGCGAAAGTTCTCGAGCGACTGCTCGGCGGCCGCTGCGCGATCGTCCTTGCCGATTCCGAGCGATTGGTACAGTTGCACACCGCACACCTTTCGCCGTTCGCGGTACACGCCCTCGTAGGCCAAGGGAAATGGAAAATCCGGTGCGTGCGCGGCACCGGACTTCGCGTGGGTGTAGAGCGCTTCCTGGAAGCGTGCGGTGGCGGTGCCACGCGTGATCACCACACCCCAGGGCTGCGTGTTGCACCACGAGGGTGTGCGCTGCGCGAGCGCGAGGATGCGGTCGATTACCGCGTCCGGTACGGAGTCCGGCCGGAAGGCGCGAGCGCTGAACCGTTCGCGGATGACGTGCTCGAACTCCATGTTCAGTCGAACTTCGGCTTGAAGCGTTCATCCACGTCGACCTGCAGCCCTTGCGTGAGGCGATTGCCTGCGTTCGCGAGCGCCACGATCTCCACCAGCTCGGCGAGCATCTCATCGTCCATGCCCTTCTTGCGGGCGGCGGCGATGTGGGAATGGATGCAGTACTCGCAATTGTTGGTCATGCTCACGGCGAGGTAGATGTACTCCTTGGCCAGCGGGTCGAGGCGGCTCTCCTTGAGCATCACCTCCTTCATGTAGTTCCAGAAGCGCTTGAGCATCGGCGGATGCACCGCAAGCGTGCGCCAAATGTTGTTCACGTAGTCGGTATTGCGCGATTTGCGGATGTCGTCGAAGACCTCCTTCGCTGCGGGCGACGCGCTGGCGTCGTCTACCATCCTGACCATGGCCATTCCAGTTCTCCCGTTGTGGTCTTGAGGGCTAGGATTCGATGTTACCACCCGCGCGCGAGGCTCCTTTCCGTGCCGACGGGCCGGTTGGACAGCCCTATGATGAGCGGTCATAATCCGCCGGCCACGGCTCGGGGAGCACCTTGCGGCTCCTGGCCGCACCCGCTGGAGTGCGTCAAGCGCATGAAATTGCTGTTCGATCTGTTCCCTGTCATCCTGTTCTTCCTCGCCTACGAGGGGGCCAAGCGCGTCCCGGAGACGGCAGTTGCCCTCATCGGCGGCCTGCTCGGCGGGATCGGTGCCGACGACCAGGTCATGGCGACGCAGGCCCCGATCCTGATGGCGACACTGGTCGCGATCCTCGCAACGTTCGCCCAGGTGGGCTGGCTGATCGGCCGGGGCAAGAAGGTCGACCGGATGCTGTGGATCAGTCTGGGAATCATCGTGGTCATGGGCGGCGCCACGATCCTGCTGCGCGATCCAACCTTCATCATGTGGAAACCCACGGTGCTATACTGGGCTTTCGCTGCAGTTCTGCTGTCGGCCGATTTCGCCTTCGGCAAGAACCTCATGCGCGCCATGATGGAAAAGCAGATCGCACTTCCCGATCCGATCTGGCGTCGCCTCAACCTCAGCTGGGTCGGCTTCTTTCTGGCGATGGGCGTCCTCAACTTGTACGTCGCCTTCAACTACTCCGAAGAAACCTGGGTCAGCTTCAAGATGTTCGGCGGATTGGGACTGATGCTGGTTTTCGTCCTGGCACAGGGATTCTTCCTATCGCGGCATGTCGAAGAACGGAAGTAACGGCGATTCGGGGCCGGCAACGGCAACGGTCAACGAGGGGTCGACCGTCGCGTTGATGCAGGACCGTCTGCAGATGCTGCATCCGCAGCGCGTGGACATCTACGATGAGAGCGGCGAGCACCTCGGGCACGAAGGCGCGCGCGGGGGCGGCGGACACTATCGCCTGCTGATCGTTTCGGACGACTTCGGCGGCATGTCGGCCGTGACCCGGCACCGGATGGTCTATCGGGTCCTCGCGGAGCTCATGCAGCGCAGGATCCACGCACTCGCCATCGCCGCCTATACCGCAGAAGAATTCGAACAGGCATTCCACGCATAGCAGCGCCCGCATCGAGCAACTTCATCGCAACACCATATACCAAGGAAACGTCATGCATTCGATCAAGAACGCGTCGGCAGCCGCCCTCACCCTGGTCGGGCTGCTCGCCTTTGCCGCCGCAAAGGCCGAGGACAAGACCATCGCCATCGTCAACGGCATCCCCATCTCCGAGGCGCGCCTGGACTATGTGGTCAAGGCCCAGGTGGCACAGGGCCAGAAGGACGACGAAACCCTGCGCAAGAACGTCAAGGACTCGCTGATCATGCGCGAGATCCTCGCGCAGGAAGCGATCAAGAAGGGTCTGGACAAGAACGAGGAGTTCGCCGCCCAGATGGAGATGGCCAAGCAGGAATTCCTGATCCGTGCCTACTTCGACGACTTCATCAAGGCGAACCCGATCTCCGACGAGGAGATGCGGGCCGAGTACGAGCGCGTCAAGAACGAGCAGATCGCCAACTCACCCGGCAAGGAATACAAGGTCCGGCACATCCTGATCAAGGACGAGAAGCAGGCGAAGGCGGCGCT
>JAEZCG010000244.1 GCA_023430065.1 Pseudomonadota bacterium | reverse complement strand
TTTTTTATTGGGGGGGTCGGGGGCGGGGGGGGGACCGCTGCACCACCAATGGACTACTGCGACTTGATCTCGACCGTGGCGCCCGACAGGTCTCCGCTCCAGACATAGCCCTGGACCCGGTCTTCCTGGTCGAGCTTGACCTGCAGCATCTTGAACGTGGTGTTGGCCCCGCTCGGGATCTGGCCTGCGCCGTAGTAATAGGTCCACACGTTCAGCGTGGATCCGTCCGGCATGACTTCCACGCCGCGGCCGTACGGCTGACCGATCCACTGCGCCACCTCCTTGCCCGTGCTCTGCCCCGGCTTCACGCGAGCGGCGAAGCTGTTGTAGTCGAAGTTGTTTCCGACCTTCATGTTGGACGCACACCCCGCCACCAGGGCAGCGGCGGCAATCGCGCCGACGAGCGAACGCATCTTGTGAGCCATTTTTTCCTCCGTGGTTTGTCGAACAGACCTCTCACGGGCGCGCGCCGCCGATGCGGCACTCCCCCGCCGACTGCACATCCTCAGCCGTGCCGGAACACGACCGTCTTGGTGTGCGAGAACTCGCGCAACGCCTCGAATCCCTTCTCGCGCCCGTGGCCGCTCTTCTTCACGCCGCCGAACGGCAACTCGATGCCGCCGCCGGCGCCATAGCCGTTCACGAACACCTGCCCGCAACGCAGCTTCTTCGCCACGCGCATCTGGCGCGCGCCCTCCCGGGTCCAGATACCCGCCACCAGCCCATAGTCCGTCCCGTTGGCCAGGCGCACGGCATCGGCTTCGTCCTCGAAGGGAATGATCGAAAGCACGGGACCGAAGACCTCGTCGCAGGCCAGTTGGTTCTCGCGCGGCACCGGCCCGAACAGCACCGGCGCCAGGTAATAGCCGCCGGCAGGCACGCCGTCGGCGACGCGCCCCTCGGCCAGCACCGGCACGCCCGCGCCGCGTGCACGATCCACGAATCCCTGCACCCGCTTCTTCTGATTGGCCGAAATGAGCGCGCCGCAGTCCAGGTCCATCTCGTGGCTGCCTGCGCGCAGCTGTGCGAATCGCTCGGCCAGGCGCGGGACGAAGCTGTCGTAGATCGATCGCTGCACGAGCAGGCGGCTGCCCGCCGAGCAGGTCTGTCCGCCGTTCTGCACGATGGCGTTGACCGCGACGGGAATCACGGCGTCCAGGTCGGCGTCGTCGAACACCAGCTGCGGCGACTTCCCGCCCAGTTCCAGGGTGCAGCCGATGTGGTTGCGCGCGGCAGCGCCCTGCACCAGTGCACCGACCTCCGGCGAGCCGGTGAACGACAGGAAGTCGATTCCGGGATGCGCCGACAAGGCGGCGCCGGCCTCCTCGCCGATGCCAGTCACGATGTTGATCGCCCCATCCGGGAAGCCGACCTCCTGCGCCAGCTGGACGATGCGCAGCGGCGTCAGGCAGGCCTCCTCGGCCGGCTTGATGACTGCGGCATTCCCCATGGCGAGCGCGGCGCCGAGCGTGCGGCCGATCATCTGCGCCGGGTAGTTCCACGCGATGATGTGTCCGGTGACGCCTTTGGGCTCGCGCAGCACCGTGACCATGTAGCCATCCAGGAAGGGAATCACATCGCCATGGAACTTGTCGCCCGCGGTCCCGTAGAACTCGAAGTAGCGGGCCGTGGCGGCGATGTCGGCGCGCGCCTGCTTCATCGGCTTGCCGGTGTCGCACGCCTCGAGCAGCGCGAGTTCCTCGAAGTTGTCGAGGATCTTCTGACCCAGCTTCACCATGAGGCGGCCGCGCTCGACCGCGGTCATGCGTCCCCACGGTCCTTCCTCGAAGGCGTGACGCGCGGCGCGGACCGCCGCATCGACCTCGGCAGTGCCGCTGCGCGCGATCCGTGCGAAGGCCATGCCGTCGCTGGGCGACACCATGTCGAGGGTGCGCCCGTCGCGCGCAGGCGACCATCGGCCGCCGATGAAGTTCTCGTACGCGGCGATGGCGGATTCGCCCGCGGGCCGGATGGCAGTGACGCTCATGGTTCTCCTGTGATCGCGTGGCGCCGGGGCGTTCACGTCGATGGCGTGAAAGCCTCGATTCTACCGCCGCGAGACGCTCCGCCGCATCGCGTGAGAGTGTGCGCGTGCGCGTATGATGCCGGGGCCCTTCGCCCCCACATCCCATGAGCCAACTCGACAAACCGACTGCCGCCCCCCCCGCTGCGCGCGGTCTGCCCTATTTCGGCTGCATCGCCCCGCTGCGCCGCAATCCCATGGAGTTCTTCCGCCGCGTCGCGCTCCGCTTCGGCGGCATCGCGCGCGTTCCGCTGCAGGCCGGACGCAGCCTGTTCCTGGTGTCCGAGCCACGCCTGATCAAGGAACTCCTTCTCGACCACCGCGCCCGCTTCATGAAGAACACGCGCTATCCGGCGATGCAGCGGCTGCTCGGTCAGGGTTTGCTGCTCAGCGAAGGCGATGGCTGGCGGCGCCAGCGCCTGCTCACGCAGCCTGCGTTCAAGCCGAGCGAACTGCGGCGCCAGGTCGGATGGATGAGCGGCTACGTGACGCGCTTCCTCGACGGGTGGCAGCGCCACGCGCAGGACGGCACGGCGATCGATGCCGAGCTCGAATTCCTCCGGCTCACGCAGCTGCTCGCGGGCGTGCTCATCGTCGGCCCGCGCTTCGAGGCACACGCCGAGGAGATGTTCGGCATCACCGAGTCGATCAAGAACAGCTGGCCGGTTCCGCCGCGCGGCATCCTGTCCGGCTTGCGCAAACCGTCGCCGGCGCGCGCGCAGCAGCTGGAAGCGGCATGCGGGGAACTCGACCGCCTGGTACAGCACTTCATCGACCGGCAGCGCAAGGCCGACGACGACGAGGGCGGCATCCTCGGCATGTTGATGGCCGCGTCCGCAAAGGAAGGGCAGCCCTTCAACGACAAGGAGCTGCGCGATCAGATCGTGACGCTGTTCTTTGCCGGTTACGAGACCTCTGCCGCTTCCATGTGCTGGACCCACTACCTGCTGAGCGCCCATCCGCACCTGCGCGAGCGCCTGCTGCGCGAGGTGGACGAGCAGCTGGGCGGGCGCATCCCGACGGGGGAGGAACTCGAGCGCCTCGACTATGTCGAGCGGGTACTGCAGGAATCGCTGCGCATCTACTCGCCCATCCACTCGCTGTCGCGCGTTGCGAGCGAGGATTGTCCCATCGGCGGTTTCCAGCTGCGCAAGGGGAGCACCGCGGTGGTTTCCTTGTACGCGACGCACCGCCTGCCTGCATACTGGCCGGAGCCGGAGCGCTTCGACCCGGAACGCTTCACACCCGAGGCGTGCGCCGAACGCTACAGCCTGGCCTACATCCCGTTCGCCGTCGGGCACCGCAACTGCATCGGCGGCACGCTCGCGATGGTCGAGGGCAAGCTCATCCTCGCGCAGGTGGCGCAACGCTACCTGCTCGATCTTGCGCCCGGGCAGCGGGTGGAGGCGATGGCCGCGACGACGATGCGCCCGCGCTTCGGCATGCGCATGCGGGTGCGCGCACGCACCCCTCAGAACGGCAGGTAATCGGGCTCGGGCTGCGCGCTGTCCGGCGGTTGCGGCGGCATGGCACGCAGTTCGTGCGCGAACGCGGTCACCAGGAAGGCGTCCAGCCACCAATACACGTCGTGTTGCCGGATCGAGCGGCGCATCCTGCGCATGCGCGCGGCGCATTCCTCGAGCGGCATCTCCCAGGCGCGCCGCAACGCGTCGGCCACCCCTTCGATGTCGTACGGATTGACCAGGAGCGCGCCGCGATGCAGCTGCGCCGCGGACCCGGCGAACTCGCTCAGGATCAGCACGCAATCCTCCTCGATGCTGCATGCGCAGTACTCCTTTGCCACCAGGTTCATCCCGTCCTTGAGCGGGGTCACCAGCGCGATGTGTGCCGCACGGTAGTAGGCGAGCAGGTCGACCGCGTTCAGGCTGCCGTAGACGTACCACACCGGCACCCAGCCGCCCGGGCGGCTGTATTCCCCGTTGATCTCGCTCACCAGCTGCTCGATCTCGAGCTTGAGCGATTGGTAGGTGTCGATGTCCTCGCGACTGGGGACGACCACCTGGATCAGCGACAGGCGGCCGCACAGCTCGGGGAAGCGTGACAGCGCATTGCGGAACGACTTCAGCCGGTACGGAATTCCCTTGGTGTAGTCGAGCCGGTCGACGCCGAGCACCAGCTTGCGATTGGGCAGGAGCTGGTGCAGTTCGCGCACGCGCTGCGCGACCTGGGCGCTCGTCGCCCGGCGCACGAACCAGTTGTAGTCGATGCTGATGGGAAAGCTGCCGATGCGCACGCGACGCTCCCCCACTTGCGCTTCCGTCACCGGTGCGCGACCGGTGAGGGCGACGTCGGGCAGGAGCGCACGCAGGCAGTCGGCAAAGTTCCTGCGGTCGCGCTGCGTCTGGAAACCGAGCACGTCGTACTGCAGCAGCGCGTGCAGCAGTGCCGTGCGCCACGGCAGCTTGACGAACACGTCCAGCGGGGGAAACGGAATGTGCAGGAAGAAGGCCACGCGCGCATCGGGCCGCAGCGGCCGCAATTCGCTCGCCACGTGCATCAGCTGGTAGTCGTGCACCCAGACGAAATCGCCCGGATTGGCATGCTGCGCAATGGTCTGCGCGTAGCGGCGGTTGACCTCGCGATACGTGCGCCAGAACGACGGATCGAAGTCGCACAGCGACTGAAGGTCGTGGAACAGCGGCCAGATCACCCGATTGGCGAAGCCGAGATAGAAATCCCGCACCTCCTGCGTGCTGAGCGCCACGGTGACCATGCGATAGCCGGCATCTTCACCCGCGCGGGTCGCCGCACGCTCGACCTCGGGATCGTCGGAGTCGGTCCCCGGCCAGCCGATCCACACGCCGCCACGGCTGCGCAGTACGGGCACCAACGCCGTCACCAGCCCGCCCGAACCTGCGCGCGCGCTCCACGTCCCGTGATCGTCGCGACTCAGGACGATCGGCAGCCGGTTCGACACCACCAGCAGATTGCGGCCGGTGGACGTGTTCATCGTCCGATCGCGTTCCGTATTCATATCTTGCACACTGTTTAGCGGTAGTTGCATGGCCGGGTGGGGGGCGTTGTAGAATCGAGCGCAACGAGGCTGCCGTCCAAACCGTCCCGTTGACGCGTCGCATACGACGCGATGGCGATGCGGTTCAGAATCGTGGCACGCCTCCTGCACCCTCCCTGACGTTGCACCATCGACCTCGAACGGACCTTACCCCGATGTGGTTCAACCTGCTTATTGCGGCGATCCTGCTGCTGGCCACCTGGGCGGGTTATCACTTCATTCGCAAACGTATCATCGGTGACGATGTTTTCACACCTCGTCCCGCACACAAGCCGGCGCAGAACGGGCCGAACGAACTGGAGAAGATGATCGCGGCGCATCGCCGCGCGCCGGCCGACGCATCCCTTCCCGTCCCAGTGCGCAGCCCTGCGGTGCAGACCTCGCCCGTCGAGGGGCCACTGAGCGCCTCGCTGGGCCTGGCGGCCGCGGCAGACGCGCCGACCGCGAGTTCCGCCGCGCACGTGCAGCTGCGCAACCCTTTCCTGACCGGACCGAACCGGTTGCTCTACCTCGTACTCAAAATCGGATTACCCGACCACCTCGTGTTCGCCAACGTGCGGCTCGCCGACCTGGTGCGCGTCGTCAGTCCTGCCGCCACGCCACAGGCGCGCGCCCAGCTGGCACAGACGCGCATCGATTTCGTCGTGTGTAGCGCCGAGCTCGAGGTGGTCGCGCTGCTCGACATCACCGACGGCAACCGGGCCGACGATATCATCAAGCGCCAGCTCGAGGCGCAGTTGACCTCGGGCGGCTGCCGTTACCTGCGCGTCACGCCCAACGCGATCCCCAAGCCCGCGCAGGTCCGCGCCCTGGTCTGCGGCGGCGGCTGACGCATCCGCGCGCCTCGTAACAGGCGCCTCATGTTCGCGCCGGCAACTGTTCCAGTGCATGCACGCGCGCAATGAGCGCACCGGCATCGAACGGCGCACGCACCTTGGCGTCGTTGTCGAAATAGCAGTACACGTCCCTGGCAACGCATTCTGCGGCGACCTGGTCCACGCGCTGCGCGTCGGGCGGCTCCGCACCGAGGCGCCAGGTGTGTACACGCTGCGCCCAGCGATCCAGGGCCTCGTCCGTGTAGCCGCTCGCGTACAGTTCCTTCTCGCCGTGCAGGCGCAGGTAGAGGAAATCGGACGTGACGTCCTCGATCACCGGCCACTTGCCGGGCGAGTCGGCGACCACCAGTGCCACGCGGTGGCGGCGCAACAGCGCAACGAAATCCCGGTTGCGGAAGCTGTCGTGGCGCACCTCCATCGCATGTCTGAGCGGACGGCGTGCGTCGGCATCCAGCCAGGCACGCTCGCGCATCCAGTCGTCGTGTTCGGCGGCCAGCGCCGATGCCGCGTGCGTATCGTGCGGCAGCATCGCCAGGAAGCGCTCGATGCGCTCCTCCTCGTAGCGCAATGTGGGCGGCAGTTGCCAGAGAAACGGGCCCAGCTTCTCGTTCAGCCGCAGCACGCCGGAGGCGAAGAAGTTGGCAAGCGCGCGGCGCGCGTCGCGCAAGCGCAGGACGTGCGTCACGTAGCGGCCGCCCTTGACGCTGAAAACGAACGCCGCGGGCGTCTCGTCGTACCACTGGGCGAACAGTTCCGGGCGCTGCAGCGAGTAAAACGAACCGTTCAGTTCGATCGTCGGGAAGGCGCGCGAGGCGAATTCCAGTTCGCGCCGTTGCACCAGTCCTTCCGGGTAGAACACGCCGCGCCACGGCGCGTAGCGCCAGCCCGAGATGCCGATCAGCACGCGGCCCGGCGCGCGGGCGCGGCTCACTGCAGGGCCCGCTCGAGCTGAGGATCGTTCTTCCAGGCGCCGCGGATGTTCAGCACGGCGAGGGCGACCTGCAAGACGATCAGTGCGTGGGCACCGTCGTGCCAGCCCCAGGCGATCCACAGCACGTTGCTGACCAGGAAACACCAGAAGCCCGCGCTGCGGCGCCGCTTCGACTGCGACGCGACCAGCCAGGCAGCGAGCACGGTGACGAGCATGGCCGGCCACTGCAGCGCATCGATCCAAGCCATGAGACAGCGGGTGCTCCGAAGTGGCAACGTGGGGAGCGCGCCGCAACCGCCGTGCCCAACGGTGCACTCAGTCCAGCACGTGAGACACCAGTCCGTCGGCGAGCTTCGGTTCGAACCAGGTGGACTTCGGCGGCATCACCCGGCCTGCATCCGCGACCGCCATCAGCTCCTGCATGCGCGTCGGATGCAGCGTGAATGCAGCCGCCATCTCGCCGCTGTCGACGCGGCGCTCCAATTCCGCCAGCCCGCGCCCGCCGCCGACGAAATCGATGCGACTGTCGGTGCGCGGATCGACGATGCCGAGAACGGGCTCCAGGAGGCGATCGGCAAGCAGGCTGACGTCGAGGCGACTGACCGGATCGGCAATCGCGGCCAGGTCCTCGCGCACGCGCAGCCGGTGCCACGCGCCGGCCAGGTACAGCCCGAATTCGCCCGGCATCGACGGGCGCACCGGCGCACTCGCCGGCTCCACCGCGAACGCGCCACCGATCCTGTCGAGAAACTGCGCGGGCGTCATGCCGCGCAGGTCGCGCACCAGCCGGTTGTAGTCGAGGATGCGCATCTGCCGGTGCGGGAAGGCGACCGCGAGAAAGCGCTGGGCGCTCGCCTGCTCGCGGCGTGCCGCGGCCACGCGCGAGGCCGCTGCCGAGCGGTGGTGCCCGTCCGCGATGTAGAGCGCGTGCATCGCGTCGAAGGCGCGCGTCAGCGTCTCGATGGTCGCGGAATCGTCCACCACCCAGATCGCATGACGCACGCCGCCGTCGGCCTCGACGTCGGTCGCCGCCGGCCGGCGCGTGCACTCGGCGAGGATGGCGTCCACCTCCGGCGCATCCGGATACGCGAGCAGCACCGGCCCCGTCTGCGCATCCAGCGCTTCGATCTGGCGCACGCGGTCGTCTTCCTTGTCCGGGCGCGTGGTCTCGTGCTTGCGGATGCGGTTGCTGTCGTAGTGCGCGATCGAGGCGGCGAGCGCCAGGCCGACCTGGCTGTGCGGACCGGCCGCCATGCGATAGACGTAGTAGCACGGCCGCGGGTCGCGTCGCAACACGCCGTGTGCAAGCATGCCGCGCAAATTCTCCGCTGCTTTCGCATAGACCTGCGGTGCATATGGATCGGTGCCGGCGGGCAGGTCGATCTCGGGTTTCGAGATGTGCAGGAACGTCCAGCGCTTGCCGGCGGCGCGCTCGCGCGCCTCGGCGCTGCTCAGGACATCGTAGGGCGGTGCAGCGACTTCGGCCGCGTGTTCGGGCGCGGGCCGCAGCGCGGCGAAGGGTTGAACGAGATGCAAGGTAGTGCTTCCGCGCAAAAGTCGCGATTCTAACTCGCGGTCGCAGGCAGGGTCCTTGCAGAAGGAGCGCGCAGCAGCCGGCTTTCCCCAGGGAAAACGGCCGAAGAAGTAGTTGCGCAACGACAGGACTGACCCCAGGCGTCGCTCTCCATGCTCATCGCAGCCCAGCACGAACCGATTGCCGACCTGCCCCACATTCTGGCGCGCAGCATCGCCAACCTCATCCCGCCGCTCGTCGTGCTCGGCCTGGCACATTGGCTGGTCCCGCTGGCCGCCCAGTACTTGCCCCGCCCGCTCGAGGGCCTGCGCGTGTGGGGCCCGGCCATGCTGTTGTTTCTCGGCGCCACCCTGTCGCTGACGTTCAACCGTGGCCGCATGATGATTGCGGCCTTGTCGCTCGGCAGCGCCTACCTCGCGCACCAGTTCAACTGGCTGGACACACTCGACGCGTTTCCGGGACGGGGCGTCTACGCTGCGGCCTGCGTGCTCGTGCCGCTCAATCTGGTCACGCTGAGCCTGCTGCAGGAGCGCGGCGTATTCACCCTGTTCGGCATGCGCCGCATGCTGGCGCTGCTGCTGCAGATCACGCTGGTGGTCTGGATCGTGGCGAGCGGCCAGACAGTCCTGGTCGAACGCCTGTTCGCATTCGACCTGAACCTGCCGCTGCCCGTATCCCCGCTGCCCGATCTCGCCATGCTTGTCATGCTGGGCGGCGGCCTGTTCATCGCCTGCCGCGCGGCGATCCGGCGCTCCGCGCTCGACGCGGGACTGGCGGGCGCGCTGCTCGCGTTCGCGCTGGCCTGCCATCACTTCCACGAGCCGACGCAGTTCGCGCTGTATGCCGGTGCCGCCGGCGGCGCGCTGGCGGTCGCGGTCCTGCAGGACACTTTCCGCCTGGCCTTCCGCGACGAACTCACCGGATTGCCGAGCCGGCGCGCGCTCAACGAGCGCATGCTCGCCCTGGGCAATCACTACACGATCGCCATGCTGGACGTCGACCACTTCAAGCAATTCAACGATGCGCACGGGCACGACCTGGGCGATCACGTGCTGCGCATGGTCTCGGCCAAGCTCGAGCGTGTAGGCTGCGCGGGGCGTGCTTACCGTTTCGGAGGCGAGGAGTTCGCCATCGTCTTCCCCGGCCGGCGTTTGCATCAGGTGTGGCCGCATGTCGACGCGCTGCGCCGGCAGATCGCAGGGCATGCGCTGGTGCTGCGATCCACGCCGCGCAAGCCGGGAGCGCGCGGCCGCCACGGCGCGCGGCCGCTGCGTGAGCGCGTCACGGTCAGCAT
>JAEZCG010000227.1 GCA_023430065.1 Pseudomonadota bacterium | reverse complement strand
CAGCGAAGCTGCGCACGTCCATGCACAGCGCTGCCTCGGACCAGGACGGGCGGATCCACCCGAACCGCGTGCTCGCGGCGTTGCAGAAGCAGATGCGACCCGACGCCATCGTGGTGGCCGACGGCGGCGACTTCCTGAGCTTCGCCCGCGTGGGATTGTCGTCCTCCTCCTATCTCGATCCAGGCTCTCTCGGCTGCATCGGCATCGGCACGCCTTTCGGCATCGCAGCCAGTCTCGCCTTTCCCGACCGGCAGGTGGTGGTGGCGACGGGCGACGGCGCATTCGGCTTCAACGCGATGGAGATCGACACCGCAGTGCGTCACGGGGCCAGGCCGCTGATCGTGGTCGCCAACAACGGCGCTTGGCAGATCGAGGTGCACGACCAGACCGACACTCACGGCAAGGTCGTCGGCACACGGCTGCAGTTCGCCGATCACGCGGCGATGGCGCGCGCGTTCGGGCTGCACGCAGAGCGCGTCGAGCGCGCGGAGGATCTCGACGGCGCCATCGCCCGCGCCTTCGCCTCGGGCAAGGCCGCGCTGCTGGATGTCGTCGTCAGTCCCGAAGCGCGTTCGTCGGACGGCAAGTCGGGGCTGGCGTGGGTGCCGGACCTGCAGCCGCTGGCGGCGTGGGACGATCTGGAGGCCGCGTGGCGGGCCGGCGGCCCCCACCGCTGAACGTCATCCGACCGGCACCGGATCGAGCAGCGCCGCATCGTCGTTGCGCACGTCGTTGACGCGGGTGCCGACCGGGTAGGCGCGCATCAACTCGGCCGGATAGGGCCGCAGCATCGGCTCGATCGCCTCGCGCGCATCGAGTGCAGGGTCGAGCCAGCGCGCGTAGTCCTCGGGCGCCACGATCACCGGCATGCGATCGTGGATGGCGCAGATCAACGCGTTCGCCTCGCCGACGACGATGGCGCAGCTGATCAGCGGATCGGCGCCCTCCTTCGCCCAGTATTCCCAGATGCCGGCGAAGGCGAACAGCGCGTGGTCGGCCATCCCGATCCAGTAGGGTTGCTTGCGTGCGCCACCCGCCTTCCATTCGTAGAAGCCGTCCGCCGGAATGAGGCAGCGGCGACGGCGAATCCCGCTGCGAAACATCGGTTTGTCGAAGACGGTCTCGACCCGCGCATTGATAGGCTTCGGGCCCGAGAGATCCTTGCACCAGCCGGGCACCAGGCCCCACGACATCGGTTCGAGCACGCGGCCATGCCTGCCCTCTCGCACCACGGGCACGGCCGTGGAGGGCGCCACGTTGTAGCGCGGCGCACTCTCCTGCATCGACTCGATGAGCTGCGCATCGAACCTGCGCGCGATCTCGCTGGTACGGGTGTGCAGTTCGTAACGGCCGCACATGGCGGGCTCCGCTCCCAGTGGCCGGGCGATGCGGCCATGTTAGCATCGCGCCTCTTCCGGAATACCCGTCGAGGACGAGCCAGACCATGATCCACGAACTGCGCATCTATCACTGCGTACCGGGCCGCCTGCCCGACCTGCACAAGCGCTTCGAGACGGCGACGCTGGCGCTGTGGGAGAAGCACGGCATCCGCCAGGCGGGATTCTGGACCGTGCTCGTCGGCCCGACCAACCATGCGCTCTACTACCTGCTCGAGTGGAACAGCCTGGCCGAGCGCGAGCAGAAGTGGAATGCGTTCGTCTCCGACCCGGCGTGGATCGCCGCGCGCACCGAGACGGAGAAGAACGGTCAGATCGTGGAGCGCATCGAGAACATGTTCCTGGCGCCGACGCCTTACTCGAAAGTCAGGTAGCAGCCGACCCGCATCGGCACAGCGGTCCCGGATCCCGTCTGACGCCGGGATGACGATGGTCGTGGCAGCGGCGCAAATCGCCGCCTGAGCGAATGTCGGGGCGCGGCGCGATGCAGCGCGCCGCAGGATGACGCCATCGGCATTCGATAACCGCTTCCTGGCTGCGGGGGGCAGCGCCGCCCCGCCCCCGGGCAGCGGCAGGCGCTGCCCGGTATCGCGCAGCTCGACTCCCGCCGATCCGATTTCGAACACCCAGACACTGTGATCTGCCATGCTCTGCACCGCCAGTGTGCGGCTGTCGGCAGAGAATGCCGCGCCCTGGGGCCACGGCCCCACATTCGCGCTGGACAAGTATTGCAGGCGATCGCGGACGATGCGATACAGCGTCACCCGTCCGTTCGGCGAGTAGAACGGTGAGTTCTGCGGCTTGTTGCTGCCGTTCATCGTGACCACCGCCAGCATCTTGCCGTCCGGCGCGAGCGCAATGCCTTCGGGCGTCTGCCCCACGCTGTAGGTTTCGACCACGCGCAGGGGCTGCAGGGTGAGGTCGACGACGCTGATCGTGTCGCTGTCCCCGCGCGCATAACCGAGGTTGGCGACGATCGCCATGCGGCTGTCTTCGGTGACGACGGCGCCGTAGGGTTTCAAGCCCGTGCCGAAGTCCCGTCCGGTGTAGGCGACCTTGTCCCCGCTGATCGAGAGCACGGAGATCGCGTGGTCGCCGTCTCGGGTCACCAGCGCGAGCCGCGCGTCCGGCGAGATGGCCACGTGCGCAACACCGGACTCGGGCGTACCCACCGCGATGGTGTCGACCTTCGTCACGGCAGTGCCCTGAATGCGGAAGACCGATACCGTGCCCTCGTAGCGGTTCGCCACCAGGGCGAGCCGTCCGTCGCGCGTGATCGACAAACCGGACGCACCGGCCCCGGCCTCCAGAGCAGCCAGCAGCTTGGGCGGATTCGCCTTGAGGTCGATCACGGTCAGGCGATTGTCCGGAACGAGACGCGTCGGATCGGCGGGGTCGACTTTCGCGGCCGACGTCACGAACAGCAGCCCCTCGTCCGGGGTGAGCGCCACCGAGGAAGGCGGACCGATCACGCTGGTGGGCACTTCGACGTGGCGCAGCACGCTGGGCGGGCGGGTGGAGAGATCGATCAGCGTGACGCTATCGGGCGCAGCGTTGGGCACCACCGCCGGCACGCCTTCGCGCAGCATGAGCTTGTTGTCGTTGGCGGACGCGGCGAGCTGCGCCCATGCACCGACGCTCACGCAGAGCCCGGCAATGGCCGCCACGCACCGCATCCCGCCCGGGAAGCGGGCTCGAATCGGGCGCGGCACGGCGTCAGACCACTTCGATCAGACCGGCCGCTCCCATGCCGCCACCGATGCACATCGTGACGACGACGTGCCGGGCGCCGCGGCGCTTGCCCTCGATCAGCGCATGGCCGACCAGCCGGCTGCCGGTCATGCCGTAGGGATGACCGACTGCGATCGCGCCGCCGTTGACGTTCAGCCTGTCGTCGGGAACGCCGAGCCGGTCGCGGCAATACAGCACCTGCACGGCGAACGCCTCATTCAGTTCCCACAGGTCGATGTCCTCGACCTTCAGGCCGGCGCGCTTGAGCAGCTTGGGAACCGCGAAGATCGGCCCGATCCCCATTTCGTCGGGCTCGCATCCGGCCACCGCGAAACCGCGGAACACGCCCATCGGCTTCAGGCCCCTCGCCGCGGCAACCTTGTCGCTCATCACCACCTGCGCCGAGGCGCCGTCCGAGAACTGGCTGGCGTTGCCGGCCGCGATCACACCGCCCTCGATCGCCGGCTTGATGTTGGCGACCGCCTCGTACGTAGTATCGGTGCGGATGCCTTCGTCCTCGCTGGCCACCACGTCCTTGGTGGACTCGGCCCCGGTGTTCTTGTCCACGATCTTCATCGTGGCGGGCACGGCGACGATCTCGTCCTTGAACTTGCCTTCGGCCCGCGCCTTCGCCGCGCGCTGCTGGCTGCGTGCGCCGTAACGATCCTGTTCCTCGCGCGAGATCTTGTAACGCTTCGCCACCGTCTCGGCGGTCTGCAGCATCGGCCAGTAGATCTCCGGCTTGTGCTGCAGCAGCCATGCCTCCTGGAACATGTGCTTGTTCATCTCGTTCTGCACGCAGGAGATGGATTCCACCCCGCCGGCAACGAAGATGTCGGCCTCGCCGCTCATGATCCGCTGTGCCGCGAGGGCTACCGTCTGCAGGCCCGAGGAGCAGAAGCGGTTGACCGTCACGCCGGACACGCTCAC
Organism: Pseudomonadota bacterium; assembly: GCA_023430065.1. Taxonomy (GTDB): domain Bacteria; phylum Pseudomonadota; class Gammaproteobacteria; order Burkholderiales; family SHXO01; genus SHXO01. The sequence continues at coordinate 5,729 of JAEZCG010000227.1, read as the reverse complement.
CGGCATGCCGGCCCGAAGCGCGATCTGACGCGCGATGTTCCAGCCGGTCGCCCCCTCGGGATTCGCGCAACCCATGATGACGTCCTCGACCTCGGCCGGATCGAGCTTCGCACGCTCCAGGGCGTGCCGGACCGCGTGTCCGCCCAGCGTTGCGCCGTGCGTCATGTTGAACGCGCCCTTCCAGGACTTGCATAGCGGCGTGCGCGCGGTGGAAACGATTACGGCGTCGGTCATGGCGATCTCCTTCCCTCTCCGGGTGCTCAGCGCGCCATTATCCCAGCAAACGTCGGCTGTCGGCCGTGGCGACCGCACTCACGCGCGCAGGCGCGCCGCGCGCGCCGCCCGCCACGCCTCACGTCCGAACGGCACGCCCACGAGCAGCAGCGCGCCGGCGGCGAAGGCGAGCAGATAGCCGCGAGGCAAGTCCGGTTGCCGCCGCTCCAGCGCCCACCGCGCCGGCGCGTCACCCAGACCCAGCAGCGCCAGCGCCTGTGCCGGGTGGAGGAGGACGATGCACAACAGGACGATCCAGGGCATCGCCTGCTGGATGCCGTGCACCCACTGTTCGACCGGCGGGATGTCGCGATGCGCATGTGCATAGCGCAGATCCGCCACCATCGTCACCTCGTGGGCGAGACAGGCGATGGCGAACAGGGCGATGACCGACGCATCGATCTCCAACAGGAGGATGGCGGCAACTCCGACGCCGAGTTCGGCCAGCATCACCCAGTGGAGCGCAGATTCGCGCCACCCGGAGGTCTTCTCGATGCGCAGTGCACGATGGCACGACGCATCGCCGAAGCCGGCAAGCAGCCATGCAGGCAGGATCAGGTACAGCAGGACGGCTTCGAGGAGCGGGGCGGACGCCATGCCCTCGGTGGTGGGCAGGCGTCATGCCGGTCGACGCAGCCCCACGCATGTGGCGCCCCACCGACCGCGCTTTCACCGGCCTGGCGACTACGCCCCGTTGAACGCCCCGCCCTCCTTCGCCAGCCGTTCGAGCAATGACGACGGGGTCCAGAACTCGCCGTGCTGGGCGTGGAACCGCTGCACCGACTCGAACACCTGGTCCAGACCGACCGTGTCGGCGTAGAACATCGGGCCGCCGCGAAAGCGCGGAAACCCATAGCCGTATACGTAGACGATGTCGATGTCGGAGGCCCGCAGGGCGATGCCCTCCTCCAGGATCTTCGCGCCGGTGTTGACCAGTGCATACATGCAGCGCTCGAGGATCTCCTGGTCGCTGATCGCACGACGCGCAATGCCGGCCTCGGCGGAGGCCTTCTCGATCAACGCCTCGATCTGCGGGTCCGGAATCGGCGTGCGGCTGCCGGGCTCGTAGCGGTACCAACCGGCGTTGGTCTTCTGGCCGAAGCGGCCCATCTCGCAGATCTGATCGGCGATCTTCGAATAGCGCAGGTGCGCCGGGCGCGTGGCCGCCTGGCGCTTGCGGATGTACCAGCCCACGTCCAGGCCGGCCAAGTCGCTCACGCGGAACGGGCCCATGGCGAAGCCAAAGTCTTCGATCACCTTGTCGACCTGCTGCGGCAGCGCACCTTCCTCCAGGAGGAAGCCGGCCTCGCGGAAGTAGCTGTGCAGCATGCGGTTGCCGATGAAGCCGTCGCACACGCCCGCGACCACGCCGACCTTCCTGATGGTGCGCGCGAGCTTCATCGACGTGGCCAGTACGTCCTTGCCGGTCTTCGCCGCGCGCACCACCTCCAGCAGCTTCATGACGTTCGCCGGGCTGAAGAAGTGCAGGCCGATGACGTCCTCGGGTCGCTGCGTCGCCGCCGCGATCTCGTCGATGTCGAGCGTGGAGGTGTTCGTGGCGAGAATGGCGCCCGGCTTCATCACCGCGTCGAGCCGCTCGAACACCTGCTTCTTCACCGCCATGTCCTCGAACACGGCCTCGATCACGATGTCGGCGTCCTTGATCGCCTCGTAGTCGAGCGCGCCCTGCAGCAGGCTCATGCGCTTGTCCATGTCCTCCTGCTTCAGGCGCCCTTTCGCCACGGTCGCCGCGTAGTTCTTGGCGATGATGCCCAGGCCTTTGTCCAGCGCCGCCTGGCTCATCTCCAGCATCTTCACCGGGATGCCGGCGTTGGCGAAGTTCATCGCGATGCCGCCGCCCATGGTGCCCGCGCCGATCACCGCGGCGGTCCGGATCGCGCGCACGGGAGTGCCCTCGGGCACGTCGGGGATCTTGGCGACCTCGCGCTCGGCGAAGAACAGATGGCGCAGCGCGCGCGACACGGTGCCCGGACGCAGCTTCTCGAAACCCTCGCGTTCGAGCTGGACGCCCTTGGCGAACGGCAGCCTGACCGCGGCCTCCACGCAGTCGCAGATGACCAGCGGCGCCGGGTAGCCCCGGTACGTTTTCTCGAGCTTCGCGCGGGCGGTCCGGAAGAACTCGTCGACCGGCCCGTCGACCGCTGCCTGCCCGGCGTTGGTGCGTTTGATCTCGCGCCCCTCGCGCACCACGCGATTGGCGAACTGGACCGCGGCCGCCGGCATCTCGCCCTTGAGCAATTCGTCGATCAGCCCCAGCTCCAACGCCTTCTCGGCCGCAATGGGATCGCCGCTGGTCATCATCTCGAGCGCGCGCGCCGCGCCGAGCACGCGCGGCAGCCGCTGCGTGCCGTGCGCGCCCGGCAGGATGCCCAGCTTCACCTCCGGCAGGCCCAGCTGCGTCCCGGGAAGGGCGGCGCGGAAGTGGCAAGCGAGGGCCAGTTCGAGTCCGCCACCCAGGGCAAACCCGTGAATGCCGGCGATCATCGGCTTGGTCACCGTGTCCATGTAGGTGACCAGGTTCGGCAGCGTCGACAGCCCGACCGGAGCCGGTTTCCCGAACTCGGAGATGTCGGCCCCGCCACAGAACGCGCGTCCGCTGCCGATAATCAGGAAGGCCTTCACCGCCGTGTCGTGCTCGCCCTCCTTGATGGCGTCGAGAATTCTCTGAAGCACACCCTTGCTGACCGACAGTGCGTTGACCGGCGGATTGTTCAGAGTGATCACGCCCAGGTGACCCTGGACCGCGTACGTGACGATGTCTGACATGGCGGAGATCGCGTTCTTGGGTTGATCGGAATCGCCCGACTATAGCAGGCCGTCGCCGGCACGACGCGGAATGGCTATCATCGCGCGCTGCCCCGTACCGAACGCACGATGCTGCGCACTGCTGCCCCAGGTGAGAGTTCCCGCGATGCACCCAGCGTGCTGCGAGAGGTGTTCGGCTTCGACACCTTCCGCGGCCCGCAACAGGACATCATCGAGCACCTCGTCGCCGGCGGGGACGCCCTGGTGCTCATGCCCACCGGCGGCGGAAAGTCGCTCTGCTACCAGATTCCGGCGCTGGTGCGCCGTGGCACCGGCATCGTCGTGTCGCCGCTGATCGCGCTGATGCAGGATCAGGTCAGCGCGCTCACCCAGGCGGGCGTGCGGGCCGCCTTCCTCAACTCGGCGCAAGACTTCGCCGCCTCGCGCGCCACCGAGCGTGCGTTGCTCGCCGGGGAACTCGACCTGCTCTACGTCGCCCCGGAACGTCTGACCACTCCGGGCTGTCTCGACCTGCTCGCGCGCAGCCGCCTTGCGCTGTTTGCCGTCGACGAGGCACACTGCGTATCGCAGTGGGGACACGACTTCCGGCCCGAGTACCTCCAGCTCGGTCTGCTGCCCCAGCGCTTCCCGGACGTGCCCCGCATCGCGCTCACCGCGACCGCCGATCCGCTCACGCGCAGCGAGATCGTCCGACAGCTCGGACTCGACCATGCACGCGTGTTCGTCTCCAGCTTCGACCGACCGAACATCCGCTACACGATCGTCGACAAGATCGATCCGCGCGAGCAGCTGCTGCGCTTCGTGCGCGACGAGCACGCCGGCGAGGCCGGCATCGTCTATTGCCTGTCGCGGCGCAAGGTAGACGAGACCGCAACCTGGCTGCGCGATCGCGGCATCGACGCCCTGCCCTACCATGCCGGGATGGATGCGGGCACGCGCGCGGCACACCAGGCGCGCTTCCAGCGCGAGGACGCCCTGGTCATGGTGGCGACCATCGCCTTCGGCATGGGCATCGACAAGCCGGACGTGCGCTTCGTCGCGCATCTCGATCTGCCCAAGAGCATCGAGGGCTATTATCAGGAGACCGGCCGCGCGGGCCGCGACGGTCTGCCTGCCGACGCATGGATGACCTACGGCTTGGCCGACGTGGTGCAGCAGCGCCGCTTCATCGATCAGTCGGAGGGCAGCGAGGCGTTCAAGCGGGTCTCGGCCGCGAAGCTCGACGCTCTGCTGGGCCTGTGCGAGACCGCCGGTTGCCGGCGCGTGCGTCTGCTCCAATACTTCGGCGAACATGGCGCGCCGTGCGGAAACTGCGACACCTGCCTGGATCCGCCGCAGACCTGGGATGCGACCGACGTCGCGCGCAAAGCGCTATCGGCGATCTACCGCACCGGCCAGCGCTTCGGCTCGGCCTACGTGATCGACGTGCTGCGCGGTGTCGACAGCCAGCGCGTGAAGCGCTGGGCCCATGACGAGCTCGCCGTGTTCGGCATCGGCGCCGACTTGGACGCGACCGCCTGGCGCAGCGTGATGCGCCAGCTGGTGGCCACCGGTCTGGCGGAGGTCGATCAGCTCGCGCACGGCGCGCTTCGGCTCACCGTGCGCAGTCGTGCGGTGCTGCGCGGCGAGCAGAGCGTTCAGATGAGGCACGAGGTCAGAACCGGGCGACGCCCGCCGCCGGCCGCCGCGCCGAACGCACCCCTTGGCACGCAGGCGGCAGACCTGCTCGAGCGTCTGAAGCGCTGGCGGCGCGAGGAGGCCCGAAAGCAGGGCGTGCCCGCCTACGTCATCTTCCACGACAGCACGCTGGTGGAGATCGCGCGCGTCCGGCCGACCGACGTGCAGGCACTGGCGGTCATTGCCGGGATCGGCTCGAAAAAGCTGGAGCGCTACGGTCAGGCCCTGCTCGCCGCCATCGGCGACGACACGCGTCCGCGCGAGAGCTAGTCGCTGCCGCGGCGCGTCCTAGCGCAGCGCCGCCGACACCAGTTCGCGTTCGAAGCGCTCTCCGGTGCTCGTGCGGTACTCCCATTTCACGATGACCGGCTTGTCGGCGATCGCGGCGATCCAGTAGGTCACGAAGGCCATGCCGTCCGATGCCCGGCGGCCGTTCTTGCGCCGCGCCGAGTAGCGTTCGGTCGCGGTGATGCGGAATGCCTCGAAGCGGCCGGCCAGCGTGGATACCACCTCGGGTTCCTCGACCTTGCGCTCCACGAAGACATCGGTGACGAGCTCGTCGCTGGTCACCAGAAGACGCTCGGACCACATCTTCCCCGGCTCGAGCGGAAAGCGCGCCCACGCCTCGGCCGGGGACCAGGTACAGGCCTGCCGCGCACCGTGGCACATGCCGCGCACGCGCGCCATGTCGTCCACCGAGAGTGCGCCGTCGACCAGGCGTTCCCCCATGTACTGGGCGAGCCGGATCTCGCGATCGTTGACGGCAATGACCTCCTCCACGAGCAGCGCCGAGCGGCCGTGGATCGCCATGCTGTAGGTCAGGCGGTCGCCGATCTCCCATGTCCGGTTCAGCTCCAGCTGCTGCGCCGGCGCCGCCCCGGCGGCGGCGATCGAGAGCGCCAGCACCCAACGGCGCCGCCGCGACCTCGTGTGCATCGCGCCCCTCATTCCGCGGCCAACCCCAGCTCGCGCGCCAGCCGCTCGATCGCGGC
>JAEZCG010000206.1 GCA_023430065.1 Pseudomonadota bacterium | reverse complement strand
GACATGCGTCTTGCTCATGAGCGCGCTCGCGCGCCCCGCCGGGGCGCCCGAGGCGATCGACGCCGCGCGGGCCGAACGCGGGCGCCTGCTGTTCGAGCAGCGCTGGAGCGTCGCGCCCTCGGCGTTCGGACGCTGGGGGCGGGGACCGGTCTCCAACGGCGAGGCGTGCACCGACTGCCACGTCGGCACCGGACGCGGCAGCCCGCCCGGCGCGCCCGACGAGCCGTTGCGCCAAGGAGTCCTGCGCCTGTCCCAGCGCGTCGGCGATCTCCTCCTTGCGCATCGCGCCTATGGCGATCAGTTGCAGTTCCAGGGCGTGCTGGGCAAGGTGCCCGGCGAAGGCGAGGTCTTCGTGGCATGGCAGGCGCACACGGTCGTGCTGGGCGACGGCGCGCGGATCGAACTGCGCGCGCCGCGCGTGCGCCTGCACGGGCTCGCCTTCGGCGAACTGAGGGAGGACAGCGTCTTCTCCCTGCGCCTTGCACCCAGCCTCGCCGGCCTGGGGCAGCTGGAGCAGGTGAGTGTGGCCCACCTGGAGCGCCTCGCGGCCCGACAGCGCGAACGCGGGCTGTCCGGGCGTCTGAGCCTGATTCCCGGGTCGGACGACACCGCGCCGCCGCACGTCGGCCGCTTCGGTCACAAGGCGATGCAGCCGGACCTGCGTGCGCAGAGCGCAAGCGCACTGTTCATGGACCTCGGCATCACGTCCGCGCGCTTTCCAACGCACGGCTGTCCGCCGGTGCAATGGGAATGCCTCGCGCATGGCGCCAGCGGCGCGATCGAAATCTCGGAAAAGGAGATCGACGAACTCGCGGTGTACCTGCGGGGACTCGACGCCCCCACGCCCCCACACGACTTCACGGCACGAGCGCGCGAAGGGGCAGCCCTGTTCGTGGCCGCCGGCTGTGACGGCTGTCACGTTCCGACGCTCGCGCGCGACGCCCGGAGCGCACCGGTCCATGCCTACACCGACCTTCTCCTCCACGACTTGGGCGCCGGACTGGACGATGCGCGTCCCGAGGGTGGCGCGGGTCCGAGCGAATGGCGTACCGCGCCGCTGTGGGGCATGCGCGCCTACCTTGCCCGGACTCCGGATGCCGCCCTCCTTCACGACGGCCGGGCGCGCAGCGTCATGGAGGCCATCCTGTGGCACGATGGGGAGGCACGCGCAGCGCGCCAGGCATTCGCGAACATGAGCGCGTCGCAACGCGCCGCGCTCGCGGCGTTCGTCGAATCACTCTAGGGCGGATCACACCATGGGCTTGAAGCAGTTTCCGGTCGACGCGCTCATGACGATCACGTCGCGGCCCGACGTGGTGTTCGTGAAAGGCCAAGGATCCTGGCTGTGGGATCACGAGGACCGCCGCTACCTGGACTTCGTCCAGGGCTGGGCGGTGAACTGCCTCGGGCATTGTCCCGACGCGCTCACGCGCGCCCTCACCGAACAGTGCACGCGCCTGGTCACGCCGAGTCCGGCTTTCTACAACGAGCCGAGCATTCGGCTGGCGCACTGGCTGACCGCGCACAGCTGCTTCGACCGCGTGTTCTTCACCAACTCCGGCGCCGAGGCAAACGAGGGCGCGATCAAGCTGGCGCGCAAGTACGGCGCACTGCATCGCGAGGGCGCCTACGAGATCGTCACGTTCGATGGCGCGTTCCACGGGCGAACACTCGCCACCATGTCGGCCTCGGGCAAGCAGCAGTTCGATGCGCTATTCGAGCCCAAGGTACGTGGGTTTCCCCGCGCGCGCCTGAACGATCTCGCCTCGGTGGAAGCGCTGATCGGTCCACGCACTGTCGGCGTGATGCTCGAGCCGATCCAGGGTGAGGCCGGCGTTCGACCCGCTTCCGTGCCGTTTCTGCGCGCGCTGCGGGAGTTGACCGCCGAGCGAGGCCTGTTGCTGATCCTCGACGAGGTGCAGACCGGCATCGGCCGCACCGGTACGCTGTTCGGCTACGAGCACGCCGGGATCGAGCCGGACATCATGACGCTGGGCAAGGGCATCGGTGGCGGCATCCCGCTCGGCGCACTGCTCGCGCGTGCCGCCGTCAGCTGCTTCGAGCCAGGCGACCAAGGCGGCACCTACAACGGCAATCCGCTCATGTGTGCCGCAGGACTTGCCGTGGTGACCACAGTCGGCAACGCTGCCTTCCTCGAGCAGGTGCGCAGCAGCGGTGAATATCTGCGCCAGCGCCTCGAGCAGTTCTCGAGCAGGCACGGGCTGGGCGAGGTGCGCGGGCAGGGCTTGCTGATCGCGCTCGAACTGACACAGGCGATCGGCGGCCGCATCGTCGATGCCGCACGTTCGCGGGGTCTGCTGATCAACTCGCCGCGCCCCGAGTGCCTGCGCTTCATGCCGGCCCTCAACGTCACCCCTGCCGAGATCGACCAGATGCTCGACATGCTCGAGGCGAGCCTGCAGAGCGTCACCGCCTGAGGGCCGACCGGATCGCCTGTGCCGCACGACGAACCGGGAAGCGTGAACGAGGCGTGCCCTCGGGCGCACCCGGGGCAAGCCGGCGCGGCACGTCGACGGCGCCTCGTCAGGCGCGCGAGCCCCCGTTCCAGGCGAGGAGATTGAGGAACTCGCGGCGCGTCTTCGGTCCGTACGTGCGGTAATGCGGCTCCGGTCGCTCCAGGTAGGCAAGCCGCTCGCGCGCGATGCGGTCGCCGCGCGCACGCATCTTGACCTCCTCCGCGCTGATGCCATAGGGGCGGGTCGCGTTGAGACCGAAGATCTTTGCGCGCAGCGCCGGCGTGATCTCGGGATAGCCATGCCGTTCCCGCAACGCCGGCGCGATCTGGAAGGTACGGAAGGCCTGGATCTGATCCTGCGGCGAACCGTACCAGATGGAGTCGGTGCCCCACACGACGTTGTCCGGACCGCAGTACTTCAGGAGTTTGCCGAGAGCATGCGCGGCCGCGTCGGGATCGCGCATCAGGAAACGCCAGGTGCTGCCCAGTTCCGCATAGACGTTGCTGTTCGGCCCGACGCCGTTCTCGACCAGCGAGCGGATCAAAGTGTCGATGCCGTCGTCCGCGCCCTTGCCGACGAAGGGGCCCTCTTGCACGCCGGGAACGAAGCCCGAGTGATAGATGAGGAAGCTCACGTCAGGGAAGCGCTTCGCCACCACGCCGATGTCGCTGCACTGGCTGTGTTCGTAGGAGCGCTTGCCGAAAGGCAGGCCCTTGTGCACGCAGATCACCTTCACACCCAGACGGCGCGCGTTCTCGATGAAGCGGATGCCGGGCTCGTCCGACAGAAAGAACCCGTTTCCGTCGGGACCCCATTGCGTGTAGGTCTTCCAGGCCGCGATGCCCCAGCGCTCCTTCAGTTCATCCATGTCCTCGACGTCACCCGGCTGGTTGGGGTTGACGCGTCCATGGATCAGCAACCGGTGCGTTCCTTCCATGCGATCGACGATGCGGCGCACGGCGTCTGCCGACTCGATGGTCAGCGGCTGCGCGTCGCGCTTGGAGGGGACGAACGAGAGCACCATCATGTCGGTGTCGCTGTCCATGAACACGTCCTTGACGAACTCCTCCGGCGTCAGGCAGGCAAGATGGCTGAGCGGTCCGTCGCCGGTATTGAGCGCGCACTGCGTCTTGCTGGCGAACTTGAAGGCGCTCGCGGGAGCGGTCTCCATCCACAGCCGGTTCGGGTCGACGAAGTGTCCCTGGACGTCGAAGATGAATTCGGCCTTCTCCAGTGTCGCTTCGGCCAACTGCGGTTCGAGCGCCGCCTCCGCACGCAGGTCGAAGTAGCCCCCGGTTTTTCCGGCTGCCGCGTTGGCGGCATTGAACGCAAGAAGGGTACTGGCGGCCCCGCACGCCGAGAGCAGGAAGTCGCGCCGCTTCAGCCCGAGGCGCTTCGCGTTGCGCGAGGCCGCCTCCTGCGCCATGCGGTTTGCGGCGCGGTTGGCCTCGGACAGCGGAACAGGAACGAACTCCCCGTTGGAGGTGGTATCCAGCTTGATTGGAAGACGCTGACCGTCAGGATCGATGCGGTGCTTCATGGTACCCCCCAAGGTGTGGATCTCACGCTACGGCAGCGTGCGGCAGATCGAGTTCCCGTCAGACCTTTCGATCGCGTACGGCTACTGCGCGCACCAGCCGCCGTCCATCAGGACGTCGTTGCCGGTCATGAACGCGGCCTGGTCGGAACAGAGGTAGAGCGCGAGGCTGGCGATCTCCTCCGGCTCCCCCCAGCGGCGCATCGGCGTCTGATCCATCAGCGCCTGGTTCTTGGCCGGATCTGCCCGCAAGGGCGCAGTCAGATCCGTGGCGATGAAGCCCGGGCTGATCGCCACGCAGGTGATCTTGTCCTCCACCAGTTCGAGCGCCAGCGCCTTGGTCAGCCCGGCGACCGCGTGCTTGGTCGCCGAGTACACGCCGCGACCCGTGCTGGAGACGTGCGCCATGATGGACGTCAGATTGATGATGCGCCCGTAGCCGTTGCCCTTCATCAGCGGCACGATGTACTTGCACATCAGGAACACGCCGGTGATGTTGGTGTCGATCAGGGCGCGCCACTCCTCCATCGAGAAGTCGATCACGTTCTTGCGGATCGCCGTCCCGGCATTGTTGACCAGGACATGCACCCTGCCAAAGCGCTTGGCCACGTCCGCGGCGAGCTGCTTCACCTGCGCTTCCTCGCGCACGTCGCACAGGTACATCTCGGCCTGTGCGCCGCGCTCGCGCACCATCTTCAGCGTCTCCTCGAGTTTGCCCCGATCGCGGCCCGTGAGGGCCAGCGTGGCGCCGGCGCCGGCGAGCGCCAGCGCGGTGCAACGCCCGATGCCTCGGCTGGCGCCGGTGACGAGCGCCACGCGTCCCTGCAGAAATTTCTCGCTCATTCCTCGTTCCTCTGTCGTCCTGTCGGCCGGACCGTCCGGCCGCATCCGTCACTCGTGTCCGATCACCCCGCCGAACAGCACCCAGCGCTTTCCATCGAAGCGCGCGAGCTGCAGCTGCTCGATCAGGAAATAGTCGTCCGGTCCGGTGTTGATCAGGATGCCCGGCAGCATCGTGTCCAGCTGCACATCCTTGAGGCTCGTCGCCTGCTTCAGAAGGTTCTCGCGCGAGAGATCGTCGCCCGCGTTGCGCAGCACCAGCTCCATCAGCTGCGCCGCACCGTAGCCGAACACATGCAGGAAGTCGCTGACGTCGGCGTTGGGCATGTATTTGGCCATGAACTCGTGCCATCGCCGCATGCCCTCGTCGCTCTCCCACTGGGGATCGGTCGGATCCTTCATGTACAGCGCCGTGACCACGCCCACGGACTTGTCCAGCCCCGCCGGGGTGAGCACCGCCCCGACCGAGGACGAGACGTTGTTGACGATGTGCAGCGGCTGCCAGCCGATGTCCGCGACCTTGCGGATGGCTTGCGCCGCGAACTTCGGCGTGGCGATGGTGAACATCACGTCGGCACCCGACGCCTTCAACGTCACGATCTGCGAATCGACGGTGGGATCGGTCACCTCGTAGCTCGCTTCCGCCACGATGCGGTCCACCTTGTCGCCCAGGCCGTCCTTGAATCCCTCCAGGTAGTCCTTGCCGTAGTCGTCGTTCTGATAGAGCACCGCGATCTTGGCGTCCGGGTTCTCGCCGAGAATGTACTTCGCGTAGATCCTGGCCTCGATGCGATAGCTCGGCTGGAAGCCGATGGTCCAGGGATAGTGCTGCGGATCGCCCCACTTGCTCGCGCCGGTGGCGAGGAACAAATGCGGCACCTTCTGCTGATTCACATAGTCGTGGACGGCCGAATTCGTCGGCGTACCGAGGGTCTGGAACAGGGCCAGCACCTGCTCCTGCTCGACGAGCTTGCGCACTTGCTCGACCGCGCGCGGCGGCGCGTACGCATCGTCCAGGCTGATCAGGTTGACCTTGCGGCCATTGATGCCGCCCTGCTCGTTGATCATCTGGAAGTAGGCGGTCTGCGTTCTGCCGATCGCCCCGTAGGCGGACGCCGGACCGCTGTAGGGCATGGTCTGCCCGAGCTTGATCTCGCTATCGGTCACGCCCGGCGCGCCCTGCTTCTGGTCGCATCCGACGAGGACAAGCGATGCAGCGGCCGCGAGTACGATGCCGCGCACGAACTGGACGATCCTCATGGACTCCTCCTCCTATCGTTGACTTACCTGCTCTTGTCGTTGACCTTCCTGCGCAAACAGGGGCAAGCCATTATATCGACGACGTCGTTCGCTTCCGCATCCGGCCCCAGGCAAGGCGCAGGAACCCGGCCACGCCGGTCGGCATGGCGTACGCGAAAGCGATCATGAAAATGCCGTAGATGGCCCAGGGCGCGGCCTTCGAGATCTGATCGGCGAAGTTGGGCACGAACTGGATGAATAGCGCGCCCCAGATGGCCCCGGAGATCGAAGCGAGGCCGCCGATCACGACACCGATGAGAAAATTGATGGACAGCCCGGCGGCGAAGCTGTCCGGGGCGACGAACTGCACCACGATGGCGCTCAATGCGCCGCCGACCCCGGTGTACAGTGCGCTGACTCCGAATGCCGCGGACTTGTACCACGCGCTGTTGATGCCCATCGCCTCGGCCGCCATGGGATGGTCGCGGATGGCCATGAGCGCGCGCCCGATGCGGCTGTGCACGAGGTTCCAGGCGAGGACGAACATCACTGTCGCAATGGCAAGGGTGAGCAGATACAGCCACTGATCCTGCGTGAGCGGCAAGCCCGGCGGCGGACTCGGCTTGGAAATGACGATGCCCTGCACGCCGCCGGTCCACGCCTCGATCCCCTTGTACTTGAGCAGTTGCGGCATCGCCACGGCGAGCGCGAAGGTCGCGAGCGCGAGGTAGTGGCCGTGCAGCCGCAGGGCCGGCAGACCGAACAGGAAGCCGAACACCAGGCACACGATGCCGCTCACGGGAATCGTCGCCCAGTAGGGCACCCCGAAGTGATGCATGAGGATGGCCGCGACGTAGGCACCGATCGCGAAGAAGGCACCGTGACCGAGCGAGATCTGGCCGTTGTAGCCGGTCAGGATGTTCAGGCCCAGCAGCACGATGGCGTAGACCAGCGCCAGCGTGAACTGAAAGGTCCGGTAGCTCGTCAGCACGAACGGCAGCGCGCACAGCAGCGCCAGCCCGATCAGCACGGCAAGCGCCGGAAGCAGGCGCCGGCCCGTCGCCCGACCCGAAATCGTTTCCTTCTGTGCGGTGATGCCGTCGCTGGCAGTCATGCGGATCACACCCGGGTGACGATGACGCGGCCGAACAGCCCGGAGGGCCGCACCAGCAGCACCGCGATGATGACGATCAGGGCAATGCTCAGCTTGAGCTCCGTCCCGATGACGAAGGCGCCCATCACGTTCTCCAGCGCCCCGACGAAGAAGCCGCCCACCACCGCGCCGCCCGGACTGTCGATACCGCCGAGCAGCGCGGCGGCGAAGGCATACAGCAGCACCCCCGACATCATGTTGGGATCGAGGTAGACGATCGGCGCGATCATCATTCCCGCGACCGCCCCGATGGCCGCGGCCAGCCCCCAGCCCAGCGCCAGCATCCAGCCGACGCGGATGCCGACCAGCCGGCTCGACACCGGGTTCTGCGCCACCGCCCGCATCGCGAGCCCGAGCGGCGTGAATTGGAAGAAGAGAAAGAGCAGCACGAGCACCACCAGCGTCACGCCGATCGCGCCCAGTTCGTGGGCCGACATCAGCCCGCCCAGCACCGGTTCGGTCGGAAACGGACTGGGGAAGCTCTTGATCGTGTAGCTGTAGATCCAGCCGGCAACGCTGTTGAGGATCACCAGCAAGCCGATGAAGACGATCACCACGGTGAGCAAGGGTGCCCGCTCCACCGGTCGGATGAGGATGCGTTCGACGAGCATGCCGATGAGGAACGAGGCCAGGACGGTGAGCACGAACGCCGCCCACCAACTCAATCCTGTTCCCATCAGCGTCCAGGCGAGGTACGTGGAGAACATCGCCATCTCGCCCTGCGCGAAATTGATGTGGTGCGTGGACTGGTAGATCATCACCAGCGCCAGCGCCAGGCTGGCATAGATGCCGCCCGTGGCCAGCCCGGAGAATACCTGGTGGAGGAAAGCTTCCATAGTTTGGTTGTCTACCCCTACATCCACGAAGAAGATCTGCAACCTCATCTAACACAGAGCAACTGCGTTGAAAGTCAAGCTATCTGCGGTGTTTGCCAGGGTGTCTGGGTTTTGAGCATCGCATTGAGAATGACCAACATTTTTCGCATGCACGCTGTGATTGCCACGTAGTGATG
>JAEZCG010000152.1 GCA_023430065.1 Pseudomonadota bacterium | reverse complement strand
CGCCCGGGACGCTCGAGCGCGGGGCGCAACCGCCCCGCGACTGGTTCGTGCGACATCTCGCAAGCGGGCAATAGCCGCTTGCGCACTGAGGACCCGGTCCGGACCACGGGACCGGCGCGTGCCGAGCAGGCCTCGCAGGGGAGCGGGACTCCGATAATTGGCGACGGCCGGCGCCGCCGTCCCAGCGAAGGCAGGGATGCCGCCTCGATGTCCTATTCCATCCCCGGCATCGCCACCGGCGGATGCGGTCGGTGCAGTTCCGCGACCATGCAGTCGGTGGTCAGGATCAGCCCCGCCACCGACGCAGCGTTCTGGAGCGCGGTGCGCGTTACCTTCGTCGGATCGATCACGCCCATGTCCATCAGGTCACCGTAGGCGCCGGTTGCCGCATTCACGCCGAAGCTGCCGGACCCGGCGGCGATCCGGTCGGTCACCACCGAGGGTTCCATCCCGGCATTCGCGACGATCTGGCGCAGCGGCTCCTCCAGCGCGCGCATCACGATCCTGATGCCCGCCTGCTGGTCGTCGTTCTCGCCCTGCAGGGCGAGCAGTGCGGCGCGCGCTCGTACCAGCGCGACCCCGCCGCCCGGCACGATGCCTTCCTCGACCGCGGCACGCGTCGCGTGCAGCGCATCGTTCACGCGCACCTTGCGTTCCTTCATGGCCGTCTCGGTGGCACCGCCCACCTTGATCAGCGCCACGCCGCCGGCCAGCTTCGCGGCGCGCTCCTGCAACTTCTCCTTGTCGTAATCGCTCTTGGCCGAGTCGATCTCCGCCTTGATCTCCTTGATGCGTGCCTGGATCGATGCCGGCGCGCCGGCGCCGCCGATGATCACGGTGTTGTCCTTGTCGATCTCCACGCGCTTGGCCTGGCCCAGATCGTCCAGCCGCGTCTTGTCGAGCTTGCCGCCCAGATCCTCGGCAATTACCCGCCCGCCGGTCAGGCAGGCGATGTCGTCCAGCATTGCGCGGCGGCGATCGCCGAAGCCTGGAGCCTTCACCGCACAGGCCTTGAGAATCCCGCGCGCCGCGTTGACCACGAGCGTGGCGAGCGCCTCGCCCTCGACGTCCTCGGCGATGACGAGAAGCGGCCGGTTGGCCTGGGTGACCTGTTCGAGCAGCGGGAGGATCTCGGCGATACCCGAGATCTTCTTGTCGTGGATCAGCACCAGCGGGTCGTCGAGCACGCAGGCGCGCTTCTCCGCACTGTTCACGAAGTAGGGCGACAGATAGCCTCGTTCGAACTGCATGCCCTCGACCGTCTCCAGTTCGTTGTCCAGACCCGAGCCGTCCTCCACCGTGATCACGCCCTCCCGGCCGACCTTGTCCATCGCCTGCGCGATGATCGCGCCGACCGAGCGATCGTTGTTGGCGGAAATGGCGGCCACCTGCGCAATCTCGGTGCTGGCGTCGCACGGTCGCGAAATGCGCTTCAGTTCGTCCACGGCGGCGGCCACCGCTGCGTCGATGCCGCGCTTGAGGTCCATCGGGTTCATGCCTGCCGCGACATACTTCATGCCCTCACGGACGATTGCCTGGGTGAGCACCGTGGCCGTCGTCGTGCCGTCGCCGGCGATCTCCGAGGTCTTGGCTGCCACCTCGCGCACCATCTGGGCGCCCATGTTCTCGAACGGATCCTCGAGTTCGATGGCCCTGGCCACGGCGACCCCGGAGTTGGCGACCACCGGCCCGCCATAGGCCTGCTGCAGGACGACGTTACGGCTCTTGGGACCCAGCGTGACCTTCACCGCATCGGCGAGGGTATTCACGCCGGCCAGGATCTTCCCCCAGGCGGCGTCATGAAAGAGCAGTTGCTTGGCGGGCATCGAGTCCTCCGTGTCTGAGAGCGCGGTCCGCGCACCCCGCGTTGAATGCGGTGCTCAGCACGCTAGCAAGACGCGGCGGGCGCATGTTGATAGAGGTCAAGCAGCCCTAACACAGCGACGGACGACCCAACCATGGGTCTGGCATTCGAACCGGTCGAATCTATAATCGGCGGGAAGTCGTTGTGATCGATCCTCGTGGACTGCCCTCTCGAACGGTAGTTCTTACATTCGCTCGGCACTGCCGTGGACATCAACCTCGCGACGCGCCTCGCCCAGCAAGTCCGCCTGTTCGACGCCGTGGCGTCGACCACTCCGGACTTCATTTATGTATTCGACCCCGAAGGACGGTTCCAATACGCGAACAGGCGCCTGCTGGAGGTTTGGGGCATGTCGCTCGAGGAAGTGATCGGAAAGACCTGTCTCGAGCTGGGCTACGAGCCCTGGCATCACGACATGCACATGCGCGAGATTGCCCATGTGGTCGCGACGAAGCGGGCGGTGACCGGCGAGGTGCCGTTCCGCGCCCCGCGGACGGGAATCTTCGGCGTGTACGAGTACATCTTCACCCCGGTTCTGGATGCAGCTGGGGAGGTCGAGCTCATCGCGGGCACCACCCGCGACGTGAGCGAGCGCACGCGCGTCGAGGAAGCGCTGCGCACCAGCGAGGAGCGATTGGCGATTGCGCTGCAGGCGGGGCAGCTCGGATTCTGGGACTGGGACCTCATCAGCGGATCGGTCGTGTTCGGAGGTTGCTGGGCCTCGATGTTGGGCTACGCGATCGATGAAATCGAGCCGCACGTGCGGGCGTGGGAGCAGTTGATCCATCCGGACGATCGGGCGCGGGTGATCACGGTCCTGGACGAGCACCTGGCCGGACGCAGCGAGTTCTATGAATCCGAGCACCGGCTGCGGCATCGGGACGGATCGTGGTGCTGGATCCTCGATCGCGGGCGGGTCGTCGAACGGGAAGCGGACGGCAAGCCCCTGCGCGCGCTCGGAACGCACCTGGACATCACCGCTCGCAAGCTGGCCGAACAGAACGAGCGCAGAAGCACTGAACTGCTGCAGTTCCTGGCGCAGCTGAGCGCGGACCTGGCACCGCTTGCCTCGACCGTGGACATCGTGCGGCGTGCGGGAGCGCGCATCGGGGAACACTTCCGGCTGTCGAGACTGGACTTCTGCACAGTCGACGAGGGCTCGGCCAAGGTCCGCGTGTTCCACGAGTGGCTGGCGAGACCGGCCGCGAGCGGCATCGGCACGCACCGGCTGGCCAACTACCTGGACGCGGATCTCATCGCGGATCTGACAGCCGGGCGCGTCGTGTCGATTCCGGATGTTCGCCAGGATCCGCGCACGGCCATGCGCAGGTCGCGCTACGCGTCATGGAGCCTGGTCTCCCTGGTCTTCGCTCCACACCTGCGCGCCGGCACGCTCATGCTCCTGGTGTTCGGCGTGGACGAGGCGCGAGACTGGAGCGAGGGCGAGATCGCACTCATTCGCGAAGTGGCCGAGCGGGTCCACATCCTGGTCGACCGCGCCGAGGCCGAAGCCGGGCTGCGCAAGAGCGAGTCGTTCTATCGACAGACGCTCGAATCGATTCCCGGCATGAGCTTCACCAACACGCCCGATGGCGCGTACGAATACGTGAGCGCACAGTGGGTCGACTACACCGGAATGCCCGCACAGCAGCACCTGGGCATGGGCTGGGTGAACGTGCTGCATCCCGACGACCGCGAGCGTGCGATGTCGGCCTGGCGTGCGGCGGTAACGGAGACGGGTGTCTACGACCTGGAGTACCGCGTTCGCCGGCACGACGGGGTCTACGAGTGGTTCAAGGTGTGGGGTCAGGCCATTCGCGATGAAGGCGGCAACGTGGCGCGCTGGATCGGGACGGCGGTCAACGTGGACAGCCTCAAGCGCGCCGAAGAGGCACTGCGCGATTCCGACCGCCAGAAGGATGAGTTCCTCGCCATGCTCGCGCACGAACTGCGCAATCCCCTGGCACCGATTCGTGCCTCCGCGGGCATCCTGCGTGCGCGCGGGTCGACCGATCCCGTGCTCCAACGCAGCCGGGACATCATCGATCGCCAGGCTGCACACATGGCGCGCCTGCTCGACGACCTGCTCGACATTTCGCGGCTGTCGCGCGGCCGCCTTACGTTGCAGCGCGCAGCGATCGAGCTGCAGCCGATCCTGGAGGCCGCCGTCGAGACGAGCCGCCCCCTGATCGACGAGCGCGAACAGTCGCTCGTGCTCGAGGGCGTGGATGAAGCCGTTGTCCTGTATGCCGACGCAGCGCGCCTGACGCAGGTCTTCGCCAATCTGCTGAACAACGCGGCCAAGTACAACCATCCGGGCGGGCGCATCGAGATGGCCGTCGACCGCGGCAGCGAGTGGGTGGAGATTCGGGTGCGCGACAGCGGACTCGGGATCGAAGCGGACATGCTCGACCGTGTGTTCGAGCTGTTCGTACAGGGCGCGCACGCACGCCAGCACGGCGGCGGCGGACTCGGGATCGGTCTGTCGCTGGCGCGTCGGCTGATCGAGATGCACGGCGGCCGCATCACGGCAGAGAGCCAGGGGCCGGGCAACGGGAGCACCTTTCGGGTGTCGTTGCCGATCCTCGCCGGGGAGGCGACGGACACGCGGGTGGACGGCACGTCCGAGGTTGCCCCGCTGGCGACACGCAGGATCCTCATCGCCGACGACAACGAGGACGCGGCGGACAGCGCCGCCTTGCTGCTGGAGAGCCTGGGATGCGAGGTGCGCACGGTGTACGGCGGCGAGGCGGCCGTGCGCGAGGCGCAACGATTCCATCCGAACGTGGTGCTCCTGGATCTCGGCATGCCGGACGTCGACGGCTATCAGGCGTGCCGAAGGATCCGGGATGCGGCCGGCGGCGCCCGGATGCTGCTGGTCGCCGTGAGCGGATGGGGTCGCGATGCCGATCTGCAGCGTAGCGCCGCGGCCGGATTCGATCACCACTTCCTCAAGCCGGTGGATCCGAACGCACTGATCCGTCTGATCGGAGAGGAGCGTCGCGCGTGCAGCTGAGGCAGGATCCGGCGGCGATCAGGCGCGCAGCACTTCCTCCTGCATCGCCTTCCACACCTGCGCCACGTGTTCGCGCTCGGTGGCCGCAGCGCCGATGGACACGCGTACCATCCAGCGCCCGTCGATCGTCGCCGGCGTGAGGTAGGTCAGCCCGGAGCGATTCAGCCGCTCGGCCCAGCCCTGGGTGTGCCGGTCCAGCGCCTCGCCCTCCAGGCCGGGAGGGTGGTGGCGCACGCACACCGTCTGCAGCATCACGGGTGCCAGCACGCTCCAGTGCGGGGTCGACTCGACCTGTGCGGCGAGCCACTTCGCATTGTCCATGTCGCGCCGCAGCCGCGTCTGCAGTTGCGCCACGCCCTGTTCGCGCAACATGAACCACAGCTTCAGCGCGCGGAATCGGCGTCCCAGCGGCAGGCCCCAGTCGCGGTAGTTCTTGACCTGGCCGTCGGCGGAGGATTGCAGGTAGCTCGGGTTGGTCGACATCACCCGCACCAGATGCTGCGCGTCGCGCACGTAGTACGCCGAGCAGTCGAACACCGCGCCCAGCCACTTGTGCGGGTTGAGGACGATGGAGTCCGCCTGCTCGATGCCGTCCCACATCCACCGGCATTCGGGCAGGATCATGGCCGATCCCGCCATGGCTGCATCGACGTGCAGCCAGATGCCATGGTGGCGGGCCACTGCGGCGATGGCATCGACTGGATCGATGGCGGTGGTGGTCGTGGTGCCGGTGGTGGCCACGACCGCGCACGGCACGCGGCCGGCGGCACGATCCGCGCGGATGGCCGCGTCGAGGGCGTCCGCGCGCATCGCGAATCGGTCGTCATGCGCGACGAGGTGGATGTTGGCGCGCCCGAATCCGGCCAGCAGCGCCGCCTTGTCCACCGAACTGTGACCGTGTGCAGAGGCGTAGACGACCAGCGGCTCGGCCTCGCCCTGCAGGCCGCCGCGCGCCAGGCTGTAGGCGCTGGCACGTTCGCGCGCACACAGCAGGGCGACCAGCGTGCTGGTCGAGGCGGTATCCTGGATCACGCCGCTCCACACATCCGACAGCCCGACCATCTGTCGCAGCCAGTCGGTGACGACTTCCTCGATCTCGGTCAGCGCCGGGCTCGATTGCCACGCCAGGCCGATGATGCCCAGCCCCGTGCTGACGTAGTCGCCGAGCACGCTGCTCAGCTGCGCGTTGGCGGGGAAGTAACCGAAGAAGCGCGGATGCTGCCAGTGAGACAGGCCGGGCACGACGACGCGGTCGAGATCGGCGAGGATGCGATCGAACGGCTCCGGCTCCTGCGGAGGCGAGGCGGGCAGTTGCGATCTGATGTCGCCGGGTGCGCTCCGTGCCATCACCGGCAGCTGTTCGACGCGGCTGCGGTAGTCGGCGATCCAGTCGACGACGGCGTGGCCGTACTGGCGGAATTCTTCGGGGGTCATGGTGCGGGCACGGGGTAGGGAACGGACGGGAATTTTCTCATGGTCGGAGCCGGCTGAGGGTGCCGGCGTCTTGGTGGGAGAGGGTGCAGCGCCGGCGGCATGAGGTCGTGGACGTGGCGCGCGCCTGGACAACCAACGGTGTCATTCGTCGACGT
>JAEZCG010000126.1 GCA_023430065.1 Pseudomonadota bacterium | reverse complement strand
GACTACGACGGCCTCGGGCTGGCCGAGTTGGTCCGGCACAAGCAGGTCACGCCCGTGGAGTTGCTGGACGCTGCCATCGCCCGGGTGAGCGCGCGCAACCCACAAGTCAACGCGGTGGTGATGGAGTTGTACGACCACGCGCGCCAGGCGATCGAGCGCGGCCTGCCCGAGGGTCCCTTCAGCGGGGTGCCATACCTCATGAAGGATCTCACGTCGCCGATCGCGGGGGTGCGCATGACACGTGGTTCACGCTTCTTCGCCGACACGCCGCCGTCGGCCTCGGACAGCGTGCACGTCGAGCGCCTGAAGCGGACGGGCCTGGTGATCTTCGGGCGCACCAATACCTGCGAACTGGGGCTTTCGCTCACGTGTGAGCCGCGCCAGTATGGCCCGACACGGAATCCATGGGACCCGACCCGCATCTCGGGCGGATCGAGCGGTGGGTCCGCGGCTGCCGTCGGGGCACGCATGCTGCCGATGGCACACGCCTCCGACGGCTTCGGCTCCATCCGCGTGCCCGCAGCCTGCTGCGCTCTGGTGGGATTGAAGCCCACGCGCGCGCGCAACACGTTTGCCCCGTTTGCGGGGGAGGGCCTGGGCGGCGTTTCGACCGAGCATGCTGTCACTCTGACGATTCGCGACAGCGCAGCGCTGCTGGATGCGACCTGCGGACCTGGGCCGGGCGACCCATACATCGCGCCACCGCCGAAGCGGCCGTATCTGCAGGAAGTAGGGGCCGACCCAGGCAGGCTGCGCATCGCCTGGACTGCGCGGGCGCCCAATGGCGCGACGATCGATCCGGTGTGCTTGCAGGTGCTGGCGGATACGGTGCAGACGTGCATCGACCTGGGACATCAGGTCGAGGAATGCGACCCGGAGATCGAGCGCGAGGCGGTGGTGCCCACCTTCCTGACGCTGGCCGCCGCGAACACCGTGGTGAACCTGGGCAGCCACCCGACCGCCGGGCGCGGGCCGCGCGAGGACGAAGTCGAACGCATCACCTGGCTGACGGCGAAGATGGGCGAGAAGATAAGAGGGCCGGATTACGCGCGCGCGGTGCACACCGAGCATCGGCTCGGCCGGCAGATGGCCGCCTTTCACCGGAATTGGGATGTGCTGCTGACCCCCGGCCTGGCCGCGCCGCCGGTGAAGCTGGGTTGGCTCGACATGACGATGGACGACCTGGAGGCGTACTGGCACCGCGTGTTCGCTTTCTCGCCCTTCACCGTATGGTTCAACCTCACGGGGCAGCCCGCGCTGATGCTGCCCATCGGGCAGAGCGCGGCGGGGCTGCCGGTCGCCGTACAACTGGTGGCACCGTTCGGCGACGAAGCCTCGTTGTTCCGGCTGGGCGCGCAGCTGGAGGCGGCGCGGCCGTGGATCGGGCGCAAGCCGCTGCTGGCCGGTTGACGGCGGAAGACGGGACGTTCCACCCGTCGGAGCGCACGAACCCATCGCACTCAGCTTGACACCCACGCTATATTCTGTAGAATACGACGCACCGTTTCATTCGGCCGAGAGGAGATCGAGGCTCCGCCCGGCCGGGTAGAAGCGCCCTTCGAGATTTGCGCAGCGCCGCCAGGCGCTGTTTTTTTGCGCCTCGTCCGAGAGCCTGACGCGACGTCTCAGTGCGCCGTATGCTCTCCATGTCCGGCGGCATGGTGGCCATGCCCGTGCGCGGCCTCGTCGGGCCGCCAGTCCTCGGCGAAGCGCCGCCGCGGCGCCCCGCCCCGGCGAACGAGGCTGAACACCAGCGGCACGAAGAACAGCGTCGCTGCGGTCGCCAGCAGCAGGCCGCCGATGACGGCGCGCCCCAGCGGCGCGTTCTGCTCTCCGCCTTCCCCCAGCCCGCTCGCCATCGGGATCATGCCCGCAATCATCGCCAGGGCGGTCATCAGCACCGGGCGCAGGCGGGTGGCGCCGGCCTCCAGCGCCGCGTCGATCGAAGATCGCCCGTGGTGGAGTTGCTCGTTGGCGAACGAGACCATCAGGATGCTGTTCGCCGTTGCGACACCCACGCTCATGATCGCTCCCATCAACGAGGGCACGCTGAAGTTGGTCCCGGTCAGGAACAGCATCCAGACGATGCCGCAGAAAGCCGCAGGCAGCGCGGTAATGATGATGAAGGGATCGGTCCAGCTCTGGAAGTTGATCACCATGATGAAGTACACCAGCAACACGGCGGCGAGCAGGCCGATGCCCATGCGCGTGAAGGCGTCGTACATGCTTTCCGCCTGTCCGGTGAGTTCGATGCGGGTGTTGTTCTTCTGCGCCTCCGCCTTGGGCAGCATCTCGTCGATCACCTTGCGCACGTCGCTCGCCACGCCTCCCAGATCGCGTCCCTGCACATTCGCGTAGACGTCGAACGCGAGCTCGGTATTGACGTGGTTGATGATGGCCGGCGTCTTCGCGTACTTGACCGTGGCGACGTTCCCCAGCGTCTGTGTCAGGCCGTTGCCGTTGCCGGGCAGCGGGATGTTGAGGATCGATTCGATCGAATCCAGCGCCAGGTGGTGCGGCTGCACGACCACCACGCCATAGGGCCTGCCGGTGTTGGGATCGTTCCAGTAGTTCGGCGTGACCACCACGCTGGAACTCGACGAGATGAGGAAGTTCTGCGCGATCTCGCGCTGGTTCAGACCGAGTTCGGCCGCACGGGTACGGTCGACCTCCAGGCGCAGGGCCGGCTGATCCATGATCTGATGCACGTGCACGTCGACCGCACCGGGCACGCGCTGGATCTTCGCCGCCAGCTCCTGCGCCAGGTTGTAGTTCTTGTAGTCTCCCCCGATGACCTTGACATCGATCGGCGCCGGCAGGCCGAAGTTCAGGATCTGATTCATCATGTCGGCGGGCTGGAAATAGAAGCTGGCGGTCGGAAACCGCTCCGGCAGGATCTGGCGCAGCCGCCGCACGTATTCGGCGGTCGAAGTACGATGTCCGGGCTTGAGCGAGATCAGCAGCTCGCCGTCGCTGGAGCTGAGGGTGACGTTGTCGCTGTAGGCAAGGTTCGTGGACGGCGGGATGCCGATGTTGTCGATGATCACGTCCAGGTCTTCCTTCGCGATCACGCGCCGGATCTCCTCCTGCACGCGGGAGAAGAGGATCCCGGTCTCCTCGATGCGCGTGCCGATGGGCGCGTTCACGTGCATGCGGATCTGGCCCGCGTCCACCACCGGGAAGAAGTCCCAGCCGACGAACCACGCGGCGACGCCGGAACTGCCGACCAGCACGAGGAAGGCGACGAAGACCGCGCGTGGCTGGCGCAGGGTCCATTCGAGGGCGCGAAGATAGCGCTGCCGCATCCGCTCGAACCCCGCTTCGAAGCGCCGGTGCAGCGTCCCGCCGTGGTCCGGCTCGCCATCGTGCTCGTGGCCGCGCAGGATGTAGCGCGACATCACCGGCACCAGGGTGCGCGCCAGGAAGTACGACGTCACCACCGCGAATACGACCGCCAGCGCCATCGGCACGAACAGGTATTTCGGGGCGCCGGTGAGCAGCAGCACCGGCAAAAAGACGATGCAGATGGCGAGCATCGACACGAACGCGGGCGTGACGATCTGCCGTGATCCATCGAGGATGGCGTTGCGCAGGTTCTTGCCCATCGCCATGTGGCGGTGGATGTTCTCGATCGTCACCGTCGCATCGTCGACCAGGATGCC
>JAEZCG010000015.1 GCA_023430065.1 Pseudomonadota bacterium | reverse complement strand
GGTGAGTTTGGCTCGAACATCTTTCGCGAATGCGTCGTCGGGGTTGGTTTCTAGCCATCGGCGCATGGTGAGCCACTTGGCCGCCTCGTATCTGTCCCAGCCGTCCTGGTCAGCCAGAACCATTTCAACGACGTCATAGCCAAGGG
Source organism: Pseudomonadota bacterium (assembly GCA_023430065.1). GTDB lineage: Bacteria > Pseudomonadota > Gammaproteobacteria > Burkholderiales > SHXO01 > SHXO01. Next base: position 6,302 of record JAEZCG010000015.1, on the reverse strand, counting down.
GGCCGAACGACGCGAGAAGGTCCGGAAGCATGAGAAAGTCGGAGATCGCTTGCGCAAGACATCCCTTCGCAACCTCTTGCGTCGGCGGTAACTGCCGCCAGAAGGGTTCGCCGACGAGGATGATCCCCCGGCCGCGCAGGCTGCGCGCCAGAAGCGCGATCGTGCCGGCGACGCCGCCGCCGATCCAGGTGGCACCGATACAGGCTGCGACATCGACCTTCTCGTCGGAGACGTAGCCGGCAGCATCGCCATGGATGAACTCGACTCGATCGGCGACGCCGAGTTCTTCGGCGCGGCGTTTCGCTTGCTCGGTGAACAATGGACTCATGTCGATGCCGGTGCCCATGACAGCGTGATCGCGTGCCCAGGTGCACAGCATCTCGCCCGAACCGCTGCCGAGGTCGAGCACCCGGGCCCCAGCTTCCAGACGTAGCGCGGCGCCCAGCGTGGCAAGCTTCTCGGGGGTGATCGGGTTGTGGATCCGGTGCGCGCTCTCGCTGATGGTGAATATGCGTGGGATGTCCATTGTGGAGCTTTGGAGTAGGTTGCCGATGATCGAGGCCTGGTGAGTTGGACTGTAACGAGAGCCGGCCTCACCTGGCTCCCGGGAGGCAGGCGGCTAGGGAATTCGCCAAACGGCTGGATCGACGCACGATTCGCCGGAGGCAACGCCGGATGTGCGACCGATGCATGCGTTCCCAGAACGTTGAAGAGCAATGTGATCGTCATCACCACGGCGTCGGGCCGCGACAGCGTGACGCACAGCCCCTTCTGGGCCCGCGCACTGACCGGCTTCCTGCTGGCGCTGGTCGGCTGGCGGTTCGACGGGAAATCGGTGACGCAGCTGCCAGCCGGAACCGCCACCGTTCAAGAGGCGATCGAAATCGGGAACAAGTTCTTCCCGAAGGGAGATTCGTTCGTATTGGCGAACGGTAACGGAAGTGTTCGGGAGTTCTGAGCCGGCCCGACTCAACCAGACATCGCACCAACCCGGAACGCTAACGCGAAGCCGCTGACCTGAGCGCTGGTCGATGAAAAACTCGAATAGCGCTCACCTGCGCGCCAGCTACGGACGGCTGGCCTTGCGCACGGTGGGGTTGAGCCGATCGATGTCGCTCTGGACCTGCTCGCGACCGCGTTCGTATACGATCTCGCGCCCCATCGCACTTCCCGCGTAGGCCACCCCGGTGCGCGTCGGCGTCAGCGCACATCTGACGCTGTGCACGCCTTCGCCGAGAACAACCTCGATCCGATCAGCCCGCTTACTCAGAACCACCACATCCAGGGTCTGGCCGCTGTCGGTGACGCGAACTTTGATCTTCTCGGGATTCATGGCGTACTCCTGGGATATGGAAGATTCGCGCCTACCACGCTTTCCGACGCCACGTTGGTTTCCGGCTTCTGCTGGCAACCCGATTCGCCATCAGGGCAAGGGATTGTCAGTACCGGATGGCGGTGTCTGAACGTCCTGCGGGGGCGTTTCGCTCGTTCCTGCCTTCTTGAGCTTCTTCTCTTCCTTCTTGGCCTTCTTGGCGAGGTCTCTCTGCCGTTTTGCAAACGCGTAGTTGGGTTTGGCCATGCACTACCCTCTCTTTAGTTGGACGATGAACTCACACACTAAGGCATTTTACGGGAACGTGCCGGCTGCAGGCAGCAGCACCGCTTATTCATTCGGCATTCATGCTACTGGTCGGCGCATCCGTACGGACTGAACCACACCGTCTCTCTAAGAGGTGTGTAGTGACGTCTAACCGCAGTTGTTCAGGTATCTGCAGCGCAGAAACGCGGAGTGCACCAACCAGTGGACCGAAGGCCGCTGGTTGGCAGTGGCAGTCCCCTGAAACGCTGGGTTGGACATACAAACTTAGGCTAAAGCAATCATGGATTCTTCAGCGCGCGCCAATGCGCCGCCCCATCATCCCTGAACCTCAATCCCCCAGCAGCGTCACCCCCTTCTCCGCCATGCCCTCGATCTCCGCATCGCTATACCCCACCTCCCGCAAAATCTCCCGCGAGTGCTGCCCCAACCTCGGCGCGGGCGGCGGCGCCTCGGGCTTCGATTCCGACCAATTTGTCGGCGTGCGCATCGCCCGCAGATGGCCCTCGCTGGGATGGACTTCGGGGAAGAAGAAGCCGGTGGCATTCAGATGCTGGTCGGCAACCACGTCCTCGGCAGTGTTCATGCGCCCGAACGGGATGTCGGCGCGGGTGAGCAGCTCCATCCACTGCGCACTGGTGCGCTCGCGCAGGATGCCCTCGAGCACGTCGTAGACCTCGTCGATGTGCTTCGCCCGCCGGCCGTGGTTGTTGAAGCGCGGGTCCTCCCAGAGGTCCTGCCGACCGACCGCCTCGAGAAAGCTCTTCCACTGCTTGTCGTTGTAGACCAGCACGCACAGGTAGCCGTCCTTGGTGGCATACGGCCGTCGGTGCGCCAGGCGCGGATAGCCGCTCGGGCCGATGGGCGGGTCCCACGACAGTCCTGCGAGGTGATCACCCATGACGAAGTGCGTGATGCTCTCCAGCATCGGGACCTCCACCGATTGCCCGCGCCCGCTACGCTCGCGCTCGAACAGTGCGGCGGTCACGGAATAGACCACGTGCAGGCCGGTGATGCGGTCGGCGAGATTGATCGGTACGTAGCGCGGCGCGTGCTTGCCGCCCTCGCTCATCATCCACGGCAGGCCGGTGCCGCCCTGGATGAGATCGTCGTAGGCCGCGCGCCCGGCATAGGGCCCGCGCTCGGAGTAGCCGTAGCAGCCCACGTACAGCAGGCGCGGATTGACGGCCTGCAGCTCGGGATAGGACAACTTCAACCTCGCCATCGCCGAGGGCCGCACGTTGTAGACGAGTACGTCGATGCTCGGGATCAGCCGCATGATGGCCTCGTGCCCCTCGGGCTGCTTCAGGTCGAGCACGATGCAGCGCTTGCCGCGATTGAGATTGATGTACAGATGCCCCATGCCGGGATTGCGCAGCGGGCCGACGTGACGCATGTTGTCGCCGTCGTGGGTCTCCACCTTGATGACCTCGGCGCCGAGCTCGGCCAGGATCTGGGTGGAGAACGGCCCCATCACCACGGTGGTGAGGTCGAGTACGCGTACGCCGTGCAGGGGTCCGGGCATGGCTTCTTCTGCTTTCGTTGAGTGTTACTGTCGTTCGATGCCGGCGGCGCGGATCATGCGTCCCCAGTGCTCGATCTGCTCGTCCACGTAACGGCCGAAGGCGGCGGCATCGAGCGGATCGACCTCGAAGCCGATCCCTTCGAGCTTCTTCTCGATCTCCGGCCGCGCCAGCACCGCAAAGATCTCGCGCTGCAGGCGCGATACTACCGTGGCGGGTGTCTTCGCCGGCGCGAAAACGCCGTTCCACGAGGTGGTGTCGAATCCGGGCAGGTCGTCGATGATCGGCGGCACGTTCGGCAGCAGGCGCGAGCGCTGCGCCGTGGTGACGCCCAGCACGCGCAGCTTGCCGGCGCGCACCTGCGGCATGGCGGTGGCGAAATCGGCCACCATCACCTGCACGCGTCCGGCCATCAGATCCACCAGTGCCTGCGGGCTCGCCTTGTACTGCACGCCCACGATCGCCACCTTGCCCAGACGCTTGATCGTCTCCATCGCCACCAGCGAAGTGCTGCTCGCCTGCGCGTAGGACAGTGCATCGGGATGCTTACGCGCGTACGAGAGCAACTCGGCAGTCGTCTTCACCGGCAGCGAGGGCGTCACCACCAGCATGAACGGCAGCGTCCCCACGCGCGCGATCGGCACGAAGTCGCGGATGGGATCGTACGGGAGCCGGTTGAACAGATGCGGATTGGCGCCGTGGGTGGTGTTGGTCGTCATGAACAGCGTGTAGCCGTCCGCAGCACTGCGCGCGACCAGCTCGGCGGCAATCTGCCCGAACGCGCCCGCGCGATTCTCCACGATCACCTGCTGACCCAGGCGCTCGGACAACGCCTGCGCAAGCACCCGTCCGGCGGAATCGGTCCCGCTGCCCGGCGCGAACGGCACGACGAGGCGGATGGTCTTGGCCGGCCAGGACGACTGGGCACGCAGCGACAGCGGCAGCATCGCGGCCCAGGCGGCCGCCAGGAAAATGCGGCGCTTCATCTCAACCTCTGACCACGCGAGCCGGATGCTCCTCGTAGGGCGGCGAGTAGATGACGAGCACCCTCACCGGCTCCTCGCTGACCACCGTGAACACGTGCGGAACGTCGGCCGGCAGGAAGCAGCACTCGTCCGGACCGACCTCGCAGGCCTCCCCACCCACTTCGATGCGCGCCCGCCCGGCGAGCAGGTAGCACACCTGCTCGATGCCGGGGTGCGCATGCGGCAACGCGCCCTTGCCGCGCTCGATGACACCCAGCACGACTTCGAGATTGCGTGCCCCGACGTTTTCCGCGCCGATCAGCCGGCGATTGGTGGTTCCGACGTGGTTGGCCGGGTGATACGCGGGCACGTCCTGCGCTCGCACCACATAGCGCGACCGATGGTTCTGATTGTCCTGCCTCTGCACGTTGCCGCTCCCTGGTTTGTCGCGGCACCCATTATAGGCGGGCGATGCCGTGCGCCCGAAATGCGCGCCTCCGGCACACGCGTTGCCGCGCAGTTTCCGTCAACCGAAGGAGGACAGCATGAAAGTGAACGAAGCCATGACACCCGACGTTCGGATCGCCACCCCGGACCAGTCCATCCGGGAAGCCGCCGCGGAGATGGCGCGGCTGGATGCCGGCATCCTTCCCGTGGGGGAAGGTGATCGCCTGGTCGGCATGATCACCGACCGCGACATCGCGGTGCGCGCGGTGGCGAGAGGCCTGGCGCCCGACACGAAGATCCGCGACGTGATGACGCAGGACGTGAAGTACTGCTTCGAGGACGAAGACGTGCAGGCCGTCGCACGCAACATGGCGCAGATCCAGGTGCGCCGCCTGCCGGTGCTCGATCGCGACAAGCGCCTCGTCGGCATCCTGTCGCTGGCCGATATGGCGCTCATGGAAGGCGCGCAGACCGCGGGCGAGGCAGTCGTCGGCATCTCCGAACCGGGCGGCCAGCACACTCAGTCGGACGTTGTGCGGTGATCGCGTTCGCGCTGGATCCGTCCACCGTCGGCCCCGCCCACACGCTCTCCAGGAGTTTCCTCATGATTCGACACATCGGACTTGTCCTGCTCGCCCTGGTGGCACCGACGGCCCTGGCCCAGAAGACCTGCGAAGGGCTGCCCTCGATCGAGCAGCTGAAGAAACTGGTGAAGGCCGCTCCTGGTCAAGGCGGCAAGGCCGGCGGCCTGTTCAACGGCGAGCGCAGCTGGGTCGCAGTGGTGGATCGCGCCGGGCGCGTGTGCGCGGCGACCACGTCCACCGACGATCCCTACGACGTCTGGCCAGGCAGTCAGGCGATCGCCAAGGCCAAGGCCTATACCGCCAACGCCTTCTCCGTCGACCCGATGCCGTTGTCCACGGCGCGCCTGTACACGTTCACGCAACCGGGGCATTCGCTGTGGAGCCTCGGCCAGGCCAATCCGTTCGATCCCGAGGCACTGGTCGCACCGGACAAGAAGCCCGATCGCGGCGAGCTTGCCGGCGGCTTGATCTTCTTCGGCGGCGGCGTCCCGCTGTACCGCGAGGGCAAGGTCATCGGCGGACTGGGCGTGAGCGGCGACACGTCGTGCACGGATCACGAGATCGCCAAGCGGGTGCGCGACCGGGCCGGCCTGAATCCTCCGAAGGGTGCACAGGCCGATGACATCCAGTACTCCTCGAAGGACAAGCCCGGCCCGTTCACCCATCCGCTGTGCGTGAACACCTATCGCAACGGCGAGTACATCGGTGAGGAGATCGCCGCGAAGGGTTACTGACGCACCGACATTCGCATGCCGGATGCGTGCCTGCGGAACGGCGGTTGCTCGCCGCACGGCCGCCCGTGCACCGCATCCACCTGCGGGCGACTTCGTATAGCGAATCAGGCATCTGCGCAACCGGGCGCGGCACGTGCAGTCGACGTGTCGCGCTCCATCGCGTATTGGAGAAGCCGTGCACCGTTCCCTCCTCCCCCGCGTCGCCCTCGGCGCACTCCTCGCCGCGCTTGGCGCGTGCTCACGCGAGGAACCCCCGCCCCCGGGGGCGACACCTCCTGCCCTGCCGCAGATCGATGCATCCGTCGCACCCGCCGATGACGGGCAGTGGACCCTCGCCGGAAAGAATCCGCAGCTCACGCGCTTCAGCGGCCTGTCCGCGATCGATCGCGGCAACGTCGGGCAACTGCAACTCGCCTGGAGTTTCTCGACCGGCGTGCTGCGCGGCCACGAGG
>JAEZCG010000217.1 GCA_023430065.1 Pseudomonadota bacterium | reverse complement strand
CCCTCTACCTGTTCGACGTGCGCACCCGGGAAGAGTACGAGGCGGGCCACTACCCGGGGAGCCGTCACGCGCCCGGCGGGCAACTGGTGCAGGCGACCGACGAGTTCGCGCCCACCCGCCACGCGCGCATCGTGCTGATCGACGGCGACGGGGTGCGTGCGACGATGACCGGATCGTGGCTGCGTCAACTCGGCTGGGACGAGGTGTTCGTCTTGCGCGACGGCTTGCGCGGCAGGTCGAGCACCGGACCCTACCAGCCGGTGCTACTCGGCTTCCAGGCCATGCCGGGCATCGGTGCGGACGCGCTGCATGCCCTGCTGGCGCAGGGCGGCGACGTCAAGGTGATCGACTGCGGCACCAGCGTCCAGTACCGTCGCGGGCATGTGCCGGGGGCGATCTGGTGCATGCGGACGCGCCTCGACCGGCTGGTGCACGAGGTGGCGCGCGGCGACTACGTCGTCACTTCGCCGAACGGGGTCTACGCCCACTATTGCGCGCGGGACCTGGCGCAGAGGCGACCCGGCGCGGCCGTTCGCGTGCTGGAGGGCGGGACGCGCGCGTGGACCGTTGCGGGTTTGACGCTGGAGAGCGGGTCGGGGAGGATGATCGGCGAGCCCGATGACGTCTGGGTCAAGCCGTACCAGCGCCGGGAGGCGCAGGCGGCCATGCAGGACTATCTGACCTGGGAGGTGAATCTGGTCGAGCAGATCGAGCGCGATGGCGACGCGCGATTCCGGTAGCGGTTCACGGCACGCGCAGCGTCTCCCAGGTGCCGTTGCGGGAGGCGAGATGGCATTTCTCCACCAGCTCGATGCCGCGCGCGGCCATCGCAAAGTCCCACGCGTAGGGGACATCTTCCACGACGTGCCGCAGAAAGCGCTCCCAGTGCACGCGGAAGGCGTTGCCGAGCGGCGGGAGATCGGGGACCGGTAGCCAGGCCGCACGGTAGTCGATCGATGGCCGATCCTCGGCATTCCAGACCAGCGAGGGCGTCTGGCTGCGGTGCTGGGTGAGACAGTCGAACACGCCGGTGACCGCCGAGCCGCCGGTGCCGTCCACCTGCAGCACCATCAGGTCGTCGCGGCGCACGCGCGTGCACCAGGACAGGGTGATCTGAACCAGGGCGCCGGACGCCATCTCGCACATCACAGCGGCGGCATCGTCGGCGTCGGCATCGTAGGGGTGGCCCGCCTCGTCCCAGCGTCTGGGGATGAAGGTGCGCGCGGCGCAGGTCACGCGCCGGATGGGGCCGAACAGGTGTTCGAGCATGTAGTGCCAATGGCACATCATGTCGAGCACGATCCCGCCGCCTTCGCTCGCGCGGTAGTTCCAGGATGGGCGCTGCCCCGGCCGGTCGTCTCCCTCGAACACCCAGTAGCCGTGCTCGCCGCGCACATGCAGCACGCGCCCGAAGAATCCCGAGTCGACCAGACTCTTGAGCTTGCGCAGACCGGGCAGCCACAGGTTTGCCATCACCACACCATTCTTCAGCCCGCCGCGGCCTGCCATGCCGGCCAGTTCGAGTGCCTCCGCATGGGTGGGCGCGAGCGGCTTGTCGCAGAACACGTGCTTCCCGGCGGCGAGCGCGCGCCGCACGTGATCGACGCGCAGATTGGTGGTGGCGGAGTCGAAGAACAGCGTATCCCTGGCGTCCGACAGGGCGGCGTCGAGGTCCGTGGACCAGCGCTCGATGCCGAAGCGCCTGGCTACCTGCTCGAGCTTGGCCGGGTTGCGGCCGACGAGGATGGGGTCGATCGTGAGGCGGTCACCGTTCGCCAGTTCGATCGGCGCCGCGCGCAGCGGCACCAGGGCGCGCCCCAGATGCTGGTTGAGGCCGATGCGGCCGGTGACCCCGCTCAGGATGATGCCCAGCCGACGCTCTGCCATGATCGCTCCTCGGTCGATGGTCCGGATGATACGATCGGCGTCGGTTCATGCAAATGCACGCCCCGGCACGCACCGGGGCGGCACAGGGGGAGGACAGCCATGTCCCGGCGTTGCCGGCGTCGCGGGTTCCTTGCTGCACGTGCGGTCACGCTCCTCGCTGCCGCGTGGCTCGCGATGGCCGTGGCTGCGCGCGCCTTCGCGCTCGATGTCACGGCCGCGCACATCAATCCACCGGGCGAACCCACCTACGAGGCCTTCGAGCACATGAAGCGCGTGCTCGAGGCCGGCAAGAGCGGCGTGCGCCTGAAGGTCTTTCCGCGCGGCCAGCTCGGCGACGAGAAGGACATGATCGAGCAGGTGCGGCTCGGTGCGATCGGCATCGCCAGCGTGTCGGCCGCGGCGCTGTCGTCGTTCGTCCCGTCGGTGGGGGTGCTCGACATCCCTTTTCTCCTGCGCGATCCGGACCGGCATCCCTGGCTGGTATCCGACGGCCCCGTCGGCAGGCGTCTGGCACGCGAGGTCGAGCGCGACAGCGGACTGGCGGTGCTGGGCTGGTGGAGCGCCGGCATGCGCCACGTCTTCACCCGCAGGACGCCGGTACGCAACCCAGGCGATCTCACGGGACTGAAGATTCGCGTGATCGGCAGCTCGGTCTACATCGACACGTTCAACGCGATGGGTGCGAAGTCGACGCCGATGCCCTACGGCGAGGTCTATACGGCGCTCGCCACCGGAACCGTGGACGGTGCCGAGAACGACACCACCGGATATCGCAACATGAAATTCTACGAGCAGGCGCCGCAGCTGTCGCTCACCGGGCACTTCTTCCTGTTCAAGGTCGTCATCGCCAACCGCGCTGCCCTCGAGCGGCTCAGTCCCGCGCAGCGCGACGCCTTCGATCGGGCCCTGACCGATGCCACGCGCCTGCAGCGCGAGCTGTCCGCGCGCAACACGCGCAGCGACCTCGCGTGGTTCGCGACCCAGCCGGGTATCACGGTGACCGTGCCCGACCGGGACGCGTTGGAACAGGCGGTGCGGCCGGTGCAGGCGCGCTATGCGGAGCGGTTCGGGCGCGAACTGGTCGAGGCGATCCGTGCCGCCCGCTAGCGCCCGGGCGCGTCGGGACCTGCTCGTCGCGCTCGAGCGGCGCATCGTCGTGGCCGAGGAGGCCGCCGTGTTCGTCATTCTCGTGCTGCTGCTGGTGACGCTGTCCCTGCAGGTGGTGTCGCGCTTCGTGTTTCCGTTTCCGATCGACTGGACGGAGGAACTCGCCCGGGTCGGTCAGCTGTGGCTGGTGTTCATCGGGGCCGCGGTCGGCGCGCACCGCGCGGAGCACTTCGTCGTCGACCTGTTCATGCGCCGTGCACGGTTTCCCGGCAAGGATGCGGTGGTGCGTGCGATCGATGTGCTCGTGGTCGCGTTCTTTCTGGTGCTCGCCGTGGTGGCGGCGTGGCATACCGCGTTCGGCGCCCTCCAGGAGCTCACTGCCCTGCGCGCATCGGTCGCCTGGGGCTACGCGGCGTTGCCGGTGGGCTGCACGCTGATCGCGTATCACTTCGCCATGGCGTGGGTTCGTCCCGTCACGGTTCATGCTCCACGCGAGGCGGGCCGATGATCTGGCTCATGCTCGCGCTGCTCTTCGGGCTGCTCGTGCTGCGCGCGCCGGTGGCGGTTGCGCTCGGGCTTCCTGCGCTGGTCTGGCTGATGCTGAACGACCTGCCGCTGGCGGTTGCGTCTCAGCGCATGTACAGCACCCTCAACAACTCGGTGCTGCTGGCCGTGCCCATGTTCCTGCTGGCCGGACGTTTGATGAATCTGCTCGGCGTGACCGAGCGCATCTTCGAGTTCGCCCTGGCCATCGTCGGGCACATCCGAGGCGGGCTCGGCCACGTCGTGGTGATGGCCAGCCTGCTGTTCTCGGCCATGTCCGGCTCCGCCGCCGCGGACGCGGTCGGCGTGGGCACGATCACGGTCAAGGCGGCGCGCGAGCGCGGCTACGATCCGCAGTTCGCCGCGGCGATCACGCTCGCGGCATCGACGCTGGCGCCGATCATCCCACCCTCGATCATCATGATCATCTACGGTGCCACGGCCAGCGTGTCGATCGGCAAGCTGTTCATCGGCGGCGTACTGCCCGGCCTGCTGTTCGCGCTCGTGCTGCTGGCGACAGTGACCCTCATCGCCCATCGGCGCGGCTATCCGCGCGGCGAGACGTTTGCCGTCCGGCGGGTGGTCAAGGCGTCGCGGCGGGCGTTCCTGGTGTTGCTGACGCCGGTCATCGTCATCGGCGGCATCTTCGGCGGCCTCTTCACGCCCACCGAGGCGGCCACGGTTGCGGTGCTCTATGTCCTGGCGCTGGGCGTGTGGTACCGGGGCGCCGGGTTCCGGGCCGTCTACCGTGAGTTCGTCTCGGCCGGCACGACCGTCGGCGTGCTGCTGCTGGTGGTGAGCGTGTCGGGCGTGGACGGCTGGATCTTCACCTACGAGCAGCTGCCCGTGCGCTTCACCGAAGCGATGCAGGGCGTGTCGAGCGACAAGGCGGTGGTCACGCTGATGCTGCTCGGCGTCGTGCTGGTGCTGGGCATGTTCATGGACGCGGTGCCGATCATCCTGATGGCGGTTCCCGTGATGCTGCCGCTGGTGCAGGCGGTGGGCGTCGATCCCATCCACTTCGGTGTGCTGTTCTGCATCGTGTGCGTGATCGGACTCATCACTCCGCCGGTCGGTGTGGCGCTCTACGGCGTGGCGAGCGTATCCAAGCTGCCCATGGAGCAGGTGTTCTGGGCGACGATGCCGTTCTTTCTCGCGCTCCTGATGGGCGTCGTGGTGCTGGTGTTCTTGCCGCAGATCGTCGTGGGTCTTCCCGGACTGCTGATCGGCTGAATCCCTTGCGCCGTCGCCCCGGCCGTTGTCGGGACGCGGTTCGACCAGCACGGCTGCCGCCGGAATGCTGCACTGTCCGGCGTGTGCAGGGCTAGCTGCGCCTGCCGCGGTCGACGCCCAGCATCCACAGCGCGATCGCCGCGCCGACCAGCGCCGCGACCGTGGTCACGCCGAACGCATGGCGCGTCCCGCGCAGCAAGGACGAGGCGGGGAGT
>JAEZCG010000207.1 GCA_023430065.1 Pseudomonadota bacterium | reverse complement strand
ATGCGGTGCGCCTGGCGCGGACTGTCGCCCACCAGTTGCGCGAACGCGCGATTGTCCAGCATCAGGGTCGCGAGCCCGTGCGCCAGCGACCAGGCCAAGGCGATGCACTCACGCTGCGTCTCGCCGCAATCGCGGGTCGGATGCAGAGCGGTCACCGTTTCCAGCAGGTGGTTGTACGCACGGATGGCGGCCGTGTTCAGCCGGGCATGGCCGAAATCGAGCCGGTCGCTGCGAAACATCAGCTGGAAGCGCGCGCGGTGGGCGAGCGCGAAGTCCACGCAGGCGAGGCCGGTGGCATCGAACTGTGCGAAGCCGTCCGCTCCGGCGCGGCGCCGGTAGTCGCCCATCAACGCGTCCAGCGGCTCGAAGCCGTTCCTCGCCGGGTTCTTGTGATCGTCCGGCTGCCGTGACCGCGCGGGTGAACGTTTCGCGCACACCTCCCTCTAACCGTTCCGCAATCGCAACGCGACGCAAGGAGGGTGTGTGCGGTGTCCAACCAAGTTCGCATCGTCGGTATCGCAACTGGCCGTGGCGCCGGCGACGAGGGCTGCCAGCGCGGCCCCGACTCCCTGCGCGCGCGCGGGCTGACCGCGCATCTCGTCCGCGCCGGCGTGCCGGCGCAGTGGCACACCACCCTGCGTGCCAGCCGCAGCCTTCCGCCGCTGGAGGCCGTTCGGCAGCTCTCCACCCTGCAGGCCCAGCATGTGTACCGACTCCTGCGCACGGGCGACTTTCCGCTGGTGCTGGGGGGTGATCATTCTTGCGGCATCGGTACCTGGAGCGGCGCAGCGCGCGCGTTGCGTCCGCGCGGCGCACTGGGGCTGGTCTGGATCGACGCGCACATGGACGCGCACGTGCCCTCCACTTCCCCGACCGGAAACCTTCACGGCATGCCGCTCGCGTGCCTGCTCGGCGAGGGCGACCAGCATCTATCGGCCCTGGCTGGCGCGCAGGCGCTACGCCCCGAGCACCTGTGCCTGGTGGGCATCCGCAGCTTCGAGGACGGCGAGGCGGCACTTCTCGCGCGGTTGGGCGTGCGCGTCATCCACGCCGACGAGGTGCAGCGGCGCGGCTTGTCCGCCGCGCTGGACGAGGCGATCGCCATCGCCACGCGCGGCACTGCTGGATTCGGCATGAGCGTCGACCTCGATGCGCTCGATCCGGCCGATGCGCCGGGCGTGGGCACGCCCGTGCCGGGCGGGTTGAGCGGCGAAGCGCTGCTCGACGCGATGTCTGCCTGGGCAGGCGACTCGCGACTGCGTGCGCTGGAGATTGCCGAGTACAACCCGCTACACGACCGCGACGGCCGCACCGCGGAGCTCGCGATGCGCGTCGCCGCCACCGTGCTGGCACCCCGCGCAGCGGAACATCATCCGCGTGCCGCGTGAGTCTCAGGCAGCGCGTTCGAGCAGACGAATCTCGCGCTGCGGGAGTGGAATCGAGATCGTCTGTGCCCGGAACGCCTCGACGATCGCCTGCTTGATCTCGCCGCCAGCCGGCACGTAATCGGGCACCCTTACCCAGGGCTTCGCGCACAGCTCGATCGACGAGTCGGCCAGCGCCTTCACGGCGATCACCGGCTGGGGCGCACTCAACACGCGCGCGTTGGCGCCAAGTACCTGGCGCACTGCGAACAGCGCCTGGGTCAGGTCGGTGTCGTAAGCCACCCTCACGGTGACATCGAGCTGACGCATCTGCCCGTAGTTGTGCAGGATCTCCCCGACGATCTTGCGGTTGGGGATCACCACCTTGGACAGGTCGGCGTGCAGCAGCGTGGTGCTGAACAGGGTGATCAGCATCACCTCGCCTTCCTCGCCGACGATCGAGATGTACTCGCCGACCTTGAACGGGCGGGTGAGGATGATGGTCAGGCCCGCGGCAATGTTGCTCAGCACCCCCTGCATGGCGAGCGCGACGCCCGCCCCGGCGATGCCCAGACCGGCGATCAGCGGCAGCAGTTCGATGCCCAGGTTCTGCAGCGCCATGATGGCGAACAGGCCGAGCACGACCACGCGCAGCAGGCGCACCAGCAGCAGTCGGACGGTGACGTCCAGCTCCATCCTCTCGAGCATGCGGTCGAGCATATTGCCCAGCCATCGGCCGACGATGATGCCTGCCACGAGAATGAGCACGGCAGCCAGCAGTTTCGGTCCGAATTGGAGGGTGAGGTCGATCAGCTTCGACCTGGCCTGCGCGAGAGTTTCGAGTTGAGTGTCCATGTCGGCTCCCTGACGGATGTCCGCGGCATTCTAGCGCCATACGGTGACAGGCCCGCCCGCGCCCGGTAAGCTGGATCGCATGGAGGAGACTCGATCATGAAGTTCATCGGACAACTGCTGGACCGGCACTTGCAGCGCTACCCGCGCATGCAGCTGGAGGACGTCTACAAGCTGCTGCACCAGGCGGCGATGGGGCCCGGGCACATGCTCAGCGACCCTGAGCACGCACGCGTCGCCCTCGAGAACGAGTGCCGTGCCCTGGAGGCGGGTCCCGGGGAACCGCTGGTGGATCCCATCTCACCCGACGGACGCCTCGCGCGCGTGCACCTGCGGCCATACGTGTCGCAGGGGCACGATCTCGCGGCCCTCGCCGATGCGTTCGTCGCCACCCCCGGCGTCTGCCCTGCCGCGCCGGAGAAACTCGCGAAGTTCTGCGGCTGTCTCGGCGATCTCGCCGACGCAGGCGGCATCCCGTTCACGCGCGGGCAGGTGAGCGCCTTCTTCGACGACATCGCTGCGCGCGGTTTTCCCGTCGTGCACCACTCGCCGCCGTTCCGCGATGCCTATCGGCCCGCCTATCGGGTGATTGCGACCGAGCTTCTGCCGGACCTGGCTTGACGGCGATGTCTCCCCATTCCGTGCATCGACCTTCCCGGCGGCACGCCTGGTTGCTGGCTGTGCTGCTCGCCATCTGCGTGGTGCCCGTGCAGGCGCAGGACTACCCCAATCGTCCGATCAAGCTGGTCGTGCCCTTCCCGGCCGGAGGCACCACCGACATCGTGGGACGCATCGTGGCCGAGCATGCGAGCCGTCGGCTCGGCCAGCAGATGATCGTGGAGAACCGACCGGGCGCCGGCGGCAATATCGGCACCGAGCTCGTCAAGCGCGCCGCACCCGACGGCTACACGTTGTCGTTGTGCACGATAGGCACCTGTGCCATCAATGGCAGCATCTACGCCAGGACGGGTTTCGACCTCGAGCGCGATTTCGTGCCGGTGGCGCTGATCGGCGGCGTGGTCAACGTGCTCGTGGTCAACACGGCGGTGTCGGCCCGCACGGTGCGGGAACTGGTCGCGCTCGCGAGAGCGAAGCCCGGCGAACTCACCTACGGTTCGTCCGGCTTCGGCGGCTCGCCGCATCTCGCCGCCGAGTTGCTCAAGTCGATGGCGAAGGTCGAGATCACGCACGTTCCCTACAAGGGATCGGCCCCGACCATCGTGGATCTGCGCGGCGGCCAGATCGACATGTTCTTCGACAACACGCCCTCGATCCTGCCGCACGTCAAGGCCGGGGCGCTGCGCGCACTGGCGACCACCGGCGCACGGCGCGCGGCATCCCTGCCCGACGTGCCGACGATGGAGGAATCCGGCTTCCCCGGTTTCGTCATCGAGCCATGGTGGGGCGTGCTGGCGCCGGCGGGGACACCCGCGGCAGTGGTCAACGCGCTCAATCGGACGATCGCCGATCTGCTGAAGGATCCGGCGGTGCTCGCGCGCTTCGCACAGATCGACCTCGCGCCGTGGGGCGGCTCGCCGCAGCGCATGCGCCAGTTGATGAGGTCGGAGACGGCGAAATGGGGCGAACTGGTGCGCGCGCGCGGCATCAAGGCGGAGTGACATGCGCATCCCCTCGCAGCTGATGATCATGGATCCATCCACCGCGGGCGAGGACCGGTGAAGATCACCGCGATCGAGACGATCCGACTCGCCGACCGTCCCAACCTGCTGCTCGCGCGGCTGCACACGGACGAAGGTTTGATCGGGCTGGGCGAGACCTCGCGCGGCGCGCGCGCAGTCGAGGCGCAGCTGCACGAGCTGGTCGCCCCCTACCTGCTGGGCAAGGATCCGCTGGCCATCGCCCAGCACAGCCGCGCGCTGCTCGACACCTACCTCGGCTTTGCCAGCGCGGGTACCGAAGTGCGTGCCGCCTCCGTGGTGGACATGGCGCTGTGGGACCTCTTCGGCCAGGCCGTGGGACAGCCGATCTACCAGCTGCTCGGCGGCGCCTGCCGCGACCGCATCCGCGCCTACAACACCTGCGCCGGCTACCACTACAACACGCGTACCGTGGCGCGCAGGCAGATCGGCGCGCACGACCGGGCCGAGGGCCCGTACGACGACCAGATCGCCTTCACCCATCGCGCCGACGAGCTCGCCCACAGCCTGTTGGCCGAGGGCTTCACGGCGATGAAGATCTGGCCCTTCGACCCGCTCGCCCAGCGCGCGCACGGCAGCTTCCTGTCGCGTGCCGATCTCGAACTGGGCCTGGAGCCGTTTCGCAACATCCGGACGGCGGTCGGCGACCGCATCGAGGTGATGGCAGAGTTCCACTCCCTGTGGAACCTGCAGCAGGCCAGGCAGATCGCGCACGCGCTGGAGGAGTACCGACCCTACTGGTCGGAGGATCCGATCAAGATGTGCGATGTCGCCACGCTCAAGGATTACCGGGACGGCACGTCGATCCCGGTGTGCGGCAGCGAGACGCTGGGTGGCACCGCACCCTTTCGCGACATGCTGCAGGCGCAGGCCGCCGACATCGTGATGCTCGACGTCGGCTGGTGCGGAGGCCTGACCGAGGCGCGCAAGATCGCCGCACTGGCCGAGTCCTACCAGCGCCCGGTCGCACCGCACGACTGCAACGGACCGCTGGTGTGGGTGGCTTCGATCCACCTGATGATGCACATCCCCAACGCGCTCATCATGGAGGCCGTACGCGCCTACACTACCACCTGGTATCGCGACCTCATCACCGACGTGCCGGTGCTGAAGGACGGCTTCATCCACCCCCTCACCGGTCCGGGACTCGGCACCCGCCTGCTGCCCGACCTGCTCGATCGGGAGGGCGTGATGGTGCAGCGCAGCGAGCTTGACTGATTGCGGCGGAGTACAGTGACGCCCGTCAGGAGGAAGCGATCATGATGAGCGAACGCCAGCGCCAGTTCCGCGAGGAATACAAGTCGCAGATCAGCCCGCTGTACAACGGGCTGGTACACGTCGGCGTCATGTACGCCGTGGGCATCGCGGTGATCGCGTGGTGCGTGAGCCGGATGGAGAATCCCACCTGGGAGTGGACACTGGTGATCCCCGTCTTCGCCTTCTCGAACCTGTTCGAGTGGTGGATCCATAAATACGTGATGCACCGGCTGATCGACGTGTGGGCCCTGCGCGCGATCTACGACCGTCACACCCGCCAGCACCACCAGTATTTCACTAACAACGAGATGACGGTGGACTCCACGCGCGAGTTCCGCATCATCTTCTTCCCCTGGCGCGCGCTTGCCACCTTCATCGTGTTGGGCACGCCGTTCGCGCTGGCGCTGGGTTGGCTGATGAATCCCAACGCCGGCTACGTATTGATCGTCACCATGGTCGGTCAGTACCTGATCTACGAAACCTTCCACTATTGCTGCCACGTGCACGAGAACTGGTTCGTGCGCAACATGCCCTTCGTCAACACCATCCGGCGCCATCACACCGCCCATCACAACCAGGGCATCATGATGGATCGCAACATGAACCTGACCTTCCCCATCGCCGACTGGCTCATGGGCACCAGCGACCTCGACCGTGGCCTGCTGGGCCATCTGTTCAACGGCTACAGCGAGCAGTACATCAAGCCGGAGCTGAAACCGATCATCGACCGGCACACGCTGCGCCCCACAGATCTGTCGCAGCAGGGGGCATGAGGCAACTCGGTTTCAGTCTGCCCGGACACGCTGCCTCAGCAACGCATCCACGCCGCACCACAGTCGCAGCCCATCGCGCCAACCCACGTCCTGCAGGTCGACATGCGCGAGTCCGTCGAGCAGAAACAGGCGACCGCGACCCGGCGCGACCGCCTGTTTCAGCGCCAGGCTCTCCGTGAAGGGAATGATCGCGTCATCGCGCCCGTGGAATAGCAGGACCTGCGCGGTCATCTTCGACAGATCGTAGTGGGCTAAATCGAGGCGCTCGATTTCCGCGAGAACTTCGCGTGGCAGGCGTTGGAGCAGCACCGGTGTGCGCAGCGGATCGCGATTCTCCAGCAGCTCGTAGTACGAGCGGCCCTCGGGCCCCAGCCGCTGCGCGAGGTCTTCGATGGAGGCATTCGCATCTGTCATCTTGCGCCGCGCCATCGTCTCCAGGATCGAGCGATCACCCGCATCCTGCAGGCGCTCGACATTGGACAGGACGAAGACCCACTTGCCATAGCTGTTGGGTTCGAGATGGCGCCAGGGGCGGCCGGGGCGCGTGCGATCGCGAAAGTAGCCGGTGGTGAAGAACGTCACCACGGCGACGAGGTCGTGATAACCGCCGACGCCGACGATGAAACGCACCCGGTCTCGCACGCCGGGCTCGCGCGCGGCCAGGATCGCAGGGCCGAGTGCGTAGCTGATGCCGGCCACTCCCGTGCCGCCCTGCGGGCTCCATTGCGGGTTCGCGGCCAGATACTCGATTGCCGCCACCAGCTCGGGGACCGCGTCGGCACTCAGTCGCAGCTCCCGCAATCCCGCCATCTCGGCCACCAGCACGGTGAAGCGCATCCGCGCCAGGCTGGTCGCGAAGGCAACGAGACGCGGGTCGTCCTTGCCGGCCTCCGCCGCGCCCGGCAAGAGGAGCAGGCCGGCGCGGCTCGGTTCCCGTGGCACGTAGACGTCGGCGCGGTAGTCGCTGCCGCCCTTCGCGTAGCGTACGCTGCGCCGTTGCGGCGCCGGCGTGGAGCGCTTCAGCCAGCTGTCGCCATCCGCTGCCGCGAGATCGAGCAGCAGCGCGGCCGATTCGATGGGATGGCGGGGGATGCAGCCGCATGCGGACCACCCCGCCGCCAGCAGCGACAGGAGCGCGCAGGCACCAATCGCCCACCAGCGCACCCATGATCCGGTCGTGCGACCCATCGAGCGCAGCGATCTGCGGCCGGGCGCAAGATCGGGCGGCGCCTGCGTGCGACGTCGCCCCATTGCGCGTTTCGAGCTTCGTACCGCCGAATCGGCCTCAGCGCGGCCTGAGCGGAATCGCCAGCGGCCGCAGCGGCGATGCCGTCCCGCCTCTGAGCTTGAGCGGGGATGCGATGAACAGGAACTCGTAGACCTGATCCTTCGAGAGGTCTTCCAGCCACATCGCCTCGAGCAGCGAAACGCCCTGCTCGGCTTGCAGGTAGCTGTGCACCGGCACGAAGTTCTCGGGATTCTTGGACGGGAAGTGCTCGACGCCGAAGTTGTCCGCTCCCACGAGCATGGTCTTCTGCCTTTCCACCAGCCATTGCGCGGCTTCCAGGCTCAGGCCCGGCTGGTCGGCCAACCGGTATTTGGCCTGATCCGGCCACAGGTTCATCACGCCGGTGCGAATCAGGACGACGTCGCCCGCCTGTAGCGAGGTGTTCTGCGCCTGCAATGCCCGCTGCAGGTCGGCCACGGTGACGGCGTAAGAGGTCGGAAGATGGGTCACGCTCTTCGCACGGGCCACGTCGATCAGCACGCCGCGCGCGACGATGTGCGGATACTTGTCCATCCCCGACTTGGTCCAGCCGCGAACGCCGAGCGCGTCCTTCGCGCTCACCTGATTCCAGATCTGGCCCCGCAGCCCGAAATGATTGAGCGCGTCGATGTGCGTGCCGGTGTGCGTGTACATCGAGACCGCATCGCCGGAGTAAGACAGCAGTTCTTTGCTGGGATCCTGGGCGGGGGTGTGCGTCATGAAGATCTGGAAGGTGGGATCGCCGAAGGGCGCGCAACAGGTCGGCATGCCCACGAACAGATCGACGCCCAGATCGTAGACCTTTCCGCTGCCAATGCGGCCGAGGACGTCGAATCGCGACGCCTCGGTCATCATGTTCAGCGTCCCGATCTCGTCTGTAGGTCCCCATGGGCTCTTCGCCGCGACGTTCTTGGCGATCTGTGCCGCCGCCTGTCCCGACCCCATCGCAATTCCCACTGCACCGGCAACTGCCAACAACAGCATGCGCGACTTCATGGCCCGTCTCCTCCTCGTGTCGGTCAGCGCCTTCGTGGATACCGCCTCGCACTGACGCTCACGCAGGGTAGCGCGATCGGGGACACTGCGCAGCCGAACGTTACGGGCGCCTCATCGCTGGACGAGACTCCAGCCAACGCCCGCTCTGCCGCCCAATCGCCTGGAGCGGTATGCTGGCGCCTCGCGCCCGGCGCCACGCAGCTGCGTGCATCCATGACAACCAAGGGGAGTCTTAGTGATGAAATCGATCCTGGCAGCCGCCGTGGCCCTGGCATTGGCCCTCGCCCCCGTCCCGGCTGCGGCGCAGAAGGTCACCAAGCTGCGATTCGAGTCGGTCTTTCCGCCTGCGACCCTGTTCTTCGAAAACTCCAAATACTTCATCGAGCGTGTACGCGCGCTCACCGGTGGACGCCTGCAGATCGAGATGCTGCCTCCGGGGGCGATCGTGCCGCCGTTCGAGGTCCTCGATGCCGTGCACAAGGGCGTGCTCGACGGCGCGCACTCGTCGCCGGCGTACTGGGTGGGCAAGAACCGCGCAGCGACGCTGTTTGGACCGGCGCCGGGCGGGCCGTTCGGCATGGACATGCGCGACTACATGGGCTGGGTACATGAG
>JAEZCG010000144.1 GCA_023430065.1 Pseudomonadota bacterium | reverse complement strand
AGGTCGACGATCCGCGCGTGCAGTGCAACGGCATGGGACTGGGGCTGTCCCTGGTGAAGAAGTGGGTGGCGTTGCACGGCGGAACGATCAAGGCGTACAGCGAGGGCTTGGATCTGGGCACCGAGTTCGTCGTGCGTTTCCCTCTGCTGGAGCCAGCGCGCCATCGAGACCGAAACGGCCATCTGACCAGGTCCGAGGAGCAGGGCGCCTGAGGCGCAGCGCTTCGGCGAGCATCCTGTCGAGATCGGTGATCGGTGGTCTGCGTGCATTTTGCCGTTGATCGCGAGTGCCACGCCCGCGATCCGGTCCAATCGACAGCGCCCGAGGGCTTCCGAAGCATCTGGCAACCGGCGCAACCGTCGCAGGCGGATAGCATCGCCCGGGCGGGACCATCTCGGATGTGAGGACGACCTCACTGCTCCGCCACGTTCGGGGACGACCCCATCATCTGGAAGGAGCTCGACATGGCGTGGACGATCCTCTTCATCGCCGGCCTGTTCGAAGTCGGCTGGGCCGTGGGATTGAAGTACACGGAAGGCCTCACGCGGCCCTGGCCGACGGTCTGGACCGTCGGGGCGATGCTGGTCAGCGTCTGGTTGCTCGGCATTGCCATGAATTCGCTGCCCCTCGGCAGCGCCTATAGCATCTGGGTGGGAATCGGAGCGGTCGGGACCGTGCTGCTCGGTATCCTGCTGTTCGGTGAACCGGTCAGCGCATCCCGACTCATCAGCATTGCCGCGATCGTTGCGGGAATCGTGGGGTTGAAGCTCACGACTTCTTCATGACGATGCGGACTTGCCGCGTTCCACTCCTATCCCTGTGTCGATGATTGTCCATACGCGCGCACCGGTTTGACGAGCGGATGCGGATTCGCCAGTCGCCTGCTCGATGTGAGCATCGGAGCGGAAATGGTGGGAATATCGTGGTCTGTCCCCATTCTGGAAGGAGCCCTCGTGCATCCACGATCTTGCGCAATCGCCTTCGGCCTGCTCCTCGCCTTGCTGTCGCTGTCACCGAGCTACGCCGACATCGACCGAAGTGCTGTGGACTTTCAAACCCCTGCGGACATCAAGTGGGTGCGCAATGCGGCGGGGACCAACGAGCAGGCGATCTTGTTCGGTGATCCGACCAAGCCGGGTCCGTACGTCGTGCGTCTCAGGTGGTTGCCTGGCAACATGAGCCGCCCGCACTTCCACCAGAACGACCGGCACTTCGTGGTCATCTCAGGAACGTGGTGGCTCGGCACCGGCGAGAAGTTCGATCCCGATAGCACGGTGCCGGTACCGGCAGGCACGTACGTCATCCACTACGGCGGCAAGGTGCATTACGACGGGGCGAAGGATGAGGAAACCGTCATTCAGGTATGGGGCATGGGTCCGGCGACCTCGATCCCGGCCGAGCAGCGATGATGCAACGCCGAAACCGGCTAGGTGTCATCCTGCGGCGAAGCCCAGGAATCCTAATGGTAGCTAACGTATAGAACCCACAGTGTCATCCCGAGGCGAAGCCGAGGGATCCTCGCAGTGATGCACCCGACCATCGCGCAACCGGGTTGCGTCCATGGCGACGATTCCTCGCCACGCTCACGCTACGCTCGGAACGACATGGGAGTGGTGCTCGGAATGACCCCGCTGGAGCGCCATGCGTCGCTGCTCGACCGCCTCGGCCAGCACGTCCAGCGCCTGGACCGAGTCCTCCCAGCCCAGGCACGCGTCGGTGATGCTTTGTCCGTAAGTCAGCGCAGCCGGGTCGTCCTTGCCCGGGGTGAAGGTCTGATTACCGTCGTTCAGGTGACTCTCCGCCATCACCCCGAAGATGCGGCGGGAGCCCGATGCGAGCTGCGCGGCAATGTCGCGAGCTACGTCGAGCTGCCGCCCGTGCTGCTTCGACGAGTTCGCGTGGGAACAGTCCACCATCAGCGATCCCCGTAGTCCGGTCGCCTCCAGTTCGAGGCAGGCGGCCGCCACGCTCGTCGCATCGTAGTTCGTGACCTTGCCGCCGCGCAGGATCACATGACAGTCGCGATTGCCGCGGGTCTCGACGATCGCCACCTGTCCGTTCTTGTGCACGGACAGGAAGTGGTGCCCACGGCCGGCGGCCTGGATCGCATCGGTGGCGATGCGGATGTTGCCGTCGGTGCCATTCTTGAATCCGATCGGGGCCGAGATCCCGGATGCCAGTTCGCGATGCACCTGGCTCTCGGTGGTGCGGGCGCCGATCGCCCCCCACGCGATCAGGTCTCCGATGTACTGGGGCGAGATCACGTCGAGGAACTCACTGGCCGCCGGCACGCCGAGGCGGTTGATGTCGATGAGCAGTTGGCGCGCAATGCGCAAACCCTCGTCGATCCGGTAGCTTCCATCCAGGCAGGGGTCGTTGATGAGCCCCTTCCAGCCGAAGGTCGTGCGCGGCTTCTCGAAGTACACGCGCATGACGATCTCCAAGTTGCTTGCGTACTTCGCGCGCACGCCGAGCAGGCGCCGCGCGTACTCCATCGCCGAAATCGGATCGTGGATCGAGCACGGTCCGATGACGACCAGGATGCGATCGTCCTCGCCCTGCATGATCGCGCGGATGCGATTGCGGGTCTGCGCGACGAGCGCCTCCACGGCGGTTCCGCGGATCGGGAAGAACCGTATCAGGTGCTCGGGAGGAGGAAGGGTGGTCACCTTCCGGATCCTCTCGTCGTCGGTTTTCGAGGTCTTCTCGGCGGATGCATGGCAACCCTCGACGGTGTCTGCGGACTGCGCGTTCATATGCTGTGGACTCCTGGCGATTAAGGGGAGGCTGGCAGAACCGGCGGGAGCAAAAAAAACCGCCGGGGCTGGCCGGCGGTTTCGTGGATTCGGTCTGCTCGTCTGCGGCTACGCGCTTGCCTCTCCTCCGCCGGTGCGGTGCGAGAACCAATAGTGAAAGCCGAAGAACGCAGTGCGATTCATGAACGAACTCTAGCACGGGGACGGTCGGGGCCGTCAAGTACGACGCCCGATGCCGCCATGCCAGCGCTGGGAGACAGGGCGCATTTCTTGCCGGAAGCCCCTGGTCATCTGCTCAGAGGAGGGTTCCAAATGCTCAAGGTCATCGGCTGGATCGTCGGCATCATCTTCATCATCGGCCTGCTGGTGGTGATCGGCGTGTTCGATCTGATCTTCTAGCACTCGCCTGTCCACGGCAGCGCTTCCGTCCCGCAGACGTCCGGGGTGATGTGTCCCAGTGATGTGCCCCGGACTGGACGCGCACGCTCCTTCCGGTACACTTGACCTCGCCGTACGCTGGGAGGCGGCGGTAAGGGAAGGTGTCCGATGACAAAGAGGAGCAAGTGCTGATGAACACGAAGCACGTGAAAAGGGCATTACGAGGGGGCGCGATACTGGCCTGCGCACTGGCCACGATTCCGGCCTTTGCAGCCGATGTCACCTGGGATCGGCTGGTGCAGAGCGAGAAGGAGCCGGGGAACTGGCTCAACCACCACGGCAATCTGGAGGCGCATCGCTACTCCGCGCTGAGCCAGATCAACAAGAACAACGTCAGGAAGCTGAAAGTCGCCTTCACCTGGGCGATGGGCGGCACGCAGGGCGGCGGCAAGGAAATCATCAAGTGGCCCTTTGCCGGCCTGGAAGGCACCCCGGTCGCCGAGGACGGTTTCCTCTACATCACCACCGGCTGGGGCGTGGTGACCAAGCTCGACACGCGCGGCGGCGTCCCCAAGATGGTGTGGCAATACAACCCGGCACCCGATCCCGACTACGCGACCACGGTGGCCTGCTGCGGCATCAACAACCGTGGCGCCGTGCTGGCGGGCGACATGGTGATCTCGCCTGTCATCGACGGCCGCATCATCGCGCTCAACAAGGTCGACGGCACCAAGGTCTGGGAGGCGCAGGTCGCCGACCCCGGCAAGAGCGAGACGATCACCGGTGCGCCGCTGATCGTCAAGGACATGGTGGTCACCGGGATGGCTGGCGCCGAATACGGCGTGCGCGGCTGGCTGGAGGCAATGGACCTCAAGACCGGCAAGCGTCGCTGGCGGACCTACACCATTCCCGGCCCGGGCGAGCCTGGCCACGAGACCTGGAAGGACAAGCATGGCGCGTGGAAGACCGGCGGCGGCACCACCTGGGTCACCGGCTCCTACGATCCGGAACTCAACCTGATCATCTGGGGAACCGCCAACCCGGGTCCGGACTGGGACAACGCCTACCGTCCCGGTGACAACCTGTGGACCGATTCGACCATTGCGCTCGATGCGGACACCGGCAAGATCCAGTGGGGCTTCCAGCACACGCCGAACGACCCGTACGACTACGACTCGATCGCCGAGAACACCTTCGTCGATACGCAGATCAACGGCGCCTTCCGGCGTGCGACGCTGCATGCCAACCGCAACGGCTACGCCTACGCACTCGATCGCAAGACCGGCGAGCCGCTGTGGTGCACGCAGTTCGTGCACGAGCTGAACTGGTCGGGCGGTCTGGATGCCAAGTGCAAGCCGAAGGCCTACGACCCGAACAAGGACGTGCAGACCTACATGCCGGGCACCGCTGCCGGCCGCGGCACCGCGACCAAAGGCCGTGGCACTGTCGAGGGCGTGCTGAAGCCGGGTCACATGGGTGGCAAGAACTGGCCGCCGACCACCTACAGCCCGCAGACCAACTACTACTACATCCCGACGATCGACGGCTGCAACAAGGCGTTCACCGAAGTCGCCATTCCTGGTGAGTTCAAGCATCGCCAGCTGTTCCTGGGCGGCGCGCCGTTCTCGACCTTCGAGGATCCGGAGTGCGGCCGCATCTGGGGCTCGATTACCGCGATCGACGTCAGCACCGGCAAGGTGGCGAAGAAGCACACCACCAAGCATCCGCAGCTGGGCGGCTTGCTGTCCACGGCTGGTGGCCTGGTGTTCGCCGGCTACGCCGAAGGTCAGGTCGTGGCGCTGGATGCCGAAACGCTCGATGAGCTGTGGAAGTTCGAGACGGGCTCGGCCATCAATGCCCCGCCCATCAGCTACATGGCCGACGGCAAGCAGTACATCGCCATCGAAGTCGGTCTCGGCGGTGCCTGGCCCCAGTGGTTCGTCAGCGCCACGCCGGAACTGAAGTCGCAGGTGCCGAGCAACATGCTGTACGTGTTCGAGCTGGGCGAGTAAGCGCGGCAGGCAACGCACAGGGCCGGCTACATGCCGGCCCTGTTGTATCGGACTCACGACCGGTCACGGCGTGGCCCCCGGGGCCGTCGAGCCGGATCTGGCAGACAAGGTAGATGTGCATGAACGGATTTCGCAAGATTTCAGGTGCGGCCCTGGGCGCCGCGCTGTGTGTAGTGGGTAGCGCTGGGCTGCACCCGTTGCGGGTGTCCGCCCAGACCGAATACGGCGATCGTCCCGAGATCGTCGTTCCCCGCGGCGGTGGCCGCGCGGCGTTCGACAAGTTCGGCTGCATTACCTGTCACATGGGGGACGGACGTGGCGGGCAGAACGAAGGGGGCTACGGAGCCGACCTTCGCATCACCAAGCTGTCCGAGCCGGAGCTCGTGCAGGTGATCTCCGAGGGCCGGGCAGGCAAGGGCATGCCGGCGTTCAAGGGCATCATCGACGAGGAGACACTGGGCCAGCTCGCGAAGTTCATCAAGGAAGACCTGCGCTTGAAGTAGCGCACGTTACCGCCGGATTCCTGAACGATAGCGGGGGCGCTGTGCGCAGGCACTGCGCCCCGGTCGTTTTCAGGGCTGCTTCGCCTGCGCAAGCTGCTCGGGCGTCATGCGCTTCTCCATCTGGCCGAGGACCCACTGGAGATTCAGCCGCTTGTACTCCACGCCGGCGGCAGCATCGGCGGCCACCCAGCGATAGGCCTGCACCATGTCCTTGTGCACGCCCTGTCCGAACTGCATGTAGACGTGCTTCATCAGCGCCTTGCCATGCCGCAAGTCGTTGCGCGCCATGAGCTCCGCCGCGTAGGCACGCGCTTCCGTCAGGTCGCCGATCTCACGTCCCCGATCGAAGGCGTCCGTCCCCTTGATGTAGAGCTCCAAGTTCTTGTTCTCGTAGTCACACTTCTCCTGCGTCTCCTCCATGCAGACGAAGGCGTCGCCTTTTTCCGCGTGAACCGGCCCGGCAAGTGCGCCGGCTGCGATCACGGCGGCGAAGACGAGCTCGGGTATGAGGCGAGGATGCGTATCGCGTCGGTTCATGTCGTGCTCCTCACTTTGCAAGGCTGCCCAGTGCCTCGGCTTTGGCGGAATCGAAGTAGAACACCGCCGAGCTGAACTGGCCGCTCGATCCCACTTCGAACAAGCCGACCATGTCGAGCTTGGTCTCCTCGCCGGAGGCACGGTCGACCGCGGTCCAGGTCAGCACCAGGGCGGCGGAACTGTCCTGCACGATCGACTTGTTCACCTGATAGCGCGCCTTGTAGGTCTTGAACTCGCCCTCGATGTGGCGAGCCAGTGCATCCCGGCCCGCATAGCGGAACAGCGGCGACTCGTACTTGGCATTGGAGGCGAAGTACTTCACGAACGCGGCGCTGTCGCCTTCCTCCATGGCCGTGTTGTATTCCGAAATCGCCTGCTTGATCAGGTGCTCGACCTGCATCCCGACGGAACCGGCGGCAAACGTCGAGGCCGAAAAAGTCGCCGCCGCGAGCCAGCCGGCGAGCAGGAGTCCCGCTTTTCTCATGATTCTCTCCATATGCTTCATCTCCACCCATGCGGTGCCTGTATCACGGGCACACGCACGACGTAGATTACCCTACCTGTGCGAGGGCATCGATCCGATCGGCTGTGCGTTGCATCCGATGGCGGCGGCCGAACCACATCGCGAAGAACGCGACGATCAGCAGCAGTTCGGCGAGGTCGCCGCCATAGTACATCCACTGTGCCGCGGAACGGATCTCGGCGAGATCGGCCGACGTGCCGCGCGGGTACGCGTAGCCGTACATGATCTTGCCCAGATTGGCATGAGCAGCGGTGGCCAGGAACAGCACGGCGAGTCGAATCCCGAACCCCGGACGATGCGGCGCGGGATCGGGCCCGGCGATCGACCAGGTGAAGAGGTATCCCGCGACGACGAAGTGCACGTGCAGCAGCACATGCAGGGCCGGATCGGTCAGAGTCCATGCGTACAGCGGCGTGAGGTACAGGAGGTACATTCCACCGATGTCGAGCAGCGCGGCAGTCAGCGGATGGATGAGCCCGCGCACTGCAGGGGTGTCGAGCACGGCGACGATGCGCCGGGCGACGGCCGCCGGGATCTCTCTGAGAAGCAGGGTGCCCGGCGCCCCGAGCACCAGCGCGAGCGGCGCGAACATGCCGAGCAGCAGATGCTGGACCATGTGGCCGCGCAGATCGTGATGTGCCCATCCGGCGATCAGCGGCGAACCCGCGATCATGAGCAGGGCAATGCCGGTCGCGAAGCTCACCAGGCGCCAGGTGCTCCACCCGCCGCTGCGTCGCGTCCGCGCTGCGCCGGCCAGATACAGGATGAGAACGACCATGGGAAGGACGACCAGAAGGCCGAGGAGGGCGCCGTTTCCCACGCCGGCATGCATCGCTTCAGGGTGCATGCACTAATCGTTCGCGACCGGCCGCAGCGGCGCAACTTGCGCCCGCGCCGCGCGCAGGAGCGCGAAGCCGACCGCCAGCAGCATCAGGGCGGCGCCGTTCCACGCCAGGTCGTAGGGCAGCAGGTTGTCGACGTAGCGCACCTGGTGCAGCCGCAGGACCTTGTGATCGACGATTCCGTCGAACAACTGGAAGCCCCCCATGCCGAGGAAGAAGCCGGCCCAGGCAAACCGGGGCGCGAGCGCACGGCGGGCGCGCAATTCCGAGAACATGAAGAAGCCGAGCACGAGAAGAATCAGCTCGGCCGAATGCAGCAGTCCATCCGAGAACAGCCCGAAGGCCGGCGTCGACCAGTCGAAGAAGTGATGCCACGCCAGCAGCTGGTGGAAGACGATCTCGTCCACCGCCGCCATCCCGCCGATGCCCAAGACGATCGTGGCGCGCAACGTGCGGCGCGCATCGATCGGACTGTTCGCGTCGGCCGCGATCATCCCGATCTCTTCGCGCACGGGGAGGTCATTCCCGATGCATCGAGCATGGCGCGGGGCCTCGAGCCTGGCCGAAGGGCATCCAAGCGGCCTGCAGCCGAAGATCGCCGACGCCGTGGAAGTTCGCAGCCTTCACGATCGAGCCCCTCGATGAACGGGAAAAGCCTGCGTGCAGCAATGGCCATTCCCTCGACGGGCGAAGCGGAAGCGATCGAACGTCCGGAGCCGCGCCTGGTCAGCCGCGCATACCGGCGGCGAGCACGAGCATGCCGATGGCGGTGATCCAGCTACCGGCGACGCGCACCGCGATGGCGATCCATGCGGCCTGTCGGCGCAGGAGCCAGTCCACGAGGATCATCACGTAGCCGATCGATGCGAGCGCCGCGATCGTCATGCCGGCGATGAACTGCCAGGCGCTCGTGCTTAGCGTGATCTCGATGCCGTTGGCGAATCCGTGGCCCAGGCCGAAGACGATGGCGAGCGCGACCAGCAGTGCGTGCGGCATGGGCCGGCACAGGGCAACCAGTCCGCCGAGGATCAGCCCCGAGGCAAGGTTGAAGACGTTTACGGCAGGCAGCGCGGGAAGCACGAGTGCGAGCGTGGCGCCCAGCGCGAGCGCCAGGCAGAACGTGAGCACGGCGGATTTCCCGCGCGAATTCTGCTGGGCGGCGAGAATGCCGAGCGCGAGAAAGGCCAGGACGTGCTCGGGCGCACTGAGCGGATGCAGCGCACCGACGTAGAAATCGCCGATGCCCTTGAGGCCGGCGTGCGCCAAGGCGCTGCCGGCATGCAGCGCGAGGGCACCCGCCACGACGGACCGCCCCTTCACATGCGATCGCCGTGGCGCATGTTCAGACGCCGGTCAGATGGCCGGCGAGGAAGTACACCCCGGCGGCGGAGATGGCCGCTCCGCCCGCGCGCAGCGCGGTGGCGCCGGATCTCCAGCGGTTCGCCGCGCCGAACAGAATGCCCACCGCGTGCAGCAGGCCGGTGGCGACGACGAATCCGATCGAGAACGCGATGGCATTGGCCGACTCGGGCAGTTCTGCGCCATGCGCATAGCCGTGAAAGATGGCGAACAGACCCACCAGGATGCCGGCGACCCACAGCGGAGGACGGGCGGCGAACGCGACCATCGCGCCGAGGATGATCGCCGAGGCGGCAATGCCGATCTCGATGAAGGGAATCGGCAGACCCAAGGCGCCCAGCACGCCGCCCAGGGCCATCACGACGGGGAAGGTCACCGGCAGCACCCAGATGGCCGGTGCACCGAGTTGCGCGCCCCACATGCCTACCGCGATCATCGCGACAACGTGATCGAGGCCGAGGATCGGGTGCAGGAAGCCGGATACGAGGCCGCCGCCGATATCGCCCTGCGCCACGTGGGCGAATGCCAGGCGCGGCATGAGGGCCAGCAGGAGC
>JAEZCG010000133.1 GCA_023430065.1 Pseudomonadota bacterium | reverse complement strand
CTGTTGAATTTCAAGTGGGTTGAGAGGCATGGGGGTTGATCACGCGGAAGTCGAGCTTGCCGGCAATCAAGAAGATGACTGTGCGGATGGTCGACATGCGCGTGAACCCGCGGGCGCGGCGCTTGGCAGCCTGGAACAGGCCGTTCAGGGCCTCCAAGAAGCCATTGGTTTGGCGGGTCTGCGCCCAGGCCACGATGCCTTCGAGGTGCTTGCGCACGAGCGTGGCGACCTCCTTCATCGGTTCGACCTTGGAGCGCATGACGCAGGTGCACCAATGCTGCAGCATGGCGCGCACGACATTGATCTGCTTGCGCTCGAGGATCTCGCGCAGCTGCTCCTTGTAGCTCCACGCTCGCGCTGTGCGCACTGTCGTCATCTTGGCGATCAACGCGTCGAGGTCGGCGGCGGCCTCGCACGACAACCGGGAGCGATCCTTGAGCAGCGACCAGCGCAGCCCCTTGAGCGAGCGCTCGGTGCGCTGCTCGATGCGGCGCATCTTGTCCACCGCGGTGCTGGCATGCCAGATCACGTGGAACTTGTCGAAGGTGATGCGCGCATTGGGCAGGTGCTCGGCGCAGCCCTTGATGAACGCAGGGGACATGTCGATGCTCACCGCGCTGACTTGCTCGGGGTCGCTGCCGCGGCTGGCCAATTCACTCGCCAACGCCTCGACGGTTTCGACGCTGCGGCCTTCGGCCACCGCCAGGACGCGGCGCTCCTGCGCATCGGCCGCCAGCGTGATGTAGTCATGGCCACGCGCACGGGAGGTCTCGTCGATCGCCAGCTCGTGCACTTCAGAGTAGTCGGCCTGCGCCAAGGCCAGCGCCACGTAGCGCTCGCAGATCGCGGCCACTCGGTGCCGGCTCTCGCCCACCAGGCGCGCTGCCCCGGCAAAGCTCATCTGCTGGCACAGCATCAGCACCAGCGCCTCGAACAGCAGGGTGAAGCCCGAGAGCTTGCCCGCCCAGGGCGGCTCGACCTGGCGTACCGAGCCGTCGGGCAACTTCACCCGCGGAACCCGCACCTCCAGGAAGCACTCGTGCTGGAAGAAGTTCAGGTGCCGGTAGCGCTTGGCAAGCGTGTCGTGAACGGGGTGCTCGCCCTCTACCCCAGGCATAGCAAAGCGACTGCCCGCGGCGAAGTCGATTCGGATCGTCAGCGTGCGCGCCGGAGCATCGAACTGTGCCTCGGCCACGTACCACGGGGCGCCGATCCCCAGCGCTGTCTCAAACAGTTTCTCGCTCATCGGCATCAACCCGAGCTATGCCAAAGATCCTGAGTCTACCCACTCAAATTTCAACAGAGGCTCATTTTACCGAGCGCGATTTGCCCACGCCGAAGTAGCCGCGCAGAATCCAGAAGCGGCGCCAGCGGTTCATCCTTCCGAGGTGCTGCAGGCGGGCCGGATCGATCGTGTCCGGGCTGCGCCGCGCCCAGTGTTTGTACACACCGGCCATGTCGTAGGCTTCGAGCCAGCGGCGCAATCTTGCCGGAAGCCGTTCGGTGCGCAGGTGCGACTGGAAGTCGATGAGAACGGGCCGGCTGTCCTGCGTCACCAGGATGTTTCGGCTGTTGCGCGAGTCCAGGTGAACCACGCCGCGCGCATGCACCTCCTGCATCAGATGCTCGAGTGCGATGAAGAACTCGCCGTAGCGGCCGTCCAGTGTGCTCCTCGCCAGCGTGTTGCCCGCGACGAACCGGTAGCCCACCGCATTCGCGTCCAGGCGAAACGGATCGCGCGGCACGCCGGTGATCCCCTGCAGCCGACGCAGCGCCGCGTGCTCGCGGGCCACGAACAGCCGGCCGATGGTCGCACGGACCAGCCATGGGCGCGGGGCGAAGTCCTTCACCACCCAGCGTTCGCCGTCGTGTTCGATCAGATGCAGCACGGCGTTCGCCCAGCGACCCTGGCTCAGGACGCGCGCATTCCCCGACGAGAGCGCGTCACGACCGAACGGCGGCAGGGTGCAGGATGCGGCAGGCGCAGTCAAAGCGGAAAGGCAGCGAGAGCGAGCGCGAAGTATAGCCGCGCCGCGCCTCGGGAGATGAGGCGGGTGGATGGCGGCCGCGTCGGCGTGGCGCAACGCATAGCCCCGGCGCTTCGCCGGGGCCTTGCAGTGTGCGGCCGCTGTGCCTAGGTGGCCGGCTGCAGCTTCTCCCGATGCTTCTGCAGCGCCTGCAGCACCAGCGGTTGCAGACCTTCTCCGTTGCGCTCGTCCATCCACTTCAGCAGCGCCCGGCGCATGCGCGGATCCCAGAAGCGGCGGATGTGGTCGGCCACGCTGTCCGCAGCAGTCGCCGTATCGGGATTCGCGCCGAAGAAGGCGGCGATCTGATTGGCCATTTGCACCAGCTTGGCGGCGTCCATCTCAGGCCTTGGTGTCGACCCGTTCGCGCTGCGCCAGCAGATCCTGCTGCTGGCGGTCGAATTGGGTGAACTGGCGCTGCCATTCCGACGGCTGGGTCACGCGCGAGACCTGCACCGCCGTCACCTTGTACTCGGGACAGTTGGTGGCCCAGTCGGAGTTGTCGGTGGTGATGACGTTCGCTCCCGAGAACGGATGGTGGAAGGTGGTGTAGACCACCCCAGGCTGGATCCGTTCCGAGTACACCGCTCGCATGACCGTTTCGCCGGCGCGGCTGCGGATGCCCACCCAATCGCCGTCGGCGATGCCGCGCTGCTCGGCGTCGTGCGGATGGATGTCGAGCTTGTCCTCGTCGTGCCACACCGTATTCGGCGTGCGCCGCGTCTGGGCGCCCACGTTGTACTGCGTCAGGATGCGTCCGGTCGTGAGCAGCAGCGGGTACTGGCGCGTACTGCGCTCGTTCGTCGGCAGGAAACGCGTGACCATGAAGCGCCCCTTGCCTCGCACGAACTGATCGACGTGCATGACCGGCGTGCCTTCTGGCGCCTGGTCGTTGCACGGCCACTGGATGCTGCCGCGCTTCTCCAGTTTCTCGTAGCTCACGCCGGTGAACGTGGGCGTCAGGCGCGCGATCTCGTCCATGATCTCGGAGGGATGCGCGTAGTGCATCGGATAGCCGAGTGCGTTGGACAACGCGACGGTCACTTCCCAGTCCTGCATGCCGGCCAGCGGCGGCATCACCTTGCGCACCGGCGAGATGCGACGTTCGGCGTTGGTGAACGTGCCGTCCTTCTCGAGGAACGACGACCCGGGCAGGAACACGTGCGCGAACTTGGCGGTCTCGTTGAGGAACAGATCCTGCACCACCAGGCACTCCATGGCCGACAGCGCCGCGGTCACGTGCTGGGTATCGGGGTCGGACTGGGCGATGTCCTCCCCCTGTACGTACAGGCCCATGAACGAGCCGTCCAACGCCGCATCGAACATGTTGGGGATGCGCAGTCCCGGCTCGGGATCGAGCGTCGTGTGCCAGGCGGATTCGAACAGCGTCCGCGTCGCGACATCGGAGATGTGGCGGTAGCCGGGGAGTTCGTGGGGGAAGGAGCCCATGTCGCACGAACCCTGCACGTTGTTCTGGCCGCGCAGCGGATTCACCCCCACGCCAGGTCGCCCGATGTTGCCGGTCAGCATCGCGAGATTCGCGATGCCCATCACCATGGTCGATCCCTGGCTGTGTTCGGTCACCCCCAGGCCGTAGTAGATCGCGGCGTTGCCGCCGGTCGCGTACAGGCGGGCGGCACCGCGCAGCGCCTCCGCGGGGACGCCCGTCACCTCGGCCATCGCCTCGGGCGAATTCTCCGGTAACAGGATGAACTGCTTCCACTTCTCGAATTCCGCGACGTCGCAGCGCGCCGCGACGAAGGCCTCGTTCCACAGGCCTTCCGACACGATGACGTGCGCCAGCGCGTTGACCACGGCCACGTTGGTGCCGGGCCGCAGCTGCAGGTGATACGCCGCCTGCACGTGCGGCAGGCGCACGAGATCGATCCCGCGCGGATCGATCACGATCAGCTGTGCGCCCTGGCGCAGCCGGCGCTTGAGGTGGGAGGCGAACACCGGGTGCCCGTCGGTGGGATTGGCGCCGATGACCATGACCACGTCGGCTTCGAGCACGGAGTCGAAGTCCTGCGTGCCGGCCGACTCGCCCAGCGTCTGCTTCAGACCGTAGCCGGTGGGCGAATGGCACACGCGCGCGCAGGTGTCGACGTTGTTGTTGCCGAAACCGGCGCGCACCAGCTTCTGCACCAGGTAGGTCTCCTCGTTGGTGCAGCGCGAGGAGGTGATGCCGCCGACCGCACCGCGGCCGTACTTGGCCTGGATGCGCTTGAACTCCGAGGCGGTGTGTGCGATCGCTTCGTCCCAACTGACTTCGCGCCAGGGATCGCTGATCTTCGCGCGGATCATCGGCTTGGTGATCCGATCGGGATGCGTCGCGTATCCCCAGGCGAAGCGGCCCTTCACGCACGAATGGCCATGATTGGCCTGACCGTTCTTGTTCGGAACCATGCGCACGACTTCTGCGCCCTTCATCTCGGCTCGGAAGGAGCAGCCGACCCCGCAGTAGGCGCAGGTCGTGACCACCGTGTGGTCCGGCTGACCCTGCTCGGTGATCGAGTTCTCCATCAGCGTCGCCGTCGGACACGCCTGCACGCAGGCGCCGCACGACACGCACTCGGAAGCCAGGAAGTTGCCGGTCGGGCCCGGCATGATCACCGAGGCGAAGCCGCGCCCGTCGACCGTAAGGGCGAAGGTGCCCTGGACCTCCTCGCAGGCACGCACGCAGCGTGAGCACACGATGCACTTGCTGGCATCGAAGCTGAAGTAGGGGTTGGAGACGTCTTTGTCCGCCTGGAGGTGGTTGGCGCCGTCGTACCCGTAGCGCACTTCGCGCAACCCGACGACGCCGGCCATCTCCTGCAGCTCGCAGTTGCCGTTGGCCGGGCAGGTCAGACAGTCGAGCGGGTGGTCGGAGATGTACAGCTCCATGACGCCGCGGCGCAGCCTGGCGAGCTTCGAGGTCTGCGTGCGCACCTTCATGCCTGGCTCGACCAGCGTGGTACAGGAGGCCGGATAGCCCTTGCGGCCCTCGATCTCGACCAGACACAGGCGGCAGGAACCGAATGCCTCCAGCATGTCCGTGGCACACAGCCTCGGTACCTTGACGCCCGCGGTCGTGGCCGCGGCCATCACCGAGGTGCCCTCCGGCACGGTCACGGATTGGCCGTCGATCTCGAGGCTGACGAGCCGCTTCGACAGGCGGATCGGCGTGCCGGTATCGAGTTCCTTGACTGAGTACATCGTGTACCTCCGTTTGCCGCATCGTTCCGGCGCGAGCCGGAATCGGGTGCATTGCGCTACGCCGCCCTCGGCGTCTTGTCCTTCAGTCCGAAATCCTCGGGGAAGTGGTTGAGCGCGCTGAGCACCGGGTAGGGCGTCATGCCGCCCAGGGCGCACAGCGACCCGCCAAGCATCGTGTCGCACAGATCGCGCAACAGTTCGTGATTGCGCTCCACGTTCTCGCCGCGCACGATCCTGTCCACCACCTCCACCCCACGGGTCGAGCCGATGCGGCACGGCGTGCACTTGCCGCAGGACTCGACCGCGCAGAACTCCATGGCATAGCGCGCCATCTGTGCCATGTCCACGCTGTCGTCGAAGGCGACGATGCCGCCATGCCCGACCATCGCGCCGAGTGCCGCGAATGCCTCATAGTCGAGCGGTGTGTCGAACTGCGATTCGGGCAGGTAGGCGCCCAGCGGCCCGCCGATCTGCACCGCACGAATCGGCCGGCCGCTCGCGGACCCGCCGCCGTAGTCGAACAGCAGTTCACGCACGGTGATGCCGAACGCCGCCTCGACCAGCCCGCCGCGCCTGAGGTTGCCCGCAAGCTGAATCGGCATGGTCCCGCGCGAGCGGCCCATGCCGAAGTCGCGGTAGTACGCGGCGCCGCGCTCGAAGATGACGGGTATGCTCACCAGCGTGATGACGTTGTTGATGACCGTGGGCTGGCCGAACAGGCCCTGCAGCGCTGGAAGCGGCGGCTTGTAGCGCACCATGCCGCGCTTGCCCTCCAAGCTCTCCAGCAGCGAGGTTTCTTCCCCGCAGATGTACGCGCCCGCGCCGCGTCGCAGTTCCAGGTCGAAGCGCTTGCCGGAGCCGAGCACGTCCGCGCCGAGGAAGCCCGCCCGATAGGCGAGAGCGATGGCGCGGCCGAGGATGCGCTCGGCATTGGGATACTCCGAGCGCAGGTAAATGTAGCCCTGCGTCGCGCCGGTCGCGACGCCTGCGATGATCATGCCCTCGACGAGGAGGAAGGGATCGCCTTCCATGATCATGCGGTCGGAGAAAGTGCCGGAGTCGCCCTCGTCGGCGTTGCAGACGACGTACTTCCGTTCTGAGCGGGCGCCGAGCACCGTGCGCCACTTGATGCCGGCGGGGAACGCGGCGCCGCCTCGGCCGCGCAGGCCGGACTGCACCACGGCCTCGACCATCTCCTCGGGCTGCATGGCGAGTGCATTGCGCAGGCCCTGCCAGCCGCCGTGGGCTTCGTACCCGGCAAGGTCGAGGGGATCGGTGATGCCGCAGCGTGCGAAGGTCAGGCGCTGCTGGCGCCGCAGCCAGTCGATGTCGTCGGTGCGCCCGTGGCAGAGCGCGTGGGGAGCGCCGCGCAGGAACCCGGCGTCGAACAGCGCCGGCACGTCGTCGACGCCGACCGGCCCGTACGCCACGCGGCCTTGCGCGGTGTCGACCTCCACCAGCGGTTCCAGCCACGCCATTCCGCGCGAACCGTTGCGCACGATGCGCACCGGCTGGTTGCGCTCGCCGGCGAGGCGCACGATGGCTGCCGCAACCGCGTCGGCACCCGCGGCCAGTGCGCTTGCGTCCTGCGGCACGAATACGGTGGTGCCGTCCGATGCAGTGTCTCCCGCGGCCTCAGGCGCGCGCACCGAATCCGCATGCTGCAGCAGCGCATCGAGGCGCGCGGGCGTGATCGATCCGTGCAGCACGCCATCGAGCATCACGTTCGGGCCGGCCGCGCAATTGCCCAGGCAGTACACCGGTTCCAGCGTGACGGCGCCGTCGGCACTCGTCTCGTGGTAGCCGCAGCCCAGCCGGCGCTGCACGTGTCGCTCCAGTTCCACGCCCTGTCTGGACTGGCAGGCCTCCGCGCGACACACCTTCAGCACGTGACGCCCGGGCGCGAGGCGGCGGAAATCCGGGTAGAAGGAGATCACGCCGTGCACTTCGGCCTGCGACAGGTTGAGCGCATGCGCGATCGGTGCGACGCACGCGCGTGGAACGAAGCCCAGCGCATCCTGCACCGCATGCAGGAGCGGCATCAGTGCCCCGGGTCGATCGCGATGGGCGGCGATGGCCTCGTCGACGGCCCGTTGCTCCCGATCGCTCAGCGGACGTGCGGCGGCCGCCGGCCCTACGCCTTCTTTCACCGATCATTCTCCTCCGGTAACCTATGTACGAGCGTTCATAGGTTGCGCCACCTAGGCAACCCGGGGACGCTAGCAGGTTGCATGCACGCCAACAATATGCACTACAGTGCCAATGTCACAGATCGAAATCCGCCCTGCCTGGGTATTCCGCGACACGCTCAGCGGCCGCCAGCTCGATCCTCAACTGTTCGTCCTGCTCGAGGCCGTCCACGAGAGCGGCAAGCTGACGCTCGCCGCGCGCCGCGCCGGGATGTCGTATCGCCACGCCTGGAACACGATCGGCAAATGGTCGGACTTCTTCGGCACACCCTTGGTTCAGATGGAAAAGGGACGGGGTGCGAAGCTCTCCGCGCTCGGAGAGAAGCTGCTATGGGCGCAGGCGCGTGCGCGGGCACGCCTGTCGCCGCAGCTGGAGAATCTCGCCTCCGAGCTGAACCTGGAGATCAAGCGCGCGGTGGCGCACGGCAACGCCGTGCTGCGCCTGCACGCCAGCTACGGCTACGCCGTCGCGGAACTGCCGGATCTGCTGCGCGAGGATCCCGATCTGGAACTCGACCTGCAATACCTGCCGGCGGCGGACGCGCTCGCTTCACTGGCGCGCGGAGCCTGCGACCTGGCAGGTTTCCACGTTCCCGAGGGGACGCTGGGGATGCGTGCGCTCGCGCTCTATGGACAGTGGATCGATCGCCGCGCCGAGCGCCTGGTGTACCTGGTGCGCCGCCAGCAGGGCCTCTTCCTGCAGCCAGGGAATCCCCGTCGCATCCGCGGTCTGGCCGACCTGGCGCGCGTGCGCTTCGTCAACCGCAATCGGGGTTCGGGGACGCGGCTTCTGCTCGATACGCTGCTGGAGGAGACGGGGATCGATCCCAAGAGCATCGAGGGATACGCCAACGAGGAGTACACGCATGCCGCGGTGGCGGCCTACGTCGCGAGCGGCATGGCGGACGTGGGGATGGGCGTGGAGCCGCCTGCGCGGGAGTTCAAGCTCGACTTCCTGCCGCTGGCGGCGGAGCGCTATTTCCTCATCGCCCGGGCGGAGACGTTCGAGTTTCCGGCAGTGCAGGCCCTGCTCGGCGTGCTGCGCGGCCCTGCCTTCAAGGCGCGCGTGGCGCGCCTGCCGGGATACAGCGCCGAGCGCTCGGGAGAGCTGACCTCGGTGAAGGAAGCATTTCCCTGGCTGTCGAGCCGCCGATCGAGGCGGGTGACGGCGGCACCCTAGCGTCGCGCGCCGTACCGACTGGCTGTTGGCGCGCCCGCTCGCTGCGTCCGGCGCGCTAGAGCGTGGCGCGCCACACGCCCCAGCCGTAAACCGCCCAGGCGGCGATGAAAGCGAATCCACCGATCGGCGTGATGGCGCCCAGCCAGCGCGTGCCGGTGATCGCGAGCAGGTAGAGCGAACCGCTGAAGATCACGATGCCGGCCAGCATCAACCACCCTGCCATGCGGATCGCGACCGAGCCGGGTACGTGCAGCAGGGTCAGGCCGATGGCGAGCACGCCGAGCGCGTGCCAGAAGTGGTACTGCACCGCGGTCTGATAGACCGCCAGCAGATCGGCCGGCAGGCGGGCGCGCAGCGCATGCGCCCCGAAGGCGCCGAGCACCACCGCGAGCATGCCCGCGATTGCCCCGAGGGCGAGGAGGATCCGGGCGGAAGCCGGCATCGGTCGGTGCCGGTCCGCTACGCGTGCAGCACGCGTTCGGTGGCCACCCCGCGGCACTCCAGCTCGACCTCGGAACCGACGATCGGCGGGCGCGCATGATGCAGGCGCAGGCCCCTCCGGCTGGCACTGCCCAGGGCAGGGATGACCAGCTCGCCGATCAAGTCGTCGACGTCGCGCGCGACGCACAGGTCGATGTGCGTGGCCATGCTCCAGTCCAGCTCGAGCTGAGCCAGGCGCTCGCCGATCGCCTCCACGCAGTGCGCGATGCGCGCGCGCATCCCCGCCGCGGAGGTGTCGCCCTCGGCGACGATCTTTCCTCGCTCGTCGATGTCGGCCGTGCCGGACACGCAGAAGGTTGGGGTCGGAGCCGAGGCCGGGGCGCAGTAGGAAAAAGCATGCAGCATGGCCTCGCGCGGCGCGTCCGCTGCCGGCACCACGTTCGTCCGGCACACCGCGCTGTAGTTGCCGATGATCAGCTGGTGCCTGCGCAGCTGCTCGACGTAGGGCGCGTTGAATGCGCGAAACCCCTGCCAGTCGAGTTGCGCGGGGCTGCGCAATTCCATGCCGCACAACGCCTGCATCGGCAGCTTCAGCGCGGCGAGATGGGATTCGATGAATGCCCAGCCCTCGCGCAGCGGCACCCAGGGTGCCGCCAGGGCATGCACGATCTCCCGCCCCGGGTACGGGACGACGCCGCCGCAGAATACCGAGCCGGCGGGCAGCACCCGATAGCCGCCGATCTCGTTCTCGAGCAGCGCCGGCGCGTTGATGATCGGCTTCTGCTGCGCGAGTGCACGGCCGGCCGAGGTGGCGCTGGCGCCCAATGCCGCAGCTGCGGCCAGGAACGCGCGGCGGGATGCGAGCTTCCGAACTTGCTGATGCACGGACTGTCTCCTCACAATTCGATCGTCGGTGGGCCGGGCGATGCGCAGTCACGTATTGCGCGATGGCAGTGTAGCGAAATCGCGGGTGCGGTCGGATTGGGAGAACGGATGCGGCAACGGATAGTGAGGTGGGGTTGGGTAGCGGCGGCCATTGCCGTCCTCAGCGCGTGCAGCGCGGTGAAGCTCTCGTACGAGAAGGCGGACTGGCTGCTTGCCCAGTGGGCGGAGCGCTATGTCGACCTCAGCGCCCAGCAGGAGCGGGCGCTGCGTGCCGAACTCGCCGACCTTCGACGCTGGCATCGCGACCAGGAACTGCCGCTGTATGCGCGCGCCTTCGAGGATGCCGCCCTGCAGTTGGAAGCGGGAATGACCCGCGCGCAGATCGAGCAGGTTGTCGCTACCGTGCGCAGCCGTGCGCGGATCCTGGGGGCGCACGCCGGACAGTCCGTTACGCCGCTGCTGGCATCGCTCTCCCCCTCGCAGGTGCGCGAGATGGAGGCGCGCTTCGCGGCCGACAACCGCCGCTTCGAGAAGCGCCACCTCTCCGGGGACCCCTCCGAGCTGATCGCCCGGCGCAGCGTGTGGCTGGTGTCCCGGCTCGAGGACTGGGTCGGCAGGCTGGACGGCACGCAGCGCGCGCACGTCGATCGTCTGGTGACGGCATTTCCCGGCCTGCCGGCGTTGCGGCTCGCCGAGCGCAAGCGGCGTCAGGCGGCGCTGCTGGAGGCGGCGCGGGAGGGTCGGGCCGGCGGTCCCGCTGCCGTCCACCTCACCGCCCTGCTGGCCGATCTCGAGGGCGGCCGCGCGGCGCCCGTGCAGGGCGCCATGCTGCAGTGGGAGCGCGCCTTCGTCGACATGCTGGTGCAGCTGGAAGCCAGTCTCACCCCGGCGCAGCGCGCGCGCGGCGCGCAGCGGCTGCGCGACTACGCAGCGGACTTCCGTGAACTGGCGGCACGCGAGGCCGGAGCCGTATAGTCGCCCGGGCATCGACGCCTGACGCTGGCCGCTCATCGCGGCGGCTGGTAGCGCTGCACCTCCTGGTCGATCGCACCGAAGATCGACGCGCCATCGGCGTCGAGCATCTCGATGCGCACCCGATCCCCGAAGCGCAGAAAGGGCGTGCTCGCCTTGCCGGTCTCCAGCACTTCCAGCGTGCGCTTTTCCGCCAGGCAGGCCGAGCCGCGGCTGCGGTCCAGGTTGGAGATCGTGCCGGAGCCGACGATCGTGCCGGCCGCCAGGAAGCGCGTGCGCGCAGCGTGAGCGATCAGCTGCGGGAAATCGAAGGTCATGTCCTGCCCGGCGTCCGGCTGCCCGAACAGCGATCCGTTGAGGTGTACCGTGACCGGTCGATGCACGCGGCCGCCGGCCCAGGCGCCGCCCAGCTCGTCGGGGGTGACCGCGACCGGCGAAAAGGCCGTGGCCGGCTTGCCCTGGAAGAAGCCGAAGCCCTTTGCCAGCTCGCCAGGAATCAGGTTGCGCAGGCTGACGTCGTTGGCCAGCATGATCAGCCGGATGCGCTCTCCTGCCCGACCGGCCTCGATGCCCATGGGCACGTCGTCGGTGACCACGGCGACCTCGGCCTCGAGATCGATGCCCCAATCCTCCGAAGCACAGAGGATCGGATCCCGGGGACCGATGAAGCTGTCCGATCCACCCTGATACATCAATGGGTCGGTCCAGAACGAGGGCGGCATCTCGGCGCCGCGTGCGCGCCGGACCAGTTCCACGTGATTGACGTAGGCCGAGCCGTCCGCCCACTGGTACGCGCGCGGCAGGGGGGCATGGCAGCGATTCGGGTCGAATTCGAAGGCGTCGGCCGCGCGGCCGTCTTCGAGCAGGGCCGAGAGCTGGGCGAGGCGCGGCGCTTTCGCCGACCAGTCGTCGAGCGCCGCCTGCAGGGTCGGTGCGATTTCGGATGCGGCGACGGCATGCTCGAGGTCGCGGCTGACCACGATCAACTTTCCGTCCCGCGTGCCAGTCTTGAGGGTGGCGAGTTTCATGGCGGGATGGTACCGCCGAAGTTGGTCTGCCGCAGCGGTGGACGAAAACCTCACAATTTGATAAGTTTGAACCACTGTAGATCGTTCCGAGCCCGTCGTAGTCCCCGGCCGGGATGGTCGTCAGCCAA
The DNA here is from genome assembly GCA_023430065.1 of Pseudomonadota bacterium. Lineage (GTDB taxonomy): Bacteria > Pseudomonadota > Gammaproteobacteria > Burkholderiales > SHXO01 > SHXO01. The sequence continues at coordinate 795 of JAEZCG010000133.1, read as the reverse complement.
ACAACAAGGGTCGGACGAACGAGTTCCGACTCATCGGCCGGCCCCCATCCGGCCCTTTGCGGCTTTCGAAGTCGCGCCCGGTGGAGTTCTGCGAGGTGTGTGTAGTCCCCACACCGCCTTGGCGAGCCGGTTGTGATGAGCCCGCGCGGTCCACCCCCCGTGGCCGCGCGTATTTTCTTTCCGCCCAGCCGAAAAGCTTTCTGCCGAGAGCGAGCGCCTCCGGTGCCGCGCCGCTCGATGATCGCGTGCGCCACCCCCGCCCGGGGCACATCGGGCGGTGCTCGGGCAAGAAAAAGGGGCACCCCAGGTGCCCCTCTTGCCTGCGCCGCGGAGATTTACCTGCTCATGCGGCGAGTGAGTCCGTTGCGTGGGTTGCGCACAAACCCTGCCGATCAAGGCGTTCCCAAGGCTGGTCGCAGCAGCGTCAATTCTCCGTCTTGCCTAGTGCAGTTGCTGGTCGATCTCGAACGCGAGGAACTGCGTCTGCTGACTCGCCTTGAAATTGTTGTCCGAGACCAGCACGAGGGGGCGATTGCCGTTGGGGAGGACCGGGCCGAAGCTGACGGCCTCGATGTTGTCCAACCACAGCGCGCTGCCGTCGTCGTTGGGGAGCGTGGACAGGTCGAGCAGCAGGCGCTTCGGCATCGGCGTGAACGCGGCGCCTTGCAGCGAGTCTAGGCCCGACACATCGGTGGCGCCGGCGGTGTGCGTCAGGTACAGGCGAATCGACAGGCGGCTGCCGGCCGAGAAGGAGCGTTCGACGGCGATGAACAAATCCTCGTCCACGGCGATGAG
>JAEZCG010000124.1 GCA_023430065.1 Pseudomonadota bacterium | reverse complement strand
ATGTCAGTCTGAGCATCGAGGCCGGGGAATTTTTCTGCCTGCTCGGACCGTCAGGCTGCGGGAAGACGACACTGCTGCGCATGGTGGCCGGGTTCGATGCCCCCGACGGCGGCTCCATCCTGCTCGACGGCCGCGACGTCATCGGCGTGCCGCCCGAGGCGCGCAACGTCCACACCGTCTTCCAGAGCTATGCCCTGTTTCCGCACATGACGGTGGCGCAGAACATCGCTTTTCCGTTGAAGATGGCCAACGTCGCAGCGAGCCAGATCGCCGCGCGTGTGGAGGAGGCGCTCGACGACGTGTCGCTGTCGGGCATGGCACGGCGCTATCCGAACGAGCTCTCCGGCGGCCAGCGCCAGCGCGTGGCGGTGGCGCGCGCACTGGTCAACCGGCCGAAGCTGCTGCTGCTCGACGAACCGCTCGCAGCCCTCGATGCCAAGCTAAAGGAGAAGATGCAGCTGGAGCTGATCACGCTGCAGAAGGAAGTGGGCATCGCCTTCGTCTACGTCACCCATGACCAGCAGGAGGCACTGGCGCTGGCTCATCGGATCGCGGTCATGAATCGCGGGCGCGTGGAGCAGCTCGACGAGCCCTCGAAGCTCTACGGCTTCCCCGTCAACCGCTTCGTCGCGGACTTCATCGGCACCTGCAACATCCTGGAGGCGCACGTGGTGCGCGAAGCCGACGAGCACGTGCTGCTCGACATTGCCGGCCTGGGCCAGGTGGAGACGGTCCGCGGCGGGCTGGCGCCGCCCGGGCAGAAGGGGGTGCTGGCGCTGAGACCGGAGCAGGTGTCGATCAGCCATCAGCTCTCGCCCGGCGGCGACGACAACCACTTCGCGGGGCGCGTCTTCGATTTCCTCTACCTGGGCGACGTCACCGTGTATGTGGTCGAGCTGGCGAACGGGTCGCGGATCGAGGCGTTGCTGCCCAATTCCGCACCGGGCCGGGCCAAGTTCTTCGAGCCCGGCGATGCAGTGGAGATCTCCTGGCGGCGCGATGCCGGCCGTTTCCTGCCGGAATAGGCGCCGGTGAGGGAGAACACGCCCCCGCGGATCGTGCAGGACGCGGCCGTGCAGCCGCCCGGACGCAAGCAGGCGAACGCAGGCGGACGTCTGGCGCGCTGGCTGGTGGGCGCCCCGCCTCTGCTGTACCTCCTGGTCTTCTTCGCCATCCCAACGCTGATCATGGTGTTGGCGTCGTTCCGCTTCCCGGGCGACTTCGGCGGACTCGCGCCCATGTTCTACGAAGACGAGACCGGGCGGCACCTCGACCTCACCCTGGAGAACTACACGCGGTTCTTCTCGGATTTCCTGTATGCAGAGCTGTTCATCAAGTCGTTCGCCTATGCGGCGCTGACCACCGCCGTTTGCCTGGTGATTGCCTTTCCGCTGGCCATGCTGATCGCGCGCAGCCCGAAGAGGCAGCGCGACCTTTTGGTGCTGCTGGTGATCCTGCCGTTCTGGAGCAATTTCCTGATCCGCGTCTACGCCTGGATGATCATTCTCGGTCCCAACTCGGTCTTCGTCGGCGCGCTCAACCGCCTCATCGGCATCTTCGGCTTCGAGCCCGTCACGCTGCTGTACACGCCGTTCGCGGTGATCATCGGTCTGGTGTACGTACACCTTCCGTTCATGGTGCTGCCCCTGTACGCCAACCTGGAGAAGCACGATCCGGCGTTGCTGGACGCGGCTCAGGATCTGGGCGCCAACGCCTGGAACCGCTTCTGGCGCGTGACCTGGCCGCTGTCGCTGCCCGGCGTGTTCGCCGGCGCGGCGCTGGTGTTCATTCCCGCGTTCGGCATCTTCGCGATCCCCGACATCCTGGGCGGCACCAGCGGGATCATGATCGGCAACGTGATCAAGCAGCAGTTCCTCGACACGCGCGACTGGCCGTTCGGCAGCGTGTTGTCCATCGTCCTGACGCTGAGCGCGGTCGCGCTTGCCGGCCTGGCGGCGGCGTTCGCGCGGAGGTCGCGGCCGTGAGGCGCTCGGCCTGGTTGTGGGCGGCCTCCATCGCCGCCTTTCTCTTCCTCTATGTGCCGCTGGTCATCGTGGTCGTGTACTCGTTCAACGACTCGGTGATGAACGCGCAGTGGGTGGGCTTCACGCTGGACTGGTACCGCAAGCTGCTCACCAACGAGGAGATGCTCACGGCGGCGCGCAACTCCCTGGTGATCGGGTTGGTGGTGAGCCTGGTCTCGACGCTGCTGGGCACGATGGCCGGATACGCGATGCACCGCTACAAGCTGCGCGTCCTGCCGTTTCTAGTGCTGGCCCCGATCGCCATCCCCGAGATCCTGATGGGCGTGAGCCTGCTCATCTTCTTCGTGGCGATCAACCTGACGCTCGGCCTGGTATCGGTGGCGCTCGCGCACATCGCCTTCTGCATCGGCTTCGTGGCCATCGTCGTGCGGGCACGCCTGGCCGGGATGGACGAGAGCCTGGTGGAGGCGGCGCGCGACCTGGGGGCCACGCCGCTGCAGGCCTTTCGCCTGGTCACCCTGCCGCTGATCATGCCGGGCGTGATCGCGGGCGCCCTGATGGCCTTCACCTTGTCGATCGACGACTTCGTGATCACCTACTTCACTGCAGGGGCCGGCGCAATGACGCTTCCGCTGGTGATCTATACCATGGTGAAGATCACCGTGACGCCGGAGGTGAACGCCGTGTCCACCCTTTTGATGCTGGTCACGTTGATGCTGATCGTGATCGCCATGCGTCTGTCGCCCGGTGCCCTGCGCGCCGGCGCGGACAAGTGAGGGCGCCGGTCGTGCCGGCGTCCACGTGGGTTCCTGCAACCGCCCCGGTCATCCGGGGTCCGATCCCTGCCTTTGAAACGAGGAGTGGTGAATGAAGAGACTGCTGCTTGCCGCCGCGATGCTGGCGGTGCCCGCCTTGGGGTGGACGCAGAGCAACGTCCTGCACGTCTACAACTGGAACGACTACATCGCTCCGGAGACCGTGCAACGCTTCGAGAAGCAGTGCAACTGCAAGGTCAAGCAGACTTACTACTCCGACAACGAGGAGCTGCTGGCGAAGTTGGCCGCGGGTGCCAAGGGCTACGACATCCTGGTGCCGACCTCGAACTACGTACAGGGTATGGCGAAGGCGGGCTGGCTGCAGCCGATCGACAAGAGCAAGCTGCCGAACCTGAAGAACATCATGCCCGCGTACATGAATACGCCGTTCGATCCCGGCAACGAGTATTCGGTCCCGTACGCCTACACCATCACCATGCTCGGCTACAACGAGCAGAAGATGAAAGAACTGGGTCTGACGATCGATTCCTGGTCTGCGATCTTCGATCCGAAGATCCTCGAGAAGCTCAAGGGCCGCGTGACCGTGCTCGACAGCCAGAGCGAACTGATGGCCGCCGCGCTCAAGTACCTGGGCTACTCGGTCAACGATCGCGATCCCAAGCACTGGGAGGAGGCCAAGCAGGTCATCCTCAAGGCGAAGCCGTACTGGGCGGCGTTCAAGGCTTCCGGCTACATCGAACAGCTGGCCGCCGGCAACATCTGGCTGGCACATGGCTACTCCGCGGACATCTACCAGGCGGACCAGGCTGCGCAGGAGGCGAAGCAGCCGTTTCGCATCAAGCACGCGCTGCCCAAGGAAGGGGCGGTCCTGGCGCTCGATGTGATGGTCATTCACAAGAGCGCGCCCCGTTCCGACCTCGCCCATCGGTTCATCGACTTCATGCTCGAGGGGCGAAATTCGGCCGATCTCACCAACATGATCGGCTCCGGGAATCCCAACAGCGCGGCGATGGCGCACATCGAACCGGGGATCAAGGGCATGTCGGCGATCTTCCCCGACGCCGAAACGGCCAAGAAACTCGAGATGCTCAAGGACCTGACATCCAGGGAGCGGCGCACGATGAACCGCATCTGGACCGAGATCAAGGCGAGGTAGGCGGTCCCGGCATACGACGGGGCCTGCCAGCAGGCCCCGTTCTCTTGTCTGCGGCCTAGCAGAAAGCGGCGCGGAAGGCGCTCAGGAACTCGCCGAGTCGTTCGTCCGGCAGGCGGTTGATGCCGGCCGCGCCGGCGCGTCCACCGCCGCTGTGGAAGGTGCGTGCCAGCACGTCCGCGCCCTGGGGACGCGTCATGGGCGCGCGGATGCTCACCGTCAGGTCGCCGTTCCGGCGCGTCATCACGGCGTGCGCGCGCCCGGGCGCGGCCCGCGCGAGCTCGTTGGCGAACGTACCCGACACACGGCGTGCCCAGGGGGCATCGGGCAGCGCAATGGCCAGGTGTGTGGCGTCCTGCCACAGGGGAGACACGGCTCGGGCGCGCTCGAGGTCCTCGCGGTAGCCCTCTCGCAGCTGGGTCATGCACGCTTCCGCGGCGATGAAATCGAACGGATCGGCATACGGCTGCACGTTGCGGAAGAGGCGTTCCGGGTGGACGTGCAATTCGTCCACGCTGTCGCCATACGCGTTATAGTTCACGAGGCGGCCCAATTCGGCGAGCGCGTCGATGCGCTCCGGCGTCAGGCACAGTGCGCGGGCCGCGGCGATTGCTGCGCCGGGGACGTTGTCGCCGAATGCAGCGCTGACGGCCCATGCGCGGTACATGCCTCCGACATGGCCATCGACGATGAGGGCTGTGCAGGTGTTCGGGCTATGGTGGATGTGCGTCTCGAGCAGCGGATGCAGCGGTACCTCTCCGGAGAAGTGGTGATCGAACCAGCAGCAGGACGCACCGGCGTCGAGCGCCGCGCGCAGGCTGTCGACGTTCTCGCTCAATCCGATATCGAGCACGGTCAGATGGTCCCCGGACTGTGCCGGGACGCGAGAGAGGAGCGCGATGTCGCGCTTGACGCCCGTGACGAGCGTCGCGCTGCGCGGCTGTGCGAGCCGCAGCTGATGCAGCGCGAACAAGCCGTCCGCGTCGCCGTTGAAGATGTCGTAGGCCGTCATCGTTGATGCGCCGTTCGCTCGATACCGGCGCAAGCCGCGTCCGCGCGGCACCCCGCTCGCGCCTGATGCGCTATCTGACGATAGGCTACACACTGCTCATCGTCTATGCCAGCCTGTATCCCTTCACCGAATGGCACAGCGCCCCGGATGCGCTTCTCCCGTTCGTGACGGCGCCTTGGCCCCGCTACTACACGCTGTCCGATCTCTCGCTGAATGCGATCGCGTACGTGCCGTTCGGTTTCTTCGCCGTGCTCTCCGCGCTCGGACGGTTGGGTGCGACCGCCGCGGCCGTCGGTGCGACCGTGCTCGGCACCATCCTGAGTCTGGCGATGGAGTGCCTCCAGCAGTTCACCGCGACGCGCGTGGCGTCCAATCTCGACCTGCTGAGTAACGGGCTCGGGGCACTCGCCGGTGCGCTGCTCGGTGCCACGCTGGGCGAGCGCTGGGTGCTGCAAGGGCGGATCTACCAGGCTCGCCACCGGCTGTTCGTACAGGATCGCCTGACCGACTTCGGTTTCCTGGTGCTGCTGCTCTGGCTGTTCACGCAGTTCCATCCTCAGCTGTGGCTGTTCGGAAACGGCGACTTGCGCTGGCTGATGCCGGCAGCGTTCAAGGGCGGCTTCGACCCGCATTTGCATCGCTGGCTGGAAAGCGGCGTGGCCGCCATCAACCTCGCCGGCGTCTGCCTCCTGGTGCGGACCATGGCGCGCCCGAACGCATCCATCGCCGGACTGCTCCTCATCTTGGTCGCCGCCGCTCTCGGATTGAAGACTGCCGCGGCGCTCACGCTGTTTCGCCAGGGCGACGCGGCACTGTGGCTGACGCCTGCCGCGATGCTCGGCATTCCCGGCGGCATCGTCCTCTACCTGGCGCTGCACGGTCTTCCGCGCGTGGTGGCCGGGATCGCGTCCGCGCTGCTGCTGACGCTGGGAGCGCTCCTGATCAACCTCGCGCCGGAAAACCCCTACTTCGCGGCGTCGTTCAGCACCTGGCGACATGGGCATTTCCTCAGCTTCAACGGCCTGACGCGGCTGGTGTCGACGGTCTGGCCGCTCGCGGCCGTGACGTACCTGTGCCTGCTGGCGCTGTTGGCGGGCCCGGAGCCTGCAGGCAGGGCGGGATGAGTCGCAGAGCGCCGTCCAACGTCCATGGCACGCCTGGAAGGGCTGCCCCGTTTTGTCTTTGTTTTGCCTTCTTGGGCATCATCGCCGCAGCTGCGCGTGCCGAGCAGCCTTCCTTCGAGATGTTCTTCAGCGGCGTGAGCGAATGCAGGCTGGACCTGACGCGCTTCGGGTCCTTGCTCGACGGCTATGGCGAGGGCGCCGTGATCGCGCTGCCGAGCGCAGGAGCGATCCGCGGATTCCTGGTCGATTCCTTCTATGTGGCGCCGGCGCGCGGACAGACTCCGGCGCAATACGGCCTGCTGGTGAACGCGCCGCTGGAGGCGATACGCCAGGCCTTTCCCGAGTACGCACAGCGCGCCAACGTGAACGGCCACCTGCGCCGCCTCGTGCGCATGTCCGAGCTCACCCGTGCGAGCGGCGCCGGACGCAAGACGCTGCTGCTCTGCACGTCCGGTATCGCCATCTAGCGCTTCAGGATCTACCGCGCAGCGGCTCGCACCGGGCCCGGCTTTCGCGTGTACGCCTGGCGGATCAGGCGACGAACGGTTCACCCCAGTGGCACACCTCTTGCAAAAGTCGCCCTCGCGTGATCGCCGCGAGAAACATCGACTAGTGCGATCGTCAGAGAGACCGAAGATGGAAGCAAGTCAGGCCGTGCTCGTCGCAGAGGACAACGAGGACATACGTGAACTGGTTGTCCACCAACTGCGCCGCATGGGCGTGAACGTACTGCAGGCGGACAACGGGAAGGTGGCCGTGGAGCTGGCGCTGAGCGAGCAGCCGGCGCTGATACTGATGGACATGGACATGCCGGTGATGACTGGATTCGAAGCGGTGAAGCGCTTGCGCAGCGTCGGCTACATCAAGCCGATCTACGCGCTGACCGGACACCGCGATGGCCCGGAAGCGGCGCGCGCGCTGGCCAGCGGCTGCGACGCCCTGCTGTCCAAGCCCATCCACAGCGATGTCTTGTGGAGCCGCGTGCACGACGTGCTGTCCCGTGGAGCGCATGCGTGACAAGGGGAGCAGGACAGCGGGAAACCGGCCGCGACAGTCTGCAGCCGCGGGTCGTGTGGCTGGAGAAGGACCTGGAGCAGCTGGTCACCAGGTTCCTTCGTCGCAAGGAAGCCGAGGTGCAGCGCATGCGCGCGGCCTTGCTCGAAGACGACTTCGAGTCGATCGCGCGCGCGGGGCACGACCTCAAGGGTGCGGGAGAGGGCTTCGGCTTTCCGGAGCTGTCGATCCTCGGCGCAAAGCTGGAACTCGCTGCACGCAACCGCGACAAGGAGCGCCTCGAATCGCACTTCGCGACGATGGAGCGCTACCTCAAGCGCATACAGGTCCGATTCAACTAGGCGGTCTATCTCTATACATCCGATGCGGTCGAAGACAATGAGAATTGCAATACTGGAAGACGACACTTCTCAAAGCGAACTGTTGAGCCATTGGCTGCAGTTGGCCGGGCATCATCCGCACGCCTTCGAGCAGGGCGCCGATCTGCTGCGCGCGCTGCAGAACGAGAGCTTCGACGCGCTGATTCTCGACTGGAATCTGCCCGACCTCAACGGCGTGGACGTGCTGCGAAGGGTGCGTCAGCAGCTGCACTCGTCGGTACCGGTCCTGTTCGTCACCGGTCGCAATCGCGAGGACGACATCGTGCTCGCTCTGCGCGAAGGTGCCGACGACTACATGATCAAGCCGGTTCGCCGCCTGGAATTGCTGGCGCGGCTCGAAGCCCTGGCCCGGCGCGCCCGCCACGTTCAGGACCAGGCGGAGGTGCTCGAGATCGACGCCTTCCGCGTGGACTGCCAGACGCGCACGGTGCTGCGCAACGGCAGGCAGGTGGACCTGACCGCCAAGGACTTCGATCTGTCGGTGCTGTTCCTGCGCAACATCGGTCGGCTGCTGTCCCGTGGCCACATCCGCGAGACCGTATGGGGTTCGAATGCCGTGGTGACCTCGCGCACGCTCGATACGCACGTGAGCCGCATCCGTAACAAACTCGGCCTCACGCCCGAACACGGCTGGCGCCTGGCTGCTGTCTATCGATACGGCTACCGGCTCGAACAGCTCGACCAGGCAGCGATGCAACGTCTGACCAACGACGACAAGGCCGCCGCGGTCTGATCGTCTGCATCCGGGAATGCCCCGTCGATCCGACGGGGCGCCCGGTATAATCGGCGGACACGCTCACCCCGCCGCCGATGAGTTACTTCAACCACCACGTCTTCTTCTGCTGCAACCAGCGCGAGGGCGATCGCGCCTGCTGCAACAACCACGGCGCGCAGGCGCTGCGCGACTATGCCAAGAAGCGCGTGAAGGAACTCGGCCTGGCCGGGCCCGGCAAGGCCCGCATCAATCAGGCGGGCTGCCTGGATCGCTGCGAGGAGGGTCCCGTGATCGTCGTCTACCCCGAAGGCGTGTGGTACACCTACGTGGACCGAGAGGACATCGACGAGATCATCGAGGAGCATCTCCTTCACGGGCGCGTAGTCGAGCGCCTGCGCATTTGAGAGCCCGCGACGAGCGCCTGCTCATGCCGGGCGCAGCCGGAAACCTCGAGGTCGTGGTCGCGGCGCCCGAGCAGCCGCGCGGGCTGGCGCTGGTCGCGCATCCCCATCCGCTCTACGGCGGCACCCTGGACAACAAGGTGGTGCAGACGCTGGCGCGTGCCTTCCTCGCGCAGCATCAGGTCGCGGTGAGGATGAACTTCCGTGGCGTCGGCGCGAGCGACGGCGTGTACGACGAAGGTGGCGGGGAAACCGAGGACTGGCTCACGGTGGCGCAGGCCATGCGCGCGCGCTATCCCGGGCTGCCGGTCACGCTGGCCGGGTTTTCATTCGGTGCGTTCGTGCAGGCGCGCGTGGCGGCACGCCTGGAGCACGAGCGCCTGGTGTTGGTCGGCCCCGCCGTCAATCGCTTCAGCGTGAGCGAGGTGCGCGCCGGAACGCTCGTCATCCACGGCGAGGAGGACGATGTGGTGCCGCTGTCCGCCGTGCTCGACTGGGCCCGGCCGCAGAGCCTGCCCGTCACGGTGGTTCCCGGAACCGGTCACTTCTTCCACGGCAAGCTGGTCGAGCTCGCGCGCATCGTCAACCACAGCTGCGCTTGCTGATGCTCGCGCTGCGAGGCGTGCGCAAGTCCTACGGCGGCAAGGAGGTCGTCGCCGGCATCGACATCGACCTACGGCCTGCCGAGTGCTACGGGCTGCTGGGGCCGAATGGCGCCGGCAAGACGACCACCTTGCGGTTGGCCCTCGGACTGGTCACGCCCGACGCCGGTGACATCCGCGTGCTCGGCGAGCCGGTGCCGATGCGGGCGATCGAGGCGCGACACCGGCTGGGCGTGGTGCCCCAGGCCGACAGCCTCGATCCCGACTTCACCGTCACCGAGAACCTGCTCGTCTACGGCCGCTACTTCGGCTTGTCCGACCGTGTCATACACGCCCGCGTGCCCGAATTGCTCGAGTTCGCGGGCCTGGAGACGCGCGGACCGGCGCGCATCGCCAGCCTCTCGGGCGGCATGAAGCGGCGGCTGTCGCTGGCGCGCGCCCTCGTCAACGACCCGGCGTTGCTGTTCCTGGACGAACCGACCACGGGGCTGGATCCCCAGGCGCGCCATCTCATCTGGGACCGGCTCAAGCGCCTGGTCTCGCGCGGCAAGACCATCCTCCTCACCACGCACTTCATGGAGGAGGCGGAACGGCTGTGCGACCGCCTCGCGATCATGGATGCGGGCCGTATCATTGCGCAGGGCACGCCGGCGCAACTGGTCGCCGCGCACATCGAGCCGCACGTGCTGGAACTGTTCGGCGACGGTGTGCGCCAGTGGGTGGACGCGCACCGCGGGCACCTGCCGGCGCGCTTCCAGACGGTGGGCGAGACCACGTTCTGCTATCTGCACGATCCGCAGCCCGCACTCGGTGCCCTGCGGGATGCCGGCGCGATGCGCTATCTGCACCGCCCGGCCAACCTCGAGGATGTCTTCCTCCGGCTCACCGGTCACGAGCTGCGCGACTGATGGGACTCGATCTTTCCCTGCCCAGGGTGACGCCGCGCGCCTTCCAGGTATGGCGCCGCAACCTGCTCGTCTGGCGCAAGCTGATGGTCCCGTCCATGCTCGGCAACCTCGCCGATCCCACGTTGTACATGCTGGGCTTCGGCTTCGGGATCGGCGCACTGATGCCCGACGTCGACGGCGTTCGCTACATCACCTTTCTCTCCGCCGGCACGCTCTGCTACGCCACCATGAACAGCGCAACCTTCGAGGCCCTGTACTCGGCCTTCTCGCGCATGCACGTGCAGCGCACCTGGGAGGCGATCATGAACGCGCCGGTCGGGCTGGACGACATCGTGTTTGCGGAAACGATGTGGGCGGCCTCCAAGAGCGTCCTCTCCGGGAGCGCGATCCTACTGCTCATCTGGGTGCTCGGCCTGTCGCACTCGCCTCTGACGCTATGGCTGCTTCCGCTCACGCTCCTGTTCGGGGTCGCCTTCGCCGCCATGGCGATGGTGATGACTTCTCTTGCCGGCAGCTACGACTTCTTCATGTATTACTTCTCGCTGCTGGTCACGCCGATGGTGCTCCTGTCCGGCGTGTTCTATCCCCGCAGCGCGCTGCCGCCGCTGCTACAGGACATCGGTGCCGTGTTGCCGCTCTCCCACGCCATCGAACTGGCGCGCCCGCTGGTCTACGGCCGTGTGCCAGACGCGCCGCTCCTGCACGTGGCGGTGCTTGCCGCCTATGCCGTCGCCGGATTCTTCCTATCGGTGGTGCTGGTGCGCCGCCGGCTGCTCCACTAGGCAGTACACTACGTCCGGTCTTGACGAGGATATGACGATGGAGTGGGTCAAAGCGTTTCACATCGTGGCGATGGTGACCTGGTTCGCCGGGCTTTTCTACCTGCCCCGGCTGTTCGTGTATCACGCGATGGCGGAGGACGAGACCGGCATCGCGCGCTTCAAGGTGATGGAGCGCAAGCTCTTCTTCGGCATAATGACGCCGGGAGCGATCGTCACCATCGTTCTTGGCCTGTGGCTCTGGGCAGGATGGTGGCGCGACGCCGGTGCGTGGATGCACGCCAAGTTCGCGCTGGTGCTGGTGCTAATCGGCTATCACGTCTGGTGCGGCAAGCTGCTTTACGACTTCCGGCACGACCGTAACCGCCGCACCCACGTCTGGTACCGCTGGTTCAACGAGTTTCCAGTGCTGCTGCTGCTGGCGATCGTCCTCCTGGTGGAGGTCAAGCCGTGGTCGGTCTGAGCCGGCATCTTCGCGTTGCGTTCGTTCTTGCCCTGCTGTGCGCCGGGAACACGGCGCTGGCGCAACCGGCCTCGCCTCGTCAGGATGGGTCGCGGCACGCGAGCGCCCGGATCCTGGTGCAGTCCTCGCTCGCCGCCGGACTGCGCCACCACGATGCGAAGGCGGTATGGGCACACCTGCGTGTGGGCGATGCCCTTGCTCTGGTGCGTGAACCGGACAATCCGCACGACCCGAACGCGGTTCGGCTGGAATGGCAGGGCCGCATGCTGGGATACCTGCCGCGCGAGGAGAACACCGATATCGC
>JAEZCG010000087.1 GCA_023430065.1 Pseudomonadota bacterium | reverse complement strand
CTTCAGTGCTTGCCCGTGCTTCCGAATCCGCCTGCGCCGCGTTCGCTGGCCGCGAACTCGGTCACGCGCTTGAACTCGACCTGCACCACCGGCACGACGACGAGTTGTGCGATGCGCTCCATGGGATGGAGCGTGAAGCGCTCGCTGCCGCGATTCCAGACCGAAACCATGATCTGACCTTGATAGTCCGAATCGATCAGGCCCACCAGGTTGCCCAGTACGATGCCATGCTTGTGGCCCAGACCCGAGCGCGGCAGGATCATGGCGGCCAGCCCGGGATCGCCGAGGTGGATGGCGATGCCGGTCGGGATCAGATGCGTCGTACCGGGAGCCAACTCGAGCGGTGCGTCCAGGCAGGCACGCAGGTCGAGTCCGGCGGCGCCCGCGGTCGCGTGGACAGGAGGCTGCTGCGCAATGCGTGGATCGAGGATCTTGATGTCGACGACTCGTGTCATGGGCAATTTCGAATGTCCGAAGGACCCGCGACGCCTCAGGGCCGCGCGCGGTACAGCCGGATCATGTGATCCACCAGCGCGCGCGCCTGCGCGAGTTTCGGTCCCCGCGGCAAGGGGTGGCGTCCCTGGTCGTCGAACAGGATGAGCGCGTTGTCCTCCGCGCCGATCGCGTCTTGCGCGACGTTGGCGGCCAATAGCGGCAGCTTCTTGCGGATGCGCTTATCCTGCGCGTGCTTGTCCAGGTCGTGGCTCTCCGCGGCGAAGCCCACGCAGAAGGGCGGAGTCGGGCGGCTCGCCACGGCCTGCAGGATGTCGATCGTCGGTTCCAGTTCCAGCGTGAGCGGCTGGTCGCTCTTCTTGATCTTGCGCTCGGACGCATTGCGCACGCGGTAGTCGGCGACCGCTGCGACCGATACGAAGATCTGCGCGTCCGCGACGTTCGCCTGCACCGCGTCGAACATGTCCTGGGACGAGATCACGTGAATCGTGCGTGCGCCCGCAGGAGGCGTCAGGGCTGTGGGTCCGCTCACCAGCGTGACATCCGCGCCTGCTTCCAGGGCGGCCTGTGCGGCTGCATAGCCCATCCGCCCGGAACTGCGATTAGTGATCCCTCGAACGGGGTCGATGGCTTCGAACGTCGGACCTGCTGTCACCAGCACGCGCACGCCCTGGAGCTGCTTCGGTCTCAGCAACGCAGTGACGTGCGCAGCGAGTTCCTCGGGCTCGAGCATGCGGCCCTGTCCCACCTCTCCGCACGCCTGGTCACCGCTTGCAGGCCCGAGAAGGATCACGCCGTCGTCGCGCAGTCGCGCGACGTTGCGCTGCGTGGCCGGATGTTCCCACATCTGCCGGTTCATCGCCGGTGCGATCGCCAGAGGGCAATCGCGCGCGAGGCACAGCGTGGAGAGCAGGTCGTCGGCCAGGCCGAGCGCGATCTTGGCGATGAAATCGGCACTCGCCGGCGCAACGACGATCAGGTCGCGGTCCCGCGAGAGCTCGATATGACCCATCCCGTTGTCGACCGATCGGTCCCATAGATCTCCCGCCACGGCTTGACCAGACAGGGCCTGCATGGTGGCGGTCCCGATGAAGCGGGTTGCCGCTTCGGTCATGACCACGCGCACGTCGGCGCCGGTCTTGATGAACAGCCGGCATAGCTCGGCTGCCTTGTAAGCGGCGACGCCGCCGGTCAGGCCGAGCAGGAGACGGGGAGGGGAAGTAGGCATCGGAACAGGGTGCAGGGATGTCAGGAACTAAGTGTAATATAGCGCGGCTTTCGGAGGATTTATGACATGGGGATGGAATCCTGGCCCGCCGAGCAGAAGCCGCGGGAACGGCTCCTCGCGCTGGGTGCGCAGGCGCTCTCGGACGCCGAACTGATCGCGCTGATCCTGCACACCGGTATCCGCGGCAAGACCGCGGTCGAGCTTGCACGCGACGTGCTCGAGCACGCGGGAGGACTCGCACGGCTGATCGAGTGCGATCCCCGGCGTCTGCAGGAAGTGCCGGGGCTCGGTCCCGCAAAGGCAGCCCAGCTCGCGGCGGTGACCGCGATCGTGCAGCGTGCGTTGGTCGAGCGCATGCGATGCGGCGACCATTTGTGCTCGCCCGCATCGGTTCGGGACTACCTGCGTCTGAATCTGGGCGGTCGCGAGCGCGAGGTGTTCGTGGTGCTCTACCTCGATGCGCAGAACCGGGTGATCGCCCTGGAGGAGTTGTTCGCGGGCACGCTCACGCAGACCAGCGTCTTTCCGCGCGAGGTGGTGCGGTATGCGCTGCGCCACAATGCCGCAGCGGTCATCTTCGCGCACAACCACCCCTCCGGCATCGCCGAGCCGAGCCGTGCCGACGAGACCCTGACCCAGACGCTGCGCAGTGCGCTGGCGCTGGTGGATGTCAAGGTGCTCGATCACTTCATCGTGGGCGGCGACAGCGCGCTCTCGTTCGCGGAGCGCGGGCTGCTCTAGGGGGGTGCAGTCGCCCGGCTCAGCCTTGCCGGGGCGGCGGCGATGGCTGTTGTGTCGCCGCGGCGGCGGCCGCGGCCTGGATCAGACCGACGAGATTGTCGATGTGGTAGTTGGGGATGGTCACGATCTCCTTGTCCCCTAGCCGCATCACATAGCGGCTGACGTGGTCCGGTGCCTGGTCGCCCACTGCATACTGCGCCAGCGGCTGTACCTGCCCAGTACCCTTGGCGAAGACGAGCACGATCATCTGCGGCGTAGTAACGCCGAACTTGGCCGGCCCCTCGGAGACGGGGATACGGCGCTCCTTGCGGGCCCGGGTGAAGCCGATCAGCGCCTTGTCGATCTTCTCGGCCAGCATCGGGTCCGGGGTGTGGCCGTGCTGCGGATCGGCCTCGGCGTGCACGCCGTGGTAGAACCAGACCCCAGCGGGATCGCGTTCGAAGCGATGCAGGTTGCCCTCGTGTACCACTTCGACTGCTCCCAGT
>JAEZCG010000064.1 GCA_023430065.1 Pseudomonadota bacterium | reverse complement strand
ATCATCTGCACTTCGAAGTGGTGCTTCACGGCCTGCCGGTGAGTCCCATCGAGTGGTTCGACGACAAGTGGATCCACGACCGCCTCAAGCTCAAGCTGGGCGGCGCGCTGCCTTACGGGGACAAGGCGCAGTAGAACCTCGTCCTGCGGGGGGGCGTCCGGGCGTGCACGCGGTTTGCTAGTTGCACGTCATCCGCGGAGGTTCCCCGTGCGTTGGAACCTCGACTGCCACCACCGACAAGGAGAAGTCGATGCTGCGAATTCTGGCGCTGGGCTTGACGCTGTTTCTCGCAATGCCGGCGACGGCCGACGACCAAGAGGGCCGCCATCGGGGCAAGGATACCTGCGGTCAATTGGCCAACGACAAGGGGCTGAAAGGGCGGGATCGCGAACGCTTCATGAAGGAGTGCACGCAGGCGGCGAAGGATCGCCGCGATCGCGGCGAGCGAGAGGACGACCATTCAGATCGAGGCGATGAGCGGCATTCAGACCGCGACCGTACGCGCAAGGAGAAGCTTGACCGGGAGCATCGGACCGAGGAGAAGGCCGAGCAGGGGCGCACGGCGAGAGATAAGACCGAACAGATGCAGAACAACGAGGAACAAGCGCGCCGAGAAGCCAGGGAACGGCTGCGCGAAGAGCGCGATCGCCGTCGCGGTACGACCGGGAACACTCAGGTTCGTTGAGCGCAACGGACGGGGCGGCGCCGAGCGCCGCTCCGGTAGCAGTCCACCTATTCGATCACTTTGGCTGGACCAGTGCTCCCGAGGCCCAGTTGTAACTGCCGGTGGCGAGGCGGGACGAGCCGCCGCTCACACTGGAGAAGTCGCCCTTGGCAGTATTGTTCAGCCCGCCGGTGACGCTGCCGTACATCGCGCTCGACGTATTGAAGCTTCCGCCCGTCACGCTCGACAGGTCGCCGCTGGCGACGTTGCCCGATCCTGCCGTCACGACTGAGAAGGGCGCGTTGATCGCATTCTGGGTGCCCAGCAACAGCCCTCCCCACAGCGAATAGCTGTTGAAGTCCCCGCCGACGATGTTGTGCGAGCCGCTCTTGTGGCTGCTGGCCCAGCGTCCTCCTTTTGCCGTGCATTCCGCCTCGGTGGAGAAGTAGCCGATCGAACACACCGGTGCGCCCTCGCGCGCGCGGTTGTAGCCCACGATCAGGTTGCCCAGACCGTTGGCGGACTGGGTATCGCCTGTGCCATTGATCACCTGCACGTTCACACCGCGAAACACCGCCGTCGGGTAGCCGGTGCTGTTTTCGAACGTCAGGTAGCCGTTCAGATCGAGGATGCTGTTGGCCTTGAGTCCGCGCACGTCCTCGCGCACGGCGAGGATCTGCTCACGCAATGCGCGAAGCTGCGCCTGCAGGGTCTCGCGGTCCGCTTCGACGGCCGCGCGTTCGGCGCGCAGCTGCTTCAGCTCCGCACGCAGCGCGGTGAGCTCCCGGGTCAGCGATCGCTGTCTGTCGGCTGGAAGCGACTTCTGCGCCCACGCCGCCTCGCCGCAGAAGAGCGTCAGCAGGGCGAGCGCGAGGGTCGTCTGTGTCCTGTTCATGGTGGCTGTTGGCTGAGCGTTGGCAGAGGCGAGGATACTGCACTCGAGCGGGGTCGGCACATGCGTTGCGGAGTGAAGGGCACTGCACGACAGTGCGCCTCGCGGCGTGCGGTGCGCCATTTTCATCGAACCGGAGGTACACATGAAGCGCAACTATCTTCTGGCCGCATTGATCGCGGCGGGGTTCAGCATGGGGGCCGTCCACGCCCAGCAGTCGGATTCGTCGATGCCCGATCCTGCCATTCCTGATGCCGCCAATGCGTCGACCAATGACGCGACCGCCGGGCAGGACAAGGCTTACGACGATCGCGTGAACATCGAAGGTCCGGAAGAGCGGCTGCACGGGCAGCGCGACGGCGACATGGAGGGCGAGCGTGGCGACCTGCGCGCGGACCAGCTCGAGCGCGCACCGACGGGCGACGCGGCCGGCTCGCAGTCGACTGCCGAACAGCCGCAGATTCCCGATCAAAGCCTGGGCTCCGTCGGCCATCCGTCTCAGGCCGACACCACGGGTCAGGGGTCCGGTGTGGACGAGCAGCCGGCCTCTGCCGAGGGCAGCGAGCAGCCCAAGGATGTGACGCAGCCGCAGCAGTGACGGCGGCCCGGAGAGCGGGTGGGGTTTGCTAGAATCGACGGCTCCCATCCCCTCTCTGGAGTTTTGCATGGAGCGCAGCAACGGCAAAGGCGACCGGCGGACGCGTCGCGGCAAGATCTACAACGGTTCCTACGGCAAGACCCGTCCGGGACGCGTCAAGAAGCCGGCGGCGCCGAAGAGCGTTCGCTGATCCTGAGGGTGCGTCCGCTCGCGATCGAGCGGACGTGACTCCCATCGCCCACGCATGCGCTTCGATCGCTATCTGCGGCATGCGGAACTGAACGCCGCACTCGCCGACCTGGCACGGCGCCACCCGAACCTCGTGCGTGTGTGCACGATCGGCCAGAGCCACGAAGGTCGCGACATCCTCCTGGCCATCGTCACGGACCAAGCCACCGGGGCGGACCGGGACAAGCCCGCGCTGTGGGTAGACGGCAACATCCACGCGACGGAGGTGGCAGGCTCCATGGCCTGCCTATACCTTTTGCACTTCCTCGTCGAGCGATACGGCCACGATGAAGACGTCACCCGGTGCCTCGACAGCCGGGTGTTCTACGTGTGTCCGCGGCTCAACCCGGACGGCGCCGAGTGGGCCCTTGCCGACGTGCCTCGGCTCATCCGCTCCAGCACGCGGCCCTATCCCTACGACGAGGCGCCGGTGGGCGGTCTGCGCCGCGAGGACGTCGACGGCGACGGCCGCGTACTGTCGATGCGCATCGTCGATTCGAACGGTCCGTGGAAGGTGTCCGAGCGCGACGCGCGGCTGCTGGTGCGGCGCGATCCCACCGAACAGGGCGGCCGTTACTACCGGCTGCTACCCGAAGGTGTGCTGGAGGACTACGACGGAAACCAGATCCGGTTGCAGCGGCGGCGCGAGCAACTCGATCTGAACCGGAATTTTCCGGCGGGCTGGCGGCAGGAGCACGAGCAGCACGGCGCGGGTCCGTTTCCGACGTCCGAACCCGAAGTGCAGGCCGCCGTACGCTTCGTCAGCGAGCACCCGAACATCACCGGCGGGGTGTGCTTTCACACCTACAGCGGTGTGCTGCTACGACCCTATTCGCACACGGCCGATGACAGCCTGCCGGTCGAAGACCTGTGGACGTACCGGAAGATCGGTGCGCGAGGCACGGACCTGACCGGCTACCCGAACATCTCGGTGTTCCACGATTTCCGCTATCACCCGAAGGATGTGATCACCGGGTCGATGGACGACTGGCTGTACGAACACGTCGGCGTATTCGCCTGGACCGTGGAGATCTGGAGTCCGCAGCGCCAGGCCGGCATCGACGACTACAAGTTCATCGAGTGGTACCGCGAACATCCGGAGGAGGACGACCTCAAGCTGCTGCGCTGGAACGACGAAGTGCTGGGCGGCAAGGGTTTCGTGCCATGGTACGCGTTCGATCATCCGCAGCTCGGCACGGTCGAACTGGGCGGCTGGGACACCCTCTACACGTGGAGCAACCCGCCGCCGGCGCTGCTCGAGCAGGAAGTCGCGCGCTTTCCACGCTGGCTGCTCTGGCACCTGCTCATCTCACCCAGGCTCGAACTGCTCGAGGCGCGTGCAGACGCGCTGGGCGACGGTACGTGGCGTGTGAGCCTGGTGGTGCACAACACCGGCTGGCTGCCCAGCTACGTGACGAAGAAGGCGCACGAGCACAAGCGCACGCGCGGCGTGGTGTGCGAGATCGGTCTGCCTGACGGCGCAAGCCTCGCGAGCGGACTTCGACGCGAGGAGCGCGGCGAGCTGGAGGGGCGTGCCTACAAGCCGGTGGCGCCGAGCAGCTGGGCCGGCTGGGGCGGCGACGTGACGGACGACCGGCTCGAGGTGGAATGGGTGGTGCGCGGTACGCGGGGAGCGACCGTGCGCCTGACCGCGCGCCACGAGCGGGCCGGGACGGTGCAGGCCGACGTGGTGCTGGCGTAGGGTCGGTGGAGGCGGCTGCGGCGAGAGGACTCGCTCCCGCGCGTCGCCTCGGTGGTATCCCGAGCCGATGGCGAGGGATCCTCGCTCTGCAGTGTCCACCCCGAGGATTCCTCGCCGCGCTTGCGCTACGCTCGGAATGACACCCATTTGGGTAGCCCACCTCGGTGTCATCCCGAGCCGAAGGGATCCTCGCTGTCCTCGTCGATCGACCCTCTACTCCTCGTGCACCGGCACCTTGTGCTCCGCCACCAGTTGCTGCTGCACGTTCGGCGGCACCGGCTCGTAGTGGCTGAATTCGACGCTGAACGAA
>JAEZCG010000195.1 GCA_023430065.1 Pseudomonadota bacterium | reverse complement strand
GGGCTAGCTGCGCCTGCCGCGGTCGACGCCCAGCATCCACAGCGCGATCGCCGCGCCGACCAGCGCCGCGACCGTGGTCACGCCGAACGCATGGCGCGTCCCGCGCAGCAAGGACGAGGCGGGGAGTCCAAGCAGCTGGTCATGGTTCACCGCGCCTGCATGGCCGAGCGCGAACAGGGCGAACATCGCAGCGGCGATGGGGACCGCGGTGCTCTGCCCGAGCGTGCGCGCGAGCGACAACAAACCCGAGGCGATGCCCAGGCGCTCGCGCGTGACCGAGTTCATGACCCCGCTGTTGTTGGCGGCCGAGAACAACGCCATGCCCAGACCGAGCGGGGCGATGCTCAGGGCGAAGCTCCAGGTGGTCGTCCCTTCGTCCAGGCGCGCCAGCAGCAGTCCGCCGAGTGCCATGCCGAGCAGGCCGAGCAGCGACACCCAGCGTGGCCCGAAACGATCCGAGAGGGCGCCGCCGACCGGGGAGGCGATGGCGCCGATCACCGGCGAGATCGCCATCATCAGGCCGACGGTGGCGATCGGCAGCCCGAGCCCCAGCTGCAGGAAGAAGGGCAGGGTGAAGCTGGTGGCGCCGATGGAGACGAAGGCTAGAACGCCCATCGCGAGTCCGGCGGAAAAGGGCCGGTTGGCGAATACCTTGAGGTCGAGAAGCGGGGCATCGACGCGCGCTTGGGCGACGACGAACAGCAGCAGCGCGGCCGCGCAGAGCATGTAGAGCAGAATCGGAAGCCCGGCATCGAATCCCTGTCGCTGCCCGAACGTCAGGGCGAGCGAGAAGCTTCCGATCGCGGCTGCAATGAGGCTCGTGCCGAGCCAGTCGAAGGGCAGGCGCGTCGGTGAGCGCGGCAGGTCGGGAATGACCCGGCTGACGATCGCCATCGCCGCGAGCCCGACCGGGATGTTGACCAGGAACATCCAGCGCCAGCTGGCCCAGTCGATGATGAAGGCACCGACGGTGGGGCCGAGCGCCACGCCCAACGTGACGCAGGACGAGATCACGCCGAGCGCGCGCCCGCGCTCGTGTTGCGGAAACGTCTGGGCGATGATGGCGCCGCCGAGCGCGGAGACGAACACCGCCCCGAAGCCTTGCAGCACGCGGAACGCGATGAGCCAGCCGACACCCGGCGCGAGCCCGCACAGCATCGAGGCGGCCGTGAAGACGCCGAGTCCGAACAGGTAGGCGCGCCGGCGCCCGTGAACGTCGCCGAGCCGTGCCGCGCCCAGGACCAGGGACGCGATCACCAGCAGGTAGGCGAGCGGGATCCACTGCAGCGTCGCCAGCGATGCGCCGAAGTACTGGGCCAGCGTCGGCAATGCCACGTTCACGATGCTGCCGTCGAGCGTGAACATGAACACGCCGCTGCCGATTCCGGCCAGGCCGAGCCAGCGGCGCGGATCGGGCGGGAGATCGTGACGGGGCGGCGCAGGCATCGCGGTCGGCAGGTGACGGAACGACCCGCGATGCTATCACCGCCTCGGAGGATTCCGGCCGCGGGCTATTCGCGGTAAGCGCGCTCCAGGCCCGCGATGTCCAGCTTCTTCATGCTCAGCATGGCCTGCATGGCGCGGTCCGCGCGCTTCCGGTCCGGGTCGGCGATCATGTCGATCAGGACGCGCGGGATCACCTGCCACGATAGCCCGTAACGGTCCTTCAGCCAGCCGCATTGCTGGGCCGCCGGATCGCCCCCGGCCGACAGTGCGTTCCAGTAGTGGTCGACCTCGTCCTGCGTCTCGCAGTCGATCTGCAGCGACAGCGCCTCGGTGAACTTGAAGAGCGGCCCGCCGTTCAACGCGGTGAAGGGCTGTCCGTCGAGGTCGAAGGCGACGGTGAGGACGGTGCCGGCCGCCTGGCCGTGCACCTCCTTCCCCGCCTCGCCGTAGTGGGTGAGGCGTGTGATCCGGGAGTTCGGGAAAAGGGAAACATAAAAGCGCGCGGCTTCCTCGGCTTCGCTGGCGTACCAGAGGCAGGGGGTGATGCGATGTCGGATGGGCAAGGTCGAACTCCTGTGAGCAATTCCGGTTCGAGGACCGGCATGCCAGGTAGTCGAACGGGCAGCGTGCGATTCGACACTCTGGTCATGGTCCTGTCCCTCCAGATAAGACACGAACCGTGTGTTACACTAAAACCGTGTCTTTTGAGGTGGTGCCCATGAAGAACGTGACCATTACCCTCGACGAGCGAACCGCTGCGTGGGTACGCGTGTATGCGGCCAAGCACAACACGAGTGTCTCGCGCATCGTCGGAGAGATGCTGCAGGAGCGGATGAAGGAAGCCCGCGCCTACGACGAGGCAATGCGTCGATATCTTTCCAAGAAGCCGGTGCGCCTGAGCAAACGGGGTGACGCTTATCCCTCGAGGGAGGAGGCGCATGACCGCGGCAGTCTTCGTTGATACCAACGTCTTCATCTATGCGAGGGATGCCGCCTACCCCGGCATGCAGCAGCGCGCATCCGAGTGGCTGGATTACCTGTGGCGCGAGCAGCTCGGTCGTACGAGCGTCCAGGTCCTCTCCGAGTACTACGTGAACGTCACCCGCAAGCTGGTACCCGGCCTTTCCACCGACGAGGCGTGGGACGATGTCCAAGCCCTCATCACTTGGAATCCACAGCCCAGCGACGAGGCCTTGCTTCGGCGCGGCCGGGAAATCGAACTTCGCTACAAGCTCAGCTGGTGGGACAGCCTGATCGTGGCAGCCGCCCAGTTGCAGGGCTGCTCGGTGCTGTTGACAGAGGATTTGCAGCCCGGCGTGATGTACGGTGTTGTCACCGTGTGCAGCCCATTCGCGCTTTCCGCCTCTGAAATGCCGGCTCGGTATCCGGCGCAGCCAGTCGCCCGGGCGGCGCATCCTGGACGCGGCAGACCGCGGAAGCTGCGCTCGACAGCCACCGCCTAATCATCCTGACCGTGCCTGGCTCAACCCTTCAGTTCCACCAGGATCTCGTGGTAGCGGTGGTCGTCGATGTTCTTCGCGTCGTGGGTGTCACCGCCCTTGCGGTAGTAGACCTCGCCTTCCTTCAGCGTTGCCTGGGTCACGCCGCTGGCGCGGGTGACTTCCAGCGTGCCCCCTTCGATCGGGTAGAAGAAGTAGTCGACCTCGTGCGTGTGCATGCCGGTGCTCTCGCCCGGCTGTAAGGTGAACTCCCACACGCGCACGCGCTCGTTCTCGAAGATCAGCCTGGTTCCAACGTCTGCCATCGGGTTCCTCGTTCGGGTGGGTTGCGCGCAACTTCGTTCGATCCGCAAGAGAGTACCCTGCTTGCGGACGTGTCACGCCATTCCTTTCCTCGGTGCCGTCCCTTCCTCGGTATCGTCCTGTCCCTTGGTGTCATCCCGAACGCAGTGAGGGAACCTCGCATTGCAGCGTCCACCCCGAGGATTGCTCGCGGGCGCTCGGAATGACATCGGTGTGGGGAAATCGAGGAATCTTTGCTTCGCTCGGAACGACGCCGGGTGGGGCGGCCGGTCCGCGCTCGATCGTGAGCGTCACGTCGACGGCGGGATGACGCCGCGCTCGTAGCAGGTCACGCCCTCGGGCACGGCGATCCAGGGCAGCTTGGATTTGAGCCAGATGTGCCGGTCGATCTCGAACCAGCCGGGCTCGTCGAAGGTGCCGGCCGCAATCGCCCGCATGCCCGGGCGTGCCTCCCCGGTGTGGGTGAGCGTCGTTCCGCAGACCGGACAGAAGCCGATGCGTATCCACCGCCCCGATTCATCCGAGCGGTGTTCGTACTCGCGCAGCTCGCCCTGCGTGAACGCGACGTTCTTCTCCTCGAACTGCGCCACGACGGCGAACGCACCGGCCAGGCGCCGTTGGCAAAACCTGCAGTGGCAGACGACGCCGAAGGCGGGCGGGCCTGTGACCCGGTAGCGTACGGCGCCGCACACGCAGCCGCCGGTATGGACGTCGTGCATTTGCATTCCTCGCTCTCCAGTCACCAGATCTTGGCAGCAGTCAGGTGAAGCGCAATGTAGCCGATCTGCAGACTGGACGGGTTGCCGGTCAGGTTGGTCAGACGGAACGGATGCACTTCTGCGCGCCGTCCTCCGGTCGAAAGCAGGTCATTCCAGCCCCCCGGCTTATAATCCCCGCTTCCGAGTCAGGGAGCACCCATGGTCCGTTTTCTCAAGTCCGGCATCAGCGCCGAGCAGGATGCCGCCGATATCGCCAAGGTCCGCCAGACCGTCGAAGCCATCCTCGCCGACATCGAGAAGCGCGGGGACGAGGCTGTTCGGGAATACTCCCGCAAGTTCGACAACTGGGATCCGCCCAGCTTCAAGCTGAGCGAGGCGGAGATCCAGGCCGCGATCAAGTCCATGTCCGCGCGCGACGTGGAGGACATCAAGTTCGCGCAGACGCAGATCCGAAACTTCGCGCAGATCCAGAAGGACGCGCTGAAGGACGTCGAGGTCGAGACCCTGCCTGGCGTGGTGCTGGGACACAAGAACATCCCGGTCAACAGCGTCGGCTGCTATGTCCCGGGCGGCAAGTATCCGCTGGTGGCCTCGGCGCACATGACCATCCTCACCGCCAAGGTGGCGGGCGTGCCGCGTGTGATCGGGTGTGCGCCGCCCTTCCAGGGCAAGCCGGCGCCGGCCATCGTCACTGCGATGCACCTGGCGGGCGCGGACGAGATCTTCGTGGTCGGCGGAGTCCAGGCGATCGGCGCGATGGCGGTGGGCACCGCCAGCGTGCAGGCCTGCGACATGGTCGCCGGTCCCGGTAATGCCTTCGTCGCCGAAGCCAAGCGCCAGCTCGCGGGCCGGGTCGGCATCGACCTGTTCGCCGGGCCCACCGAGACGCTGGTCATTGCCGACGAGAGCTGCGACGGCGAGATGTGCGCGACCGACCTGCTGGGCCAGGCCGAGCACGGCCCGAACTCGCCGGCCATCCTGCTCACCAACTCGGAGAAGCTGGCGCGTGACACGATGGCCGAGATCGAGAAGCAGCTGAAGGTGCTGCCGACCGCCGCCATCGCCGGCCAAGCCTGGAAGGACTACGGCCAGGTCATCGTGTGCGACAGCTACGAGGAGATGGTGAAGGAGGCCGACCGCATCGCCTCGGAGCACGTGCAGGTGATGACCAAGGATCCGGACTACTTCCTGAAGAACATGACCAACTACGGCGCGCTGTTCCTCGGTCCGGAGACCAACGTGTCCTACGGCGACAAGGTGATCGGCACCAACCACACCCTGCCCACGCGCAAGGCCGCGCGCTACACCGGCGGCCTGTGGGTGGGCAAGTTCATCAAGACCTGCACCTACCAGCGCGTCAAGCCCGAGGCCTCCGCCCTGATCGGCGAGTACTGCTCGCGCCTGTGCGCGATCGAGGGTTTCGCCGGCCACAAGGCCCAGGCCGACCTGCGCGTGGCGCGTTACGGGCACCTGAAGCAGGGCGGTCACCGGTAGTTGTACTTGCACCACGAAGTGCACGAGGAACAAACGAAGAACGTCAAACTCGTCGAACACAGAGGAGCACAGAGGACTACGACCGCATGAGGATTCAGTTTTCCTCTGTGTTCCTCGGTGTCCTCTGTGTTGAACGCGTTTCTCTTGTCTTTGCCTTTCTTCGTGTTCCTTCGTGCCCTTCGTGGTTAGCGCGGTTTAGAACGTTTGAAGAGAGGAGATCATGGCGAAGGTAGCGTTTCTCGGATTGGGCGTCATGGGCTATCCCATGGCCGGGCACCTGAAGAACAAGGGCGGGCATGACGTGACGGTGTACAACCGCACGGCGGCGAAGTCCGCGCAGTGGGTCAAGGAATACGCGGGCCACAGCGCGGGCACGCCGCGCGAGGCGGCGAACGGGTGCGACGTGGTCCTCATGTGCCTGGGCAACGACGACGACGTGCGTTCGGTGGTCTACGGTGACGGCGGCGCGCTGGCAGGGATGAAGGCCGGCAGCATCCTGGTCGACCACACCACCGCCTCGGCCAACCTCGCGCGCGAACTGTACGAGAAATGCAAGGCGAAGGGTGTGCAGTTCGTCGATGCGCCGGTGTCCGGTGGCCAGGCCGGCGCGGTCAACGGCCAGCTGGGGATCATGTGCGGCGGCGAGCAGGGTGTGTTCGATTCGGTGAAGCCCATCCTCGACGTCTATGCCAAGAGTTGCGTGCTGATCGGCGAGGCCGGTGCGGGGCAGCTGTGCAAGATGGTCAACCAGATCTGCATCGCAGGCCTGCTGCAGGGACTGGGCGAGGCCCTCAACTTCGGCAAGAAGGCCGGGCTGGACATCGAGAAGGTGATCGCGGTGATCTCCAAGGGTGCCGCGCAGTCGTGGCAGATGGAGAACCGCTGGAAGACGATGGATCAGCACAAGTTCGACGGATTCGGCTTCGCGGTGGACTGGATGCGCAAGGATCTCGGCATCTGCCTGGACGAAGCCAAGCGCAACGGTGCGCGGCTGCCGGTCACGGCGCTGATCGACCAGTTCTACGCGCAGGTCCAGCAGCGCGGCGGCGGGCGCTGGGACACCTCGTCGCTGATGCACCTCGTGGCCAAGGAATAGACGCATGCCTGGCCGGTCGGGAGTGAAGCGCGCGGCGCGCGCGGTCGCGTGCGCGCTGTTGCTGTCGGTCGCCCTGCCGGCGATGGCCGCGCCCGCGCTGTCCGATCTCGCGCAGCAGATCCGGGCGGAGCGGGTGCAGGCCTACGAGGGAATGGTCCTGCAGTTCAGCGCACGCATCGAGTCCGGCGACGCACAGGGCAGAGATCTCGCGGAGCTGTTTCGCAATCGCGGGGTCGCGCGCAACTACCTGCTCCAGTATCCCGAGGCCCTGCAGGATTTCTCGCGTGCGGTGGAGATCGATCAGGTGAACCCGCAGTACTACGAGGATCGCGCGATCACCCACATCAAGCTGCGCGAGTACGAGTCCGCCGCGCATGACCTGGACATGGCGCTGGGGCTGGACTCCAAGCGTGCCTCGGCGTACCGCGAGAAAGGCCGGCTCGCCTTTTACCAGAAGGACTTCTACCGCGCCTCACAGGAGTTCTCGCGCGCCTTGCAGCATGCCGAGGGCGACCAGGTGGTCTACGCGGTCATGTGGATCGAACTGGCCCTGCGCCGCGGCGACATCGACAGGCAGGGGCCGATCGGGATGGTCGCGGCGCAGATCCAGGCGCAGCAGTGGCCCGCGCCGGTGGTGCAGATGCTTGCCGGCCAGATGGAACCGGAAGCGGCGATCGAGGCAGCCTCCGACAGCAACCCGCGGCAAACCCTCATGAAGCAGTGCGAGGCCTACTTCTACGCCGGGCAACAGTACCTGCTCCGTGGCGAACGGGACAAGGCGAAAGCAGCGTTCGAGGCGGCCGTGGCGACGGACGTGACCGAGTTCCTGGAATACGACTGGTCGGTGCAGGAGTTGGAAGTCCTCGGGGATTCCAACTGAACGACGCTTAACGCAAAGGCCAGTTGGAAGTCCTCGGGGATTCCAACTGAACGACGCTCAACGCAAAGGCCAGTTGGAAGTCCTCGGGGATACCAACTGAACGACGCTCAACGCAAAGGCCGCAAAGAGCGCAAAGAAAATCGCAGCGAACGGACGATTGATGCGTACCACGCTCCTCGATTGTCCCTTTGCGGTCTTTGCGCGCTTCGCGTTGAGCGTTTGAGCGTTGAGCGTCCCCTCTCAACCGCGCGCGGCTGCCAGCGCCTGTTCGATGTCCGCGAGAATGTCGTCGATGTGCTCGATGCCGATCGACAGGCGCACCATGTCCTCGCTCACCCCCGCCTTCTTCCACTCGTCGGGCGAGAGCTGACGATGCGTGGTGCTGGCCGGATGCGTGGCCAGTGACTTCGCATCGCCGATGTTCACCAGGCGCGTCACCAGCTTCAACGCATCGATGAAGCGGGCGCCGGCCTGCTTGCCGCCGTCGATACCGAAGCTCAGGATGCCCGACGGACGTCCGCCCAGGTAGCGCTGTGCAAGCCCGAAGTCCGGATGTTCCTTCAATCCCGCGTAGCGTACCCACGTGACCTGGCGATGGCGTGACAGATGCTCGGCGACTTTCTGCGTGTTGTCGCAGATCCGGTCCATGCGCACCGCGAGCGTCTCGATGCCCTGCAGGATGAGAAAGCTGTTGAACGGCGATAGCGGCGCACCCATGTTGCGCAGCGGCACCACGCGGGCACGGCCGATGAAGGCCGCAGGCCCCAGCGCTTCGGTATAGCTCACGCCGTGATAGGAGACGTCCGGTTCGTTCAGCCGGCGGAACTTCTGCTTGTGCTCGGCCCAGGGAAACTTGCCCGAGTCGACGATCTCCCCGCCGATGCTGTTGCCGTGTCCGCCCAGGTACTTGGTGAGAGAGTGCACGACGATGTCGGCGCCGTGCTCGATCGGGCGGCACAGATAGGGGGTGGGCACCGTGTTGTCGACGATGAGTGGGACGCCGGCCTTGTGCGCCAGGTCGGCGAAGGCCTGCAGGTCGACCACGTTTCCGCCTGGATTGCCGATGGCCTCGACATAGATGGCCTTGGTGCGGCCATCGATCAGCGGAAAGAAGCCTGCGGGATTGGAAGGGTCGGCGAAGCGCACCTCGATGCCCAGTTGCGGCAGGGTGTGCGCGAACAGGTTGTAGGTGCCGCCGTAGAGCGTGCTGGCGGCGACGATGTTGTCGCCCTGCTCGGCGATGGTGAAGAGGGCGTAGGTGATGGCCGCCTGTCCCGAGGCGAGCGCCAGTGCACCGATGCCGCCCTCGAGCAGTGCGAGCCGCTGCTCGAGCACGTCGGTGGTGGGATTCATGATGCGCGTGTAGATGTTGCCCTGGACCTTCAGGTCGAACAGGTCGGCGCCGTGCTGGGTGTCGTCGAACGCGTACGACGTGGTCTGATAGATGGGCACGGCCACCGATCGGGTGGTGGGGTCGGGTCGGTAGCCGCCGTGCACGGCGATGGTCTCGAGCTTCATCGGGTCATCCTCTGGTCTGCCTGTTCGGGAACCCGCCACCTTACGGCAGCGCCTTCATGCCGGGAACGAATGGTTTCTCATATCCAAATAACTGCGGATGCTTTCGGGCCGGCAGGGATGGGGGTCCCTACAGTAGAATTTGGTCTCGAACCGTGTCGAGTGCAGAACCGAGTCCGCCTTTGAGCAGCATCTACGACGATGTGATCATGGATCACATCAAGAACGCCCGGAATTACCGCGAGTTGCCGGAAGCCACCCGGCGCGCGGAAGGCATCAATCCGTTGTGCGGCGACACCTTCACCGTGTACTTGGCGCTCGAGGGCGAGCGCATCCGCGACGCCGCCTTCCAGTGCTCGTGCTGCGGCATCTCGATGGCGTCGGCCTCGGTCATGACCGCCCTGGTGCGCGAGCGCACCCTGGAGGAGGCGGGGCGCATGGTGCAAGCGTTCACGCAACTGGTGCGTGATCCGCAGGGGTCCGAGAGCAGCGAAGTGGCCGCCGATCAGCTCGCCATCCTCTCCGTGGTGCGTGCCTCGCCCTCGCGCGGCAATTGCGCCGCCTTGGCCTGGCACACGCTCGGCGCGGCCCTGCGCGGCGAGGAGAGCACGCTGCTTCAGCCGGACGGCGAGCCGCTGGCCGGGTAGCGGGTCACCGCAAGACCTGGACCTCGGCTGTTGCCGGCGCGGCCTATGGCGCCAGTATTCTCGCGCGCAACCTGGACGACAGATAGTCCGCCGTCATCACCATGGCGAGGATCACGATGACGCACACTGCCGTGTCCTCGTACTGGAACAGCTTGAGGCTGCTGTAGAGCTCGAAGCCGATCCCGCCCGCTCCGACCATGCCTAGGATGGTGGCGGCGCGCAGGTTCACCTCGAGCCGGTACAACGTGGCCGCGATCCATCCCGGCATCGCCTGCGGCAGCACGGCGAACACGATGACCTGCAACGGACTGGCACCCGTGGCGCGCAGGCCGTCCACCGGCCGCGGGTCGGCTTCCTCGATGGCCTCGGCAAAGAACTTCCCGAGCATTCCCGCCCCATGGATCGTCAGGGCCAGCACGCCGGCGAAGGGACCGAGCCCGACGGCGGCGACGAAGATGAGCGCGAAGATGATCTCGTTGATGCCGCGCGCGGCGTTGAACAGCTGGCGCGTGACGTGGAAGACGAGCGGACTCGGGCTCAGGTTGCGCGCGCCGAGGAAGCACAGCGGCAGGGCCAGCACGATGGCCAGCAGGGTGCCCCACACGGCCAGCTGCACCGTCTCGAACACCGGTTGCACGAGTCGCGACAGAAATGCCCAGTTCGGCGGCACCATCCGCGACACCAGATCCACCATGTAGGGGGTGCCGCGCACCAATTCGGCGATGGACAGGTCGATGCTGCGGGCACTCCACACCAGGGCGGCGAGCAGTAGCGCGCAACCGGCCGCGCTCAGCAGCCACTGCCTCGCGGTCCACGGCCTGCCCAGGATGAAGGTGCGCATCAGGCGGCGTCCTCCGGCGATGCGGCCTGCTCGAGACCGGGGTAGATGCGCGCGAGCGCAGCAGCGTCCAGCGTCTTCGGCGTCCCGTCGAATACCACCGCGCCGGCATGGATGCCGACGATGCGATCCGCGAACTCCATCGCGTAGCCGACCTGGTGCAGGTTGCACAGCACGGCAATGCCGAGCTCGCGCGAAGCGCGCCGCAGATCGTCCAGCACCACGCGCGCCGTCTTCGGATCGAGACTGGCGACCGGTTCGTCGGCGAGGATGGCGCGTGGCTGCTGTGCCAGTGCGCGGGCGATGCCCACGCGCTGCTGCTGGCCGCCCGACAGACGGTTCGCACGGCTCCATGCCCGATCGTCCAGCTGCACGCGCGCCAGGCAGGCGTGCGCGATGCGCAGATCCTCCTCGCCGAACAACTGCAGGATCGACGACCAGGTGGGCATGTGGGAGAGCCGGCCGGTCAGCACGTTCTTGAGCACGGACAGACGCGGCACCAGGTTGTGGTCCTGGAAGATCATGCCTACCTGCGCGCGCAGGTTTCGCAGGCCCTCGCGGTTGCGCGGCGGCGCTTCCCCGCCGATGCGCACCTGCCCCGCGTCGGGTTGCACCAGACGGTTGATGCAGCGGAGCAGCGTGGATTTGCCCGCGCCGGAGGGGCCCAGTACGACCACCATCTCGCCCGCGGCAACGTCGAGGCTGACGGCATCGAGCGCCACCTGGGCGCCGTAGCGCTTGCTCAGCCCGCGAACCTCGATCACTTCAGCTTCTTGATGTCGAGCTTGAGCAGCCGCGCCGTGTCGCGCACGACGTCGAAATGGGAATCGTCCACCGGAACCCAGCGCTTGATCGTCGCGTTCGGCCCCCAGGGCAGGTCTTTCTGCTGCGCGAAGGCCGCCCGCAGTTTCTTCTTCAGAGGCTCCGGCAGATCCGTGCGCATGACGAAGGGCGCGCCGGGAATCGGAGGCGATTTCCAGACGATGGCAATCTCGTCCTGCTTGACCATGCCGCGCGCGATGGCCGACTCCAGCAGGGCGTCGGCGACGGCCCCCGCGTCGACCTTGCCGTTCTGCACGGCGATGGCACTGGCGTCGTGTCCGCCCGAGAAGATCACCCGCGAGAAATCGTTGTCGGGATCGAAGCCGGCCTTGATCAACCCCGCCTTGGGGAACAGGTGCCCCGACGTGGAACTGGGGTCGACGAAGGCGAACGTCTTGCCCTTCAGGTCGGCGACGGAGCGGATGTTCCGGTCTTTCCGCGCGATGATGTAGGCGTGATACGAGGGGCCCTGCTTCTGCGTCTCGGGAATGACGAAGGCTTCGACCGGCGCGATGCTCGTCGCCAGGACGTAAGAGAATGGCCCCAGCAGCGCGATGTCCAGCCGCTTCGCGCGCAGCGCCTCGATCACGCCGTTGTAGTCGGTGGCGACGAAGGGCTTGACCTGCATGCCCAGCGACGTGGACAGCTGGTCGAGCATGGCCTGGTTGTCGCTCACGACCAGGCGCGGATCCTCGGCCGGAACGAGCCCCACGTTGAGCACTTTCTGGGCATTTGCCGGGGCAAGGTGGAGCAGGGTGAGCGCCAGGCCCGCGATCAGGCCGCGCAGCAGTCGTGTGAACACTTGGGTCTCCGTGTGTGCCGCAGTCGGGGCGGCGCCCTTGGCCAATGTTACCGGGTTGGTGGTGCCGGGACTGACCAAGATCAAGACCTGCGTGGAAACCTGGACGGTGGCTTCAGGCGATGCGGTCCGACTCCCGCCAGGTGCCCAGGGGTACGGGAACGACGCCGGTCGCGCCGACCGCCTGCGTCTCGCGCACGCGCAGCAGGTCCGCGCGCTGGCCGGGCGCGATCTCGCCCCGGTCCTCCAGGCCGACCATCCGCGCCGGGGCGCGGGTCACGCTGGCGACTGCGCGTGGAAGGCTCCAGCCGGCTTCGTCACGCAGCAGGAAGGCCCCGTGCAGCAGGGCGTGCGGCACGTAGTCCGACGACAGACAGTCGAGCAGATCCAGGCGCGCCAGGTCGAGTGCGGAGACGTTGCCCGAGTGCGATCCGCCGCGCACCAGGTTGGGCGCCCCCATCACGATGGCCAGGCCGTGCGCGCGCGCGGCCCGCGCCGCGTCGATGGTCGTCGGGAACTCGGAGATGGAGATGCCCGCGTCGACCGCCTCGTGGATGTGCTCGACCACGGTATCGTCGTGACTGGCGAGCGGGATGGCGCGCGCACGGCAGCGCGCCAGCAGGCCGTTGCGATTGCGCCCGGCGTTACGCGCCTGCATGTCCTGACGCTCGCGCACCACCTCGGCCAGATAGTCGTCGCTCCAGCGCTGATTGCGCTGGGTGTAGGTGCGGAATCGCTCGATGTCCATCCACTGCCGCTGGCCGGGCGTGTGATCCATCAGCGACACCAGTCGCACGGTGGGATCGGCCAGGAACGGTTCGACCACCTCCAGCATGTTGTCGCACGCGAGTTCGCAGCGCATGTGCAACAGGTGCTCGGCGCGCAACAGCCCCTGCGTGCGTGCCTGGGCGAGCGCGGCGGCGATGTCCTTCAATCCCATCGCGCGCACCGAACGCGCGTCGAAGTCCCCCACGCCCATCGCGTCGAGCACGGTGGTGATGCCGGCGGCGGAGATCTGGGCGTCGTGCGTGAGCAGCGCGGACATGGCCGGCCAGCGCACGCCGGGCCGCGGTTCGAGGTGCTTCTCGAGATTGTCGGTGTGCAGTTCGACCAGTCCCGGTAGCAGGTAGTCGCCGTCCCAGTCCTCGGCGCGCGGCAGCATGCTGCGTCCCGGCTGAACGTCGGCGATGTCGCGACCGCGGATGTCGACCGTGCCGTGAACGACTTCGTTCCCGGTCACGATGCGTGCGTTGGTGATCAGGCGGCTCATCGCTTCTAGAATTCCGGGAATGCCTCGATCGAATGGCGCACACGCGCACGTCCGATCCGACCTCCCAGCCGCATCATACTGCAAGGAATCCGATGGAACCGCGCTATGCCGTGTACTACGCGCCGTCGACGCACAGCCAGCTGTGGCGGCTCGGTTGCGAGTGGCTGGGAAGCGACCCGGCGCGCGACGAGGCGCTCAAGCAACCTGCGGTCCCGGGCTACGAGGCAATGCGCATCGCCGCGCTGACCGAAGCGCCGCGCGCCTACGGCTTTCACGCCACGCTCAAGCCGCCGTTCCGGCTGCGGGGCGGCGCCGGCGAGCAGGAGATCGATCGCGACCTGAGGACGCTGGCGGCTTCCCGGCGCGCGTTTGCCCTGCCGTCGTTGCAGGTGACGCGCCTCGGCGGCTTCCTGGCGCTGACGCCCGTCCGGCACGACGCCGATCTTGCGGGACTGGCGAACGCCTGCGTGGCGGAACTCGACCATCTGCGCCGACCGCCGGACGAAAATGAACTGCTCCGGCGGCGCGCGGCGGGGTTGAGCGCGCGCCAGGAGGCATTGCTGACCCGCTGGGGCTACCCGTATGTCTTCGAGGAGTTTCGTTTTCACCTGACGCTGACCGGGCGCATCGACGAGCAGGACGGCGCAGCACTCGCGGACTGGCTGGCGTCGTGGTTCGCGCCGGCCCTGTCCCAACCGCTCAGGGTCGAGGACGTCGCCCTGTACGTCCAGTCCGGACCGGGACAGCCCTTCCGGCTCCTGCAGCGCTACCCGCTGCGCCGCTGAGCGGCGTCACCGATCGGTGCGCTTCGTCCGAGAAAATCGGCACTTAGCGCACCGCGCCGGGGGCCGGGCGGATCGCCGGTTTCCATGGGCATAGGCTTTGCCTCGGGCAGTGCCAACGCTCTGTGAACACAGGGATATCCGTGGAGCCCCGGGGTGGCCGGGGAGGCCGTATGCCGTTGCTGATCCTGCTCATCGCGCTCGTTCAGGTCGCCTGCATCCTGCACGTGTACCACACCGGCCGATCCTATCTCTGGGCGCTGGTGATTCTGTCGCTGCCGCTGCTGGGCAGCGTGCTGTACACCCTCCTGGAGATGGTGCCGGCCGCACGTGCCGCACATGAGGCCGATCGCAAGGACGTGGCGCCTGTGGTCGACCCGCGCCTGCGACTGCAGAACCGGCTGGCGGCACTCGAGCAGTGCCCGAGCGTCGCGAACAAGACCGCGGCAGCCGACGCGTACATGCGCTGCGGCCGCTATGCGCAGGCAATACGTCTGTATGCCGACGCGTTGAGCGGTCCGCACGCAGACGATCCCAGCGTCCTGCTCGGCCTTTCGCGCGCGCAGGTCAATGGCGGCGACTGTACGGGCGCACTGCGCACGCTCGAGCGGTTGCGCAAGGTGGATGCGCGCTTCCGTCCCGAGGAAGCGCGTCTGCTGTACGCGCGCGCCCTGGAGGGGACCGGCGATACCGAACGCGCCCTGGCCGAGTACGAAGAGGTTGCGCTGGTGTACGTGGGCCTGGAGGCGAGGTGCCGCTACGCGTTGTTGCTCGCCCGGCTGGGATTTTCCGGTCACGCCGAGCGCGTCTTCTCCGATCTGCTCGAGCAGGCGACGCGCATGCGCTCGAGCATCGAGAGCGAGCGCACCTGGATCGACCTGGCGCAGCGCCATGTCATGAGCGTGCAGCCCGACACGATGTAGACGCGGCGGGCGCTGCCGCTCAGGCGTCCAGCGCGAGCGCTTTCTGATTGCGCCGGTTGCCGGCGGAGTCCAGGTGCACTTGGCGCTTCCATGCGTGCGCCGCCTGGCGTGCGGCTTCCATCCGCGCGCCATCGAGACGGCCGGCGAGTCCGGCGAGCAACACGTTACCGCCTCGCTCCGGGCAGTATTCCTGCGACAGGATGCTCCACGTCGCCGCCGCTTGAAACGCCTCCGGCGTGCCGCCGGCGCAGTGCAGCAAGGCGAGGCTGTACATCGCTTCATGGCAGCCCAGCGCGATCGCGCGCTGGAACATGTCCGTGGCGCACTGCGTGCTGCGTGCCACGCCTCGGCCTTCGACGTGCAGGATGCCCAGGTGGTGCGCCGCGTCGCCGTGCCCGTGCTCCCGGGCGAGGCGCGCGTACCAGTGCGCCGCCTGTTCCGGATAGGTGCGATCGAGTCCCTCGCCGCGCTCGAGCAGCAGGCCAAGGGCAAACATCGCCGGTACGTGCTGCCGATCCGCGGCCTCGTGCAGGTAGTGCAGCGCCAGCAGCGGGTCCGGCTCGATGCCCGGCGCGCCGCGCAGCAGGCGGGCGAGTTCGTACTGGGCGGGCGCGTGTCCTGCATCCGCGGCACGTTCCAGCCAGGCGATCGCCTCCGCGCCATGCGCCTGCGGATTGTGATCGACCAGGACGCGGGCGAGGTGGACCATGGCCCGCGTGTCGCCGCTCTCGGCCGCGCGGCGGAACCAGTAGCGTGCCTGATCGGCATTTCGGTGCATGCCGGCCTGCGCCAAGTCCTCGAGGAACATCAGCCCGAGGCTGACCTGTGCATCGCCGTGGCCCTGGGTGGCAGCCTTGAGATACCAGCGCATGGCCACGGGCAGCTGCCGCGCGACGCCGATGCCGAGCTGGTAGGCGTGGCCGAGCGCGTACTGCGCGTCGGCATCGCCGACTTGTGCCTTGCGGAGCAGATCGTCGTGCAGGTCGGCCATGGCGTGGATGCGGAGGAGGCAGCGCGGGGAATCGCGCGGCTCCGAGCGAGATCCATGCCACGACTCGTGGCGAGTCGTGTGTCGCCTACAGATCGGTTCGGTAGCGCTCGTGAACGCCGCGGTCGAAGGCCTCGACATCCTCTGCCGCCAGCGCGCCGGCGCGCGCGATCTCCTGACCGAAACTGACGCGCAGGGCGGTCTTGCCCCAGCTGTCGGGCTCCCACAGCCGTGCGCGCAGGAACGCCTTGGCGCAGTGAAAGTAGCAGCGCCGGACGAGGATGCGCGTGACCAAGAGCGCGGGGCGGTCGCGTTCGACGAAGCGCGCGCACAGTGCAGGATCGTCGTCGAGCTCGGCGCTGCCGCCGACCCGGAGGGTTTCGCCGGTCCCCGGCACCAGGAAGATCAGCTCGACGGCAGGATTTGCCAGGATGTTCTGGAGCGAGAAGAGAAGCCGGTTGCCCTTGCGCTCGGGCAGCAGCAGCGTGCGCGCGTCCTCGATGTGGACGAAGCCCGGCGAGTCGCCCTTGGGCGAGACGACCGGCACGCCATCCGCCCCCGAGGTGGCCAGGAACAGCATGGGCGCGCGTGCGATGAACGCGCGCGCTTGCGCGTCGAGCGACGCATGCACCTTGCTGCGCACGAGCGGGTTCGGCTCGCCCAGGATCGCGCGCAGCCGCTCGACGCTGTGGACGCGGGCCATGGGTCCCGGCCCTACTTCATCGTCGGCATGACGAACTCGGCGCCCTTGCGGATGCCGGTCGGCCAGCGTGTGGTGACGGTCTTGAGATGGGTGTAGAAGCGCACGCCCTCGGGTCCGTGCACGTTGTGGTCCCCGAACAGCGAGCGCTTCCAGCCGCCGAAGCTGTGGAAGGCCATCGGCACGGGGATCGGCACGTTGATGCCGACCATGCCGATCTGCACGCGCATGGTGAACTCGCGGGCGGCATCGCCGTCGCGCGTGAACAGGGACACGCCGTTGCCGTACTCGTGCGCGTTGATCAGGTTCACCGCGGAATCGAAATCCGGCACACGCACCACCGACAGCACCGGGCCGAAGATCTCCTCTTTGTAGATGGTCATGTGCGGCTCGACCCGGTCGAACAGGCAGCCGCCCAGGAAGAAGCCCTCCTCGTAGCCAGGGACACGCGCGCCTCGGCCGTCGACCACCAGCTGTGCACCTTCCTCGACGCCCTTGGCCACATAGCCGCGCACCTTGTCCAGGTGCGCTCGGGTGACCAGCGGGCCCATCTCGGCTTGCTCGTCGCTTCCCTCGTTGATCTTCAGGCCACGCGCGCGCTGTGCAAGGCGTTCGACCAGCGCGTCGGCCACGCCGCCCACCGCGACCGCCACCGAGATCGCCATGCAGCGCTCGCCGGCCGATCCATAGGCCGCGCCGGTGAGGGCGTCCACGGCCTGGCCCAGGTCGGCGTCTGGCATCACCACCAGGTGGTTCTTGGCGCCGCCGAGGGCCTGGACGCGCTTGCCGCTGGCCGTGCCGGTGCGGTAGATGTATTCGGCGATCGGAGTCGAGCCGACGAAGCTGATCGCGGCGATGCGCGGATCGTGCAGCAGCGCGTCGACCGCCTCCTTGTCGCCGTGCACGACATTGAACACGCCGTCGGGCAGGCCGGCTTCCTTGAGCAGCTTCGCCAGGAACACGCTGGCCGAGGGATCGCGCTCGGAAGGCTTGAGCACGAAGCTGTTGCCGCAGGCGAGTGCCACCGGGAACATCCACATCGGCACCATCGCCGGGAAGTTGAACGGGGTGATGCCGGCACACACGCCCAGCGGCTGGCGTACCGAGAAGCTGTCCACGCCGGTGCCGACCTGCTCGGAGTATTCACCCTTGAGCAGGTGGGGGATGCCGCAGGCGAACTCGACCACTTCCAATCCGCGCGTGACCTCGCCGCGGGCGTCGGACACGACCTTGCCGTGTTCACTGGAGATGAGCTTGGCGAGCGCGTCCATGTTCCGCTCGATGAGCTCCTTGAACTTGAACATGACGCGCGCCCGGCGCAGCGGTGGGGTCGCCGCCCATGCAGGAAAGGCGGCCTGGGCCGAGGCCACGGCAGCGGCGACCTCGTCGAAGCCGGCGTAGGGCACGCGCGCGCTGACCCGACCCAGCGAGGGGTTGAACACGTCGCCATGACGGCCGCTGGCACCCGCGACTTCCT
This sequence comes from Pseudomonadota bacterium, assembly GCA_023430065.1. Taxonomy (GTDB): domain Bacteria; phylum Pseudomonadota; class Gammaproteobacteria; order Burkholderiales; family SHXO01; genus SHXO01. Next base: position 44,262 of record JAEZCG010000195.1, on the reverse strand, counting down.
TGCCGTCGATCCAATGGGGGATGGCTCTGATCTGCAGCGCCGGCTGCTCGAGAGGTTTGTTCATGACGGTCTCGTTCGTGAGGAGAATGGGCGAGCGCTAACGGTGCTCGGCCGGAAACGGATCCAGGGGGTAGATGGGCCGGCGCAGATTTCGGTATTCGAATTGTGTCCAGTCCGACATGCCGACGCCGAAACTGTCGCAGAACACGTGGCCCTTGGCGATGGGCAGGAACACCGGACGGAAGTACATGCGCGACTTGAGCAGGAGGAAGCGCTTGCGGGTGGGGTCGATCCCCACGCTGGTGAACACGCCGCGATCCCACGGTTCCTGGTTCTTCTCGGTGACCACGATCTCGGCGGCGCCGGTATCGAGGACGGCGGTGCGGCCCATGTAGCAGCGCATGCCGTGGAACTGAGGTCCGGTGATGGTGTACTCGCCGTCGGTGATGGCGCGCACCACGCCGGTCAACTCCAGCGGTTCGCCCTGGCGCTTGATCGCGGGCATGTCCATGCGCCCGCCCACGGTCAGCGTCAGCTTGGCGCCGACGCCGGCCTCCACCATCTTTGCCACCGCCTGCGGGTCGCGCACGGGGCCGACGCCGATGCCGGTCAGGCCCAGGCGCAGCGCCTCGCGCAGCACGTACATGGTGTCCTGGGTGGCCCCGGAGGCGCAGTTGTCGGCGTGGTCCAGGAGCAGGATCGGGCCGCCGGTCTCGTCCGCCATCCGCTGCGCGCGTGCCAGCGCCTGCGCCAGCGGCTCGCCCTGGTAGATGAATTCCTCCTTCAGCTTCCACGCGACATCGAGGATCCGATCGCACGCACGCTGTGCCTGCTCGCGGTTGCCGTCCGCCACCGTCACCACGCTGATGCCGGCGTCGTGGATGTCTGCCTGCTGGAAGCCGCCGAAGGCGGTGGCGGCCAGCAGGCCGTCGGCCTCCGCGGCGCGCGCTGCCTCGACGAAATCCTTCATCGGACGCTCGCCGGTGTTCTCGCGCAGCGTGTGCGCGAGCAGGGGGCGGTTACCCCAGGCCATGACGGGCTTGCACCTGCCCTCGAGCATGCGCAGCAGCACGCTGCCCGCGAGCTGGCCCGCCTCGTACTGATCCACATGCGGATAGGTCTTGTAGCCGGCGATGACGTCGCAGTTGCGCACCATGCGCTCGGTCACGTTGGCATGCAGGTCGAGCGACACGGCGACGGGGGTGCGCGGTGCGATCGCCCGGATCTTCTCCAGGAGCGTGCCCTCGCCGTCGTCGGTCCGATCGGCCACCACCATGGCGCCGTGCAGGTCGAGGAAGACCGCGTCGCAGCCCGTGGCGACCGCATCGCAGATGATGCGGCAGATGCGGTCATGCGCCTCGCCGTCCACCGGTCCGCTCGGGTTCGCCCACGCGGCGATCGGCGTGATCACCCGTGCGCCGACGCCTTCCGCCAGATCGATGAACGCCGCCATCGGCAGTCGAGTGCCCTTCATCGCATCGTAGGCCGCCTGCCCGAGGAACGGTCCGTCGTTGCCGAACGCCTCCCACGGCGTGGGCACCGGCGAGAACGTGTTCGTCTCGTGCTGCATCTGGGCAATGACGATCTTCATGTGGCTGTGCGGAGGCTGGGGATCCATTTACCACGAGGACACGAAGAACGGCAAACGCGCTCAACACGGAGGACACAGAGGATCACCGAGGAAAGCACAGATAGTCTCAGACCTTGCCGTTCCTCTGTGTACCTCTGTGGCCTCTGTGTTGAATGGGTCTCGGTTTTCTTTGGCCTGTCATCCGTGGTTCAAGGGTTTCATCGACTACGGCAGCGTGGTCAATACTTCCCGCACGGTGTCGAACAGCTGGTCGATCTGGTTCTTCTCGATGATCAGCGACGGCGACAGGGCGATGGTGTCGCCGGTGGTGCGGATCAACACGCCCTTCTGGTAGGCGCGCACGAACGCCTCGAAGGCGCGCGCGGTGGGCTTGCCGGGAATCGGCTCCAGTTCGATGCCGGCGACCAGGCCGATGTTGCGGATGTCGATCACGTGCGGCAGGCCGCGCAGCGAATGTGCGCACTGCTCCAAGTACGGCGCGAGTTGCGCGGCGCGTTCGAACAGCCCTTCCTGCTTGAACAGGTCGAGCGTGGCGACGGCAGCGGCGGCGGCGAGCGGGTGGCCCGAGTAGGTGTAGCCGTGGTAGAACTCGATGGCGTTGTCCGGCCCGGTCATGAAGGCGTCGTACAGCTCGCGCTTCACGATCACCGCACCCATCGGCACGGCCGCATTCGTCAGCGCCTTGGCGCAGGTGATCATGTCCGGCGTCACGCCGAAGGTCTGCGATGCGAACGCGCTGCCCGTGCGCCCGAAGCCGGTGATGACCTCGTCGAAAATGAGCAGGATGCCGTGCTTGTCGCAGATGCTGCGCAGGCGTTGCAGGTAGCCCTTGGGGGGAACCAGCACGCCGGTCGAGCCGGCCACCGGCTCGACGATCACCGCGGCGATGTTGGAGGCGTCGTGCAGGGCCACCAGGCGCTCCAGGTCGTCGGCGAAGTGCGCGCCCGACTCGGGCTGCCCGCGGGAATAGGCGTTCCTGTCCAGGTCGTGGGTATGCGGGAGGTGGTCGACGCCGGGAAGCATCGCCCCGCTGAAGGTCTTGCGGTTGGCGGTCATGCCTCCGACCGAGATGCCGCCGAAGCCGACGCCGTGGTAGCCGCGCTCACGGCCGATGAAGCGCGTGCGCGTGCCCTCGCCGCGCGCACGGTGGTAGGCGAGCGCCATCTTGAGGGCCGTATCCACTGCTTCGGAACCGGAATTGACGAAGAACACGCGGTCCATCCCGGTCGGGGCGATCTGCGCCAGCCGCTCGGCGGCCAGGAAGGCCGACGGGTGGTGGAGCTGAAACCCGGTGGCGTAGTCGATGGTCTCGGCCTGCTTCTTGATCGCCTCGACGATCGGCGCACGGCAGTGGCCCGCGTTGACCGCCCACAGGCCGGCAATGCCATCCAGCACCTGGCGTCCGTCGTGCGTGGTGTAGTACATGTCCTTGGCGGCTACCAGCAGCCTCGGATTGGATTTGAACTGGCGGTTCGCCGTGAAGGGCATCCACAGCGGATCCATGTTCAGTTGCGCAAGCAGTTCCTGTTCGCGGGTACCCATGTTTCCTCCGGCACGTGAGGGGGCGGCGGTTGAACGATGACGAGAGACCTGTCGATCGGATTATAGACCGGGCCTCGTTCGAGGGCCGGTTTGCCCACCCGCCGCGCGCGTCCGCGGTGCGGTATCCTTCGGCGCTACCTCCTTCACGAACCGCACATTTCGGCATTCCCATGGACCTCATCTACAGCGCGCAAGAGCTCGCGTTCCGGGACGAAGTGCGTGCCTTCGTCCGCGAGCGCCTGCCCTACGAGATCAGTCGCAAGGTGCTAGAGCACAAGCGGCTCGCGAAGGACGATTACCTGCGCTGGCAGAAGATTCTGTCCGAGCGCGGCTGGATGGCGCCCAACTGGCCGGTCGAGTACGGTGGTGCCGGCTGGAACGCCGTGCAGCGGCACATCTTCGACGAAGAATGCGCGGAGGCGGGCGCGCCGCGCATCATCCCGTTCGGGGTGAACATGGTGGGCCCGGTCATCATCGCCTTCGGCAGTCCCCGGCAGAAGCAGCACTATCTGCCGCGCATCCTCTCCAACGCGGACTGGTGGTGCCAGGGTTACTCCGAGCCCGGTGCCGGCTCCGACCTGGCCTCCCTCAAGACCCGTGCCGAACGCCAGGGAGACCGCTATCTGGTCAACGGCCAGAAGACCTGGACGACGTTTGCCCAGCACGCCGACATGATCTTCTGCCTGGTGCGCACCGCCACCACCGGCAAGCGCCAGGAGGGCATCTCCTTCCTGCTGATCGACATGCACGCGCCGGGCGTGACGGTGCGGCCCATCATCACGCTGGATGGCGAGCACGAGATCAACGAGGTCTGGTTCGAGAACGTCGAGGTGCCCGCGGAGAATCTCGTCGGCGAGGAGGGACGCGGCTGGACCTACGCGAAGTTCCTGCTGGCGCACGAGCGCAGCGGCATCGCCGGCGTCGGCGCATCGAAGCGCGAGTTGCGCACGCTCAAGGCCATCGCCGCGCAGGAGCAGCGCAATGGCCGCCCGCTGATCGAAGATCCGCGCTTCCGTGATCGCATTGCGCGCGTGGAGATCGACCTGATGGCGCTGGAGATCACTAATCTGCGTGTACTGGCCGCCGAGCGCGAGGGGCGGGCGCCGGGGGCCGAGGTGTCGATGCTCAAGATCAAGGGCTCGGACATCCAGCAGGCGCTCACCGAACTGATGATGGATACGGTCGGGCCGTATGCGCTGCCGTACCTGCCCGACGCCTGGGGCGATCACTGGCTGGGGGAGCCTGTCGGACCGGCATATGCCGCGCCGCTCGCCGCGCGCTACTTCAACTACCGCAAGGTCTCGATCTACGGCGGCTCCAACGAGATCCAGCGCAACATCATCGCGCAGCACATCCTGGGATTGTGAGATGGATTTCGACTACAGCGAAGAACAGAACCTGCTGCGCGACTCGATCGACAAGTTCCTGCAGAAGAACTATTCGTTCGAGCAGCGCCGCGCCATCATCCACAGCCGCGAGGGCATGAGCGCATCGGCCTGGGAAGGTTTCGCTTCCATGGGTCTGCACGGCATCCCGGTCCCGGAGCAGTTCGGCGGCTTCGGAGGCAGCGGCGTGGACGTGATGCTGGTGATGGAGGCATTCGGCCGCGCTCTGGTGGTCGAGCCGTACCTCTCCAGCACCATCCTGGGCGGCTACACCATCGCCCTGGGCGGCAGCGATGCGCAGCGGGGTATCCTGCTGCCGCGCATTGCGGACGGGTCGATGAAGTTCGCGTTCGGGCACAGCGAACCCGGGTCGCGCTACGAACTGAATCGCGTGGCCACCACTGCCCGCCGCGAGAACGGCATGTGGGTCATCAACGGCGCCAAGTCGGTGATGATGCACGGCGGGCTGGCCGACCTGCTGATCGTCAGCGCCCGGACCAGCGGCAGCCTGCCCGACGCCACCGGCATCTCGCTGTTCTTCGTCAATCCGGCCGAGACCGGCGTCATGGGACGCGAGTATCCGACCTATGACGGCATGCGCGCTGCCGAGGTGACGTTCGACAACGTGACGATCAGCCCCGAGTCCATCATCGGCGTGTTGGATGGCGGATACGCCCTGCTGGAGGCAGTGACCGACCGCGGCATCGCCGCCGTGTGCGCGGAGGCGGTCGGCTGCATGGACGCGCTCAAGGACGCCACGCTCGAGTACCTGAAGACGCGCCAGCAGTTCGGCGTGCCGATCGGCAGGTTCCAGGCGTTGCAGCATCGCCTGGTGGACGTGCTGATCCAGATCGAGCAGGCGCGATCCATGGCGATGCTGGCGGCGGTCAAGGTCGATTCGTCCGACGTCGGCGAGCGCAGGCGCTGCCTGGCAGCGGCCAAGGAGCTGGTCGGGCGCGCTGGACGTTTCGTCGGCCAGCAGGCCATCCAGCTGCACGGCGGCATGGGCGTCACCGACGAGCTGCCGGTGGGGCACTACGTGAAGCGGCTGGCCGCCATCGAGACTCTGTTCGGGGATGGCGATCTGCAGCTCGACCGCTTTGCCGCCGCCCCGCCCGCAGCCGGAGAATCGCCGTTGAGCAAGCCAGCGCGAAAGTGGAAGAGCCTGGTGTGAAGGGGCGTGAGCAGGCACTCGTGCTCGCCGTCGTCGCCGCGCTGGCGGCATGTCAGAGTCGTACGCCAGACGAGGAGCTGATCCTCGCTGCGCGCGGCAACGATGTGACACAGGTGGAGGAACTGCTAGCCGCCGGTGCCGATCCCAATGCGGACGCGGTGCCTCGCTACGAAGGTCGCCCCGCGCTGTTCCACGCCGCCACCTTCGGCTACGTCGAGGTGGCCCAGGCGCTGATCGACCGGGGCGCGAACGTCGACTATGCCGACCCGAGCGGGCTGACGCCGCTGATGGTCGCATCGTTGAACGGCCCGCCGGCGATGGTCGAGCTGCTCCTGAGCAAGGGCGCGTCCGTGGACGTGCGTGCCGGTGGCGCCACGCCGATCACCGAGGCCGCGCGCAAGGGCGATCCGCTGGTGCTGCGCGCGCTGCTCGATGCCGGCGCGGATCCCAATGCGCCGATGCCAGACGGCAGTGCGCCCGTGTGCTACGCGATATCGCACAACTTCGAAGAAGCCGCGGCGGTGATTCGCCAGGCCGGCGGCGAGGGCGACTGCTGATCCGGCGTGCCCGGCCGCGCCCGGCACGCGGGGCGCCACTGTTATCCAATCAGAATCTGGAGCAAGACGTGAAGATCGAACGAGTGGGAGTGGTGGGCGCGGGCCTGATGGGCTCGGAGATCGCCCTGGTGTTTGCCCTCGCGGGCAGGGACGTATTGCTCAGCGACGTGAGCGCGGAGAGCCTCGGCCGCGCACTGGACAGTCTGGGACGTGTCCTGGATCGCGGCGTGCAGCGCGGTTTCTATGCCGCCGAACAGAAGGAGGAGGCGTTGGCGCGCATCACCACCACGACCGACCTGTCGCGCTACGCGGACCGCGACCTGGTGATCGAGGCGGTGTTCGAGGACGAGGGGGTGAAGGCCGAGACCTTCCGCAAGCTCGACGCCATCTGCGGTGCGGAGTGCATCGTCGCCAGCAACACGTCCAGCATCTCCATTTCGGGGCTGGCGGCGAACGTGTCGCCGGCGCGTCGTGCGTGCTTCCTCGGCACGCACTTTTTCTCGCCGGTGTCGCGCATGAAGCTGGTGGAGGTGATTCCCGGCCTCGATACCAGCGAGGCGTGCGTGGAGACGACCATGCAGGCCTGCCGCGATGCGGGCAAGACCCCGATCAGGGTCCGGGACGTCGTCGGATTCGCGGTGAACCGGGTCCTGCATGCGTTCATGATCGAGGCCGTCCGACTGGTCGAGGAAGGGGTGGCCACACCCGAGGACGTCGATCTCGCGTGCAAGCTGGGGTTGGGCCATCCGATCGGTCCGTTCGAGCTGATGGATGCGACCCAGAATAGCCTGTCGCTGCAGGTGCAGAACATCCTGCGCGATGCCTACGGCGAGCGCTTCCACCCGCGTCCCCTGCTCAAGCAGATGGTGCAGGCGGGCTACAACGGCAAGCGCGCCGGGCGCGGCTGGTATCGCTACGAGGACAAGAAGCGGTCATGAGCGTGGATCTGTACTGGGAGGACTTCCGGGTCGGCGATACGGCGCCGATCGGCGAGCGCACGGTGGAGCGGGACGAGGTGATCGCGTTTGCCCGCGCCTACGATCCGCAGCCGTTCCACATCGACGAGGCCGCGGCCGAGCAGTCCATGTTCAAGGGTCTGATCGCCAGCGGCTGGCACACGGTGGCGATGACCATGCGCATGATGTGCGACTCCTACCTGAACCGCTCTGCCAGCCTCGGCTCGCCCGGCGTGGACAACGTACGCTGGCTCAAGCCGGTGCGTCCCGGCGATACGCTGAAGGGGCGGCGCGTGGTGCTGGAGACGCGCGCCTCGCAGAGCCGCCCGGAGATGGGGGTGGTCAAGATGCGCTGGGAGGTGTTCAACCAACACGACGAGCTGGTGATGACGATGGAAGGCTACGGCATGTTCAGGCGCCGCACGCCGGGAGGCGCGGCCTGATGCTCGTGCAGCTCAATCACAAGGTCCACGTGCTGTTCCGCCGCCAGGACCTGGACATGGTCAAGCTGCAGGGCAAGACGGTGATCGTCCTGGACATCCTGTTTGCGACCTCGACCATGATCGCCGCGCTCGCGGACGGCGCCGCGGAAGTCCTTCCTGCCTTGAACGAGGCGCATGCGCGCGAGAAGGCGGGCGGCTTCGAGAACGGCTCCTTCGTCCTCGCCGGCGAGCTGTTCGCCGACACCATCGCCGGCTTCGCACCGCCCACGCCGATGGCCCTGATGGCGCATGACCTGCGCGGACGCAGCGTGATCTACGCGACGACCAACGGCACGGTGGCCCTGAACGACGCGGCCGGTGCCGCGCACGTGTATGCAGGCGCTCTGCTCAATGCCGGGGCGATCGTCGAGCACATCGCGCGCCATCACGCCGATTCCACCATCCTCGTGGTGTGTTCGGGTTCGATGGGCAATCCGAACCTCGAAGACATGTACGGCGCCGGCTGCTTCGTCGAGCTGATTGCGAACACCCTGGGTGCGCACGATCTGTCCGACGCGGCCTGGGCCGCGCGCGCGCTGTACCGGAGCGAGCCGGCCGAGTCCCTGCTGATGCGCTGCCGCGTGGGACAGATCATGCGGGCGCGCGGACTGGCCGAGGAGGTGAAGTTCGCTGCACGCGAGAGCGTCATGCAGGTCGTGCCGAAGCTGGTCGACGGCAGACTCGCTCCGTTCGCACTGGCCTGAGCACCACTCGAGACGGTGGGCATCTCTTCGCGCTTCGCCGAGTTGTCCAACGGGATACGGCTGCACTATGCCGAGGCGGGCGCGGGGCCGACGATCCTGTTCGTGCACGGCTTCCCAGAGTTCTGGTACGCCTGGAGGGAGATGCTCGAGCGCTTCGGACCGGATCACCGGGCGGTCGCACCCGACATGCGCGGGTACAACCTGTCGAGCAAACCGCCCGATGTGCGCGATTATCGGCCGCGTCTGCTGGTCGAGGATCTGCGCCTGTTGCTCGAGCATCTGCAGAGCCGGCGATGCGTGATGGTGGCGCACGACTGGGGTGGGGCGGTCGCCTGGAACTTCGCGGCGACGCATCCCGAGCTCCTGTCGCACCTGGTGATCGTCAATGCCCCGCATCCGGTGACCTTCGCCCGCGAATTGCAGCACAGTCCGTCACAACGTCGGGCGAGCGCCTACATGAACCTGTTCCGCAGCGCCAAGGCCGAGCGCGTGCTCGCCGAGAACGGCTTTGCGCGGCTGCAGCGGATGACGCTCGACGCCTGGGCGGCGAACGGCGGTCGCGCGACCGGCGAGGATCGGGAGGCGTATCGCGCCTCGTGGTCGCAGCCGGGGGCGCTGACCGGCGCACTCAACTACTACCGGGCGTCGCCGCTGCATCCGCCCGAGGACGGGAGCCGCGTGCTGCAACCCGATCCCGCCGCCTTCCGCGTGCGGGTCCCCACGCTCGTCATCTGGGGCGAGCGTGACGAGGCGTTGCTGCCCGGCATCCTCGACGGGCTGGATCAGCTGGTCGACTCGCTGCAGGTCGCTCGCATTGCACGCGGGTCGCACTGGGTCGTTCATGAGGAGCCGGACCGCGTCGAGACGCTGATCCGCGGCTTCATCTCGGCAGCGGACGCGCCGGCAGCCGGCGAGGGAGGGTCCCAATGAACGCAGCGGACGCTCGCAGGGCAATGCGCCTGGCCGCAGGCATTCTCCTCGTCGCCTTGGCAAGTGGCGCATCGGCCGTCACCAACTGCGGCAAGCCAAACAAGACGAACATCGAGATGCTGCTGTGTTCGAACGAGAAGGTCGGGCGTGCCGACCATCTGATGGCACGCGCGTTTCGCGATGCCTTCCGACGTGCCGACGATCCCGAGGCGCTGCTGGCGGACCAGCAGCGCTGGACCCGGAAAGTGCGCGATGCGTGCAACGACGTGCCCTGCCTGATGCGTGCGTTCGAAGACCGCGCGAGCGAACTGGAGACGTGGCCGCCGAGGTGACGCGGCGTCCGTGCGCATGCCGGCTGCCGTCGTTCGCGGGAGCCGATCGGTCGAGCCGGAGCCGGCCTTCGTCGGGGCGCGCAGCCCCGCTCCGTGACGTCTGCCAAGCAGAACCATCGCGCTTGAATCTTTCCTCCGCCCGGGCGTATGCTGTCCCTGCGGCATTCGCCGCGCAGCACTAGAGGAGGGTAGTTCCGATGCACATCCTGCCTCACGATCTCGATCATGAGTTCCCGGAGTTCAGTCCCCTCATCCACGACCTGAAGCAGCAAGACGACCGCTTGGCCATGCTGGTCGACGAATACGACCGCGTGAACGGTCAGATCGTCGACATCGAAGAGAACGACAAGCCCTTCCAGGACTTCGAGTTCGAAGCGATGAAGAAGCAGCGGCTGCGCTTGAAAGACAGTATCTATCTGATTCTGCGATCCAGAGCTACCGCGATGGCCTGATCGCATCGACCGCCTCTCCGTTCCGGGGAGGCCGCATATCCTGGTGAGTGCGCCCGCGGCGCGCTCACCGCTCTGCCCCCCCGCCATCTCCTGCCGCCGGGAGAGGCGAAAAATCTCACGAATTGTCAGGTTTTCTGCGGACCCCAGCGGCGCACGCGGCCGGTGTCGAGGTGCACGAAGTTCGACCGTGGATAGTAGCCCACGCCTCCGCGTGCGAGCGCGATCGCGGTGTCGCGCAGGCTGGCCGTATCGCGGCCGGTGAGCCGCACGTCGATCGCCTTGCCTTGCATGTGCAGGCTGTTGCGCGCGACACCTCCGCTCTTGCCCGCGAGCGTGGCATTGGTGTCCGGCGAGCGATAGGCGGAGATGATCTCGAACCTGCCCCCGCCGTAGGCGCGGCGCAGGTCGTGCAGGATGTCGAGCAGCCCCGCGTCGATCGGATGGCGCTCTCCGGTTCGGAAGTCACGCAGCAACCGTTCCACGGCACTCAGTGCGTCCGGCAGATAGACGCCATTGTCGAAGTAGACCACCGACAGCTTCTCGTCGGTGTGCGTGTGCACGAAATCGAGCGCGCGCGGCGCGCCCGACTGCGCGCGCGCGAAGGCGCCGTTCAGGAGCAGCGGCAAGCCGCCGAGGCCGGCCAGCAATCGTCGCCGCAGCCGGTTGGGGAAAGGTTGGTCTCGCATGGTCATCCGCGGTGATTGGGCACGCCGAGCAAGGATCAAACCAGCCGCTTCTTGTCGAAGAAGGCCTTGCGCCAGCGTGTGACGGTGATCTTCTGGAACAGCCCGGCCTTGGTGAACGGATCTTCGTTGATGAAGCGCTCGGCTTCAGCCCGATCGTCGGTGTCCACGATCAGGATGCCGCCGTGGCCGCCGGTCCCGTCGTCGGATATCAGTGCGCCCGCGGCCAGCAGCAGGTGGGCATTCGCGGTGAGGTACTCGAGGTGCGCGGGGCGGGCGGTGGCGCGGATCTCGGCGCTGTTCGGCTTGTCTTCGGTCTGGATCGCGTAGGGCATGTCTGGTCTCCCGATTGAACCGGAATGATACGAGAACATGCATAATCGCGCCCTTTCTCCCTCCAACTCCTCCCGCTGCACATGGCCCAGTACGTCTACACGATGCATCGCGTGGGCAAGATCGTTCCGCCCAAGCGCCAGATCCTCAAGGACATCTCGCTCTCCTTCTTCCCCGGCGCCAAGATCGGCGTGCTCGGCCTGAACGGCTCGGGCAAGTCCAGTCTGCTGCGCATCATGGCGGGGGTGGACAAGGACATCGAGGGCGAGGCCGTGCCGATGCCGGGCATCAAGATCGGTTTCCTGCCGCAGGAGCCGCAACTCGACCCGGACAGGACGGTGCGCGAGGAAGTCGAGTCCGGCCTGGGCGAGATCCTGGAAGCCAAGCAGAAGCTGGACGAGATCTACGCTGCCTATGCCGAACCGGACGCCGACTTCGACCAGCTCGCTACCGACCAGGCGAGGTACGAGGCGGTCCTGGCCGCCGCCGGCGGCGATACCGAGCACCAGCTGGAGATCGCGGCGGATTCGCTGCGCCTTCCGCCGTGGGAGGCGAAGATCGCCAACCTGTCGGGGGGCGAGAAGCGCCGCGTTGCGCTGTGCAAACTGCTGCTGTCCAAGCCCGACATGCTGCTGCTGGACGAGCCCACCAATCACCTCGACGCGGAAAGCGTGGAGTGGCTCGAGCAGTTCCTGCAACGCTTTCCCGGTACCGTGGTCGCGGTCACGCACGATCGCTACTTCCTGGACAACGCGGCAGAGTGGATCCTCGAACTGGACCGCGGCCACGGCATCCCCTGGAAGGGCAACTACAGCTCGTGGCTGGAGCAGAAGGAGCAGCGCCTGGAGACGGAGGCCAAGCAGGAGGCCGCGCGCATCAAGACCATGAAGCAGGAGTTGGAGTGGGTGCGCTCCAATCCCAAGGCACGCCAGGCCAAGAGCAAGGCGCGCATCGCCCGCTTCGAGGAGTTGTCCTCGTACGAGCACCAGAAGCGCAACGAAACGCAGGAGATCTTCATCCCGGTGTCCGACCGCCTCGGCGACAGCGTGATCGAGTTCAAGGACGTCTCGAAGGGCTTCGGCGACAGGCTCCTGATCGACCGGCTGAGCATGAAGATCCCGCCTGGTGCGATCGTGGGCATCATCGGCCCGAACGGCGCGGGCAAGTCCACGCTGTTCCGCATGATCGCCGGCAAGGAGCAGCCCGACAGCGGCGAGATCGTGATCGGGCCGACCGTGAAGCTGGCCTTCGTCGACCAGTCGCGCGACTCGCTCGAGGGCAACAAGTCGGTCTGGGAGTTCGTCTCGGGCGGTGCCGACGTGCTCAACGTGGGCAAGTTCGAGATGCCTTCCCGCGCCTACATCGGGCGCTTCAACTTCCGGGGAGCCGACCAGCAAAAGCCGGTGGGAAACCTGTCCGGGGGGGAGCGTGGCCGCCTGCACCTGGCCAAGACCCTGATCGCCGGAGCCAACGTGCTGCTGCTGGACGAACCGTCCAACGACCTGGACGTCGAGACGCTGCGCGCGTTGGAGGAGGCGTTGCTGGAGTTCGCCGGTTGCGTGCTGGTGATCTCCCACGACCGCTGGTTCCTGGATCGCATCGCCACCCACATCCTCGCCTTCGAGGGCGACTCCCAGGCAGTGTTCTTCAACGGCAATTATCAGGAGTACGAGGCCGACAAGAAGAAGCGCCTGGGCGAGGAGGCCGCACGTCCCAGGCGCATCCGCTACAAGCCCCTGGCCGCCTGATTCCGGGGCGCCCGCTGCCGCCCCCGCGCTGCCGTCGATCCACTGGTTCCCCATCCAGTGGATCGGGCGTGCCGCTGATCGTCACGTCACCCGAAAGTCCTGCCCCCCTCGTGCCGCTATAGCGTTCCAAGCGGCGCGGCGTCATCGCGCTCGCCGCGCAGGGTGCAGCCGGCGGATCGCATGCACCGGAACGACATACCTGTTGCTTTTCAGCCACTGAATTTTGTACAAGGGCTAGCAGGTTTTGCACGAATTCTGCAGACTATGGGTGCCGTGCAGACCCGCAAGGTGACTGCACATAAAAACAGTCAGCGAAAACAGCGAGGTTGATTTGAATTCGTTTTCGGGGGTTGTTCGCCGGCTGTCCGCGGGGGCGCCGGAAGGTGACGAAATGCTGCCTGCACGACCCGCGCGCCTGCCGTCGCGCGTCAGAAACGCCGTGCTCGCCACCGTGCTGTGTGCATCGCTCGTGCCGTCCGCGGTCGCGGCGGAGCACAGCGCCGCGGTCGAGCGCATCGCCGATCTGCTCGAGCAGATCCGCGCGCGCTACGTCGACCACATCGACGACGCCAAGCTCGTCGAGAACGCCGTGAACGGCGTGCTCAAGGGGCTGGATCCGTACTCCAAGTACATGGATCCGGAAAGCTTCGAGAAGCTGCAGAGCCACAATCGCGGGGAGTACGGCGGGGTCGGCATCGAGGTGCGCACGGAGAGCGGCGGAGCCCGCATCCTCACCGCCTTCGAAGGAGCGCCGGCGCAGCGCGCGGGACTCAGGAGCGGCGACCTGATCGTGAAGATCGACGAGACTTCGCTCGAGGGGCTGGAGCTCGAGCAGATCACGCTGCTCATGCGCGGCAGGCCGGACACCGAGGTCCGCGTCACCTACGTGCGCGAAGGCGCGGTCGAGCGGGTCGAGGTCGCCGTGCAGCGCGCTGTGATCCAGTGGCAGAGCGTGCGCGTGCAGATGATCGAGGGCGAGTTCGCCTACGTGCGCATCACCAACTTCCAGGAGCACACCGGCGAGATGCTGGCCTCCGCGCTGGAGCAGTTGTGGGACTCGCAGGATGGCGCCGTCGCCGGCATCGTGCTGGACCTGCGCGACAACCCGGGCGGACTGATCACTGCCGCAGTCGGGGTCTCCAGCGCCTTCCTGCCCGCGAACGTCCCCATCGCCTATGCCGAGGGCCAGGGCAGTGCGTCCAGAATGCGCCTGTTCACCCGCAGGGAGGACTATCTGCGCGCGAGCGAGTCGGACTATCTGGCGAGCCTGCCGGCCGCCGTGAAGAACGTGCCGATGGCGGTGCTGGTCAACAGGAATTCGGCCTCTTCGTCGGAGATCGTGGCCGGCGCCCTGCAGGACCACAAGCGTGCGGTAGTGGTCGGCACGATGACCTACGGCAAGGGCTCCATCCAGCGCATGTTCAGGCAGAGCGACGGCTCCGGTCTGAAGATCACCACGTCCCATTACTACCTGCCCGGCGGGCGCAAGGTGCACGGCAAGGGCATCCAGCCCGATCTCGTCATCGAGAAGGATCCCGCACCCATGGTGGCCGCGGCGCCGCTCGACGGCGAAAAGGTCGTGCAACCGGTGGCTGTCACGGGGGACGTGGCCGTGGCTGCCCCGAAGCGGCTGACGCCCGGGATCTGTACCGAACTGGTGCGCACCAACGCGTCCGACGCCGCCAAGCCTGCGTCGGAACTCGACTGCCAGCTGCAGGAAGCGTTGCGCGTGCTGCGTGCGCGCGGCGAGGTCGGAAACAGCTAGCGCGGGCAATCGCCACGCGCCGCCGGCGCCCCGTATCATCCTCCCTCCGCAGTCCTGCGGATAGCAGCGGAGGATCGACCATGCAGTTGGACGGCGCGGTGTGCATCGTCACCGGAGGTGGTACCGGAACAGGCGCGGCGTGCGCGACCTTGCTCGCCAGCAAGGGCTGTCGCGTGCTGGTGAACTACAGCCGCAGCGAGGACGACGCCAACGCGACCGTGCGTGCCTGTCAGGCTGCCGGCGCCGATGCGGTCGCGGTGCGCGCGGATGTGGCCGACGATACCGCCTGCCGTGCGCTGGCGCAGCGCGCGCTGGAGCGCTGGGGGCGCCTCGACGCCCTGATCAACAGCGCCGGCATCACCAAGTTCGCGCACCCGGCCAAGCTGGACGCACTTTCGGCGGAGGACTTCCGCCGCATCTACGACGTCAACGTCGTGGGCGCCTATCAGATGATCCGGGCCTGCGTGCCCGCCATGAAACAGCAGGGTGCCGGCGCCGTGGTCAACATCTCCTCCATGGCCGGCATTCTCGGGTTGGGATCCTCGACCGCCTACGTGGCCTCGAAGGGTGCCCTCAATGCCATGACGCTTGCCCTGGCGCGGGCGCTGGCGCCGATCATCCGCGTGAACGCGGTCTGCCCGGGATTCATCGAGACGCGCTGGCACACGCAGCGCTTCGACCAGGCCGGCTACGCGAAATTCAAGTCCGACTACGAGGCGAGCGTGCCGCTGGCGAGCGCGGCGCAGGCCGAGGACGTCGCCGATGCCGCGGTGTGGCTGATTGCGGGTGCGCGCGTGGTCACCGGTGAGCTGATTCAGGTGGACAGCGGCAAGCACCTCGGCAAGCTGTAGCGGCGCGGTCCGGCGCGGCAGCGTCCCGGTTCCGACCGCACTGGGACCGCACTGAGACCTTGGGCCTGGTACCAAGGTCCGCTGGTGCGCGTGCCGCTACGCCACCCGGCTCGGCCATGGAGTTCGTGGCCAACCCGGGCCTGCCGAATTCCTGCCCAGGGCGATCGCGCGCGGCCGCCGCCGGCCTGCCGGACTCGTAGCGCCATCCTGCCACTCGTCGCCGGTCACTCAATCCGGCCGGTTCGTCGCCGTTACCGGAAGGCGTGTGTGCTTCCTTCCGGAGAACGAGCGTGCTTTGCTGTCGCCATGCAGGTCAGGTCGGGCCGTGGAACGCCTGGATGTGGATCGGCCTCTGGGCCCTACTCGTGGCATTGCCCGCGCGTGCCGATGCGCCGGGAGAGCGCGCGGGTCTGGGATGGATCGAAGCCCGGGCAGGCAGCACCCCGGTGTATCTCCGACCGCCAGCCGGACAGGTGGTGGAGAAGGGCGCGATCGGCGGGCTGTACCGCCTCCACGAGATCTCCGGGACGGGGGTGGAATTGCTGGGCGCATACGTCACGCCCGAAACCGCGGACTTTCTCGGCAATCCCTCGTCGCCCTTCCCCCGCGCCGGATTGCTGTCCACGGTGGTGGTCACCGAACGTGAACTGACCGACGAGCTGCTGCACCGGCTTGCGCTGCGCCAGTTGCTGGTGGAGGACTTGGCGCAGGAGAAGCGCATGCACGCCTTCCTCGAGTCCGAGCGCTTCGGTCCAGAGGGCTTGCGCATCGCGTTGCCCCGCCTGCGGCTGCTCGGGGTGGAGGACAGCATGGTACTGGAAGCCCGGGAGCGGTTGCTGCCGAAGACGGGGTCGCGGATCTCGTACTGTGTAGAGGCGATCCTCAGCCTGCAGGGCAAACTGGCCCTGGCGAGCATGTGCATGACCAAAGCCGAGGTCGGCGCCGGCGACATATATCGCCTGGAAACGGCGGCCACGACCTGGGTGCGCCTGCTGCTCGCGCGCAATCCTACCCGTGAATGGAGCGCCCGGCGCATGATCGAGAGCGCCCCCGAGCAGATCGGCAGTCGCGGCGAGGCCGAGACGCTGATCAACCTGCGCAGCGTGGTCCGCCATCGCCGTCAGGACGTGATGCTGGCCGGTGCCCTGCTGTCGGGGACACTCGAGCACGAGGCCCGTGAGGGCTTCACCCGTTCCAGCGAGCGCTTCGCCACGAACGTACGCGAGACTTGCGGCGGCGTGCGGGACAAGGTGGCGGCAACCACGTGCGAAGCGATCGCGCTGGAGCAGCGCCTGCGGGCGCTGGAAGATGGATTGCGCCGGGCCGCTGCGCCCGATGCGGCCACCGAGACGGTGCAGCCCCCGCCTGCGCGCCTGATCGGCACCTGACAAGCCTGCCGCGCTGCGGGGCCGCTCTGCAATGAAAAACGCCTGCCCTCCGCGAAGAGGGCAGGCGTCGTGGGACGGCTCAGCGCCTACTGCAGGGCAACGCCCAGTGCGCTCAGCGTGCTCTCGGTCATCAGGCCGGTGCGGCGAATGCCTTCACGCCCCTGATAAGCGAGCAGCGCGTCGGTCAACTCCGCGTCGATACCGCCTTCGGGTGCGAGCTCGTAGCCTTGCGCCTGCAGCGCCCGGCGTACTTCGGCGATCTTCTCCGGCGTAGCGTTCTGGTCGCACAGCACTTCCACCCATTCCGCGGTCTCGCCCTGCGTCATGACCTTCTTCTCGACGGTGCCGAACTCGGCGGGAACCGGGATCTTGATCGGTTCCGGGGCCTTGACCAACTTGCGCACGGTAATGGTCTGGGTCTCGGCCGGGACTTCGATCTCGCGCGTGGTCTCCGGCGACTTCAGCACGGTCTTCGTGACCGTCGCGTACTCGGCCGGGACTTCCTCGACGCGGGTGGTGGCCGCGCGGGCCAGTTCCTTGCGCTCGACCGTCTTGTAGACCGCAGGCTCGTCCACCAGGCAGAGGATCTCGCCCGTCACTTCGTCGACCCGCTCGACCGCGCCGCGGCCGGGCTTCCACACCTGGCGCGCCGGACGCTCCATCACCTGCTCGAAGTAGGTGTTGTACAGGGCCGGAACCTCGATCTCGCGCTTGTAGGCCTCGCGCACCAGCACCCGTTCTTCGACTTCCTCGTATTGCGCCGGAACGATTTCGATGGTCTTGCTCGCCGGCTTGACGATCACCTGCTCCTCGACGTCTTCATAGACCGCCTCGGTGTACTCGATGCGTTCGGATGCTGGCTTGATCTCGGTCTCGACCTGCTCGATCTCGTACTGCGCGGGGTTCAGCACCTTGGTGAAGCACTGTCCGGGTTGCGCGGAAGGCGGCGGCACGTCGGCCACACGCACCGTACGCGTCTGCGGCTCCTGTGGTTCCTGCGGGGCAGGCGCAGCGGCAGCGACCGGCTCAGGAGCCGGAGCGGGTGCTTGCGCAGCCTGCGGTGCCGGCGGATTGAAGTCCCGCACCAGCGCGTTCGTATCCTCTTTTAGGCCGTCATCGACGTGCGTGGTGCCGACGGGCGGCGTGCCCGGGCCGCCCGTCATGGTCCCGCATCCCCCTGCCAGCGCACCGGCCAGGACGACGACAATGATCTTGAGTGGCAACTTCAAGCGACTATTCATTCTTCGATCTCCATTTGTTGTGCAGCAATGTCGGCTCTCCCCGGCACCCGCCCGAACGAGCAGGCATGACGGAAAATCCGCAGACGGCGAAGCCCAATCAGCGTCCTGGCACGGCACCATGGGACCTTGGTCCTATTGGTGCCGTTGCCAGCGGCGCGACCTCCGAATCCTGAAACACTCCGGCGTGCGCAGATGCGGGCGATGCATCGAGACTGTCCACTGCGCGCACCAGTTGGGGC
Source organism: Pseudomonadota bacterium (assembly GCA_023430065.1). Classification (GTDB taxonomy): domain Bacteria; phylum Pseudomonadota; class Gammaproteobacteria; order Burkholderiales; family SHXO01; genus SHXO01. The sequence goes on along the minus strand of JAEZCG010000195.1, from coordinate 25,909 downwards.
GACGGAGCGCAAGCCGAGCTTGCGCAGCGCCTGGCCGCGATGCACTTTCACGGTCTTCTCGGCCACACCGAGGCGGCCGTCGATCTGCTTACTCAGCAATGCGATGGGCATGGTGGATTCGCTGGCCTGCCGCGCAGCGTGCGCGAGCGGGTGTTGCTCGCACGGCCGGCCTCTGAAGAACCGTTCAAAGACAGCATCGCGCATGCCGGGTTCGATCCCCCGTCCGGAGTCCTCCACCGTCAGTTCGATCTCCCCGCCGCCCCCCGAAACGTGCAGCGTTGCCATCTGCGCCGCGCCGTGGGGAGGATTCGTCGAGTTGATCGGACGTGCGCCAGCCATGATCGATTCTGCGCTGAGAAAGGGGGCGAATGCTCCGCCGCGGATGCGAGTAAAAACTACTCGCGTGCGATCCGGGGCGCAATTGACAAGGCGATTATGCAGACCGGATGCAGCGCAGTATTTGATTCAGCGCAACATGTCGTGACATTGAAGTGGCTGGCGCGTGCAGCCCCACCGTTGGCGCGGTCGCGATGTGGGCAGAGCGTTGCGTGCACCCAGCGCGGTGTACCCGCGAGGCAGCGAGGAAGAATGACACCCAGGCCAGTGGCGGCTGGGGTGCGGTGCGCTATTCCGGTGCGTGTCTGCCCGGACCGTCGCTGCCGTCCTGTTGCAGGGCGCGCATGTCGAGCCTGGCGAGCAGAGTCTTGAGTTGAGGATCGGTCTGGGTATCCTGCTTCAGTGAGGCGCACACTGCCGCGGAAACCTCGAGAAAGCGGATCAGCGTCTCACGCTCGAATTCTGGGAATTCGGGCGGCGTCGCGAACAAGTGCCACTCTGGCCCGACGCGCAGCCAACCCTGCTGGGCAAGGCGTTGCACCTTGCGCCGCACCGTCTCGCGCGGGATGCCGGTCGCGCGACTGATGCCTCGGATATTCGCGGGTGAGAGAGGCGGATCCTGCCCCCTGTCCGCCTTGGCGCGTTCAGCGTGGCTGCGCGCAAACTGCGTCTGTCGGTTGTGGTGGGCAATCTCTCCGAGGATCAGCGCGCAGTCGATGTCGCCGTCGAACATGGCGCGCGTGCGGTTCATGTTCCACAGAATGAACTCCTGAAGCAGCCATCCTAGATCCGGTGCGGTGTTCGAATTAGTCGTTGTCATGATTGAACGTCCCCGCCAATGCTGGTTTGCTGCCAAGTGCAATTTATACCAGCGTAGTTCTACTGGCGATCGCGAACGCTGTAAAGTTCTAATGTCCCAGTTTGGGTATTTAGTTGCGATACGCACCGTTGCGTATCGGATCGATTTTTTCGCGTCGTCGATAAAGCGAGGCATTCGGAGCGAACGCAATGGATGAGAACTTCATCATCAGATCCGCCAACACGCAGGACGCCGACGTCTTGCTGCACTTCATCCGCCGCCTTGCCGAATACGAGAAACTCGAGCACCTGGTGAGTGCTACGGAGGAAGGACTGAGAGAGTCCTTGTTCGGCGAGCATCCCGGCGCGGAAGCCCTTCTCGCCTATGCGGGCGACATGCCGGTGGGATTCGCGGTGTACTTTCACAACTTCTCGACCTTCCTGGGCCGGCGCGGGTTGTGGCTGGAGGACATCTTCGTCGAGCCGGCGGCGCGCGGTAAAGGCTACGGCAAGGCGCTATTGCTGGCGGTGGCGCGCATCGCGCACGAGCGCGGATGCGGGCGCTTGGAGTGGGCCGCGCTGGATTGGAACACGCCGGCGTGGGACTTCTATCGCGCGCTCGGTGCGGCGCCGCTGCAGGACTGGACCATGTTCCGCGTCAGCGGACCAACGCTCGAGAAGCTGGCGCGGATGTAGGGTTGCTCAAGCCTTGCGCGCGACGAAGCGGCCGCCGCCCAGCTTGCCCTGGCCGTAGAGGCCGACGAAGAACGCGTAGGTGTCGTCCCAGCGCGAGAAGTGCGCAGCGCCGAACTTGCGCACCGTCTCCCGTTTCAGGCTGCGATACATCGCCAGGCGGGCGAGGAGAATGCGCGACCATTCCTCGCTCATGTCGTCGCGCAGCTGGAGCACGCACGCGTGCGACGCGAGCAGGTCGCGGTAGCCGTCCAGCGTTTCGAGCGTGGGAAAGGTCATCTCGCGCTGCAGGCGCGACATCTCCTCCGCGCTCAGCGCGTCGCGCCGCAGGATGTCGGTAAAGGCGAGAACGCCGCGGGGCTTGAGCACCCGCACGCACTCCGCGATGAGCCGAGGCTTGTCGGGGACGTGGCACCACGCCTCCTGGCCCACGACGACGTCGAAGCTGGCGTCGGGGAAGGGCATGTCGAGCGCGTTGCCGTGGCGAAATTCCACCCGATGCTGCAGGCCGACCATCTGGGTCAGACGCTGGGCGCCGACGTAGCGCGTATAGGTGAAGTCCAGACCGGTCACGCGGCAGCCGTAGTAGTGCGCGAAGTAGCGCGCCGGGCCACCCATGCCACTGCACACGTCGAGCACGTGGTGCGACGGATCCAGTCCAGCGGCCTGCGCCAGGATGTCGTTGACCGCGGTGCCGCCGAAATGGTCCTGGTCGAACTCCTTGAGCGTGTCCTCGGTCAGCCCCTCGAGCGGGATGCCACGGGCCTGCAGCGCGTGCAGGATCTGCTCCTCGTTGATGGGATGCGCATCGTAGAACGCGACGACCTGCGATGACGCGTCAGCGCCGTGCGTCGGTGCGCTCACGCGTCGAACTCGCGCATGAGGCGGCCGGGTCGGCCGGCGTCGGCGATCGGTCCGTACTCGTCGACGACCTGCATGCCGTTCACCCACACTGCGTGCAGCCCCAGGGCGGGGGTGTCCACCCGGCTGGCGCCCGCGGGCAGGTCCCACACGCGTCGCTTCGCTCCGCGGCCGACGGTGTCGGGATCGCATCCGCGCCGATGGCGACGATGCGCCCGTGCTCCACCGCGACATTCGCCACGCGCGCCGGCGCACTGGTGCCGTCCACCACGCGTGCCCCCCTCGATCAGCAGGTCGTGCATGTTCTTCCGTCCCTCCGCGTGGTGGCGTCCGGCGTTCAGTGCGCCGGTCCGCTCGTTCTCATGGCCAGTTGCGCGATGGCCTCGTTGACCGAGTCCATGGTCGGGTGCAGCGCATGCGCGCGCTGGAGGGCGAACAAGGCGAGGTCCCCGCGGTCGTGACGCAGACAGATCTGCGCGAATCCGCAGATGGCACCGAAGTGGCGCGGTTCGAGCAGCAGCGTGCGGCGGATGTCGTGCACGCTTTCGCTGTCGCGCCCCTGCAGGAAGCGCAGCGTGGCGCGCTTGTTCCATGCCTCGGCAAAATCCGGGAAGTCCTCGACGATGCGGTCGAGCAGCCGCCCGGCCTCCTCGAAATCGCGGCCGGCGATCGCCTGTCCGGCCCGCTCCAGCGCCTCGCACGCGACCGGTTGCGGATGCCGCAGCCACTGCGTCCAGATCTCGTCCTCCACGCCGGCGGCATGCTCGGCCGACTCGGCCCGGGCAAGGCGCTCGAACAGCCCGTCGAGAGTGCGCGGCAGGGACGCGCAGGGCGTGCCGTGCGCCGTGTCGAGCACGAGCTTGAGCGTATCTTCGAGCATGCCGCAGTGTAGCGCGGCGTGCCGTCGCGCGCCTTGTCCTCCCTGCGATTCAGCGGTCCGCCAGGTCGATCTGCTGCACCGGCGCCTCCACACCGACCAGGCGAGCGAGCGAGGCGCGCAACGATTGCGGCGCAGCGCTGGTGAAGAAGTTGTGACGCCCGGTACGGCCGCGATGCGCAGCCAGTCCGCGGGCGTCGAGGACGTCGCCCAGGTGGCGTGCGATGGCCGGTGCGGGATCGATGACGCTCACGCTCGTTCCCACGATGCGCCGGATCGGCTCGATCACGAACGGGTAGTGCGTGCAGGCGAGCACCACGGTGTCGGCACCGGCCGCAAGGATCGGCTGCAAGTATCCTCTCAGCATGGCTTCCGTCTCCGGCCCGTCGAGCCGTCCACGCTCGACCTGCTCGGCCAGCCCGTCGCACACCTGCCGCACCAGCTGGATGCCGCTGGCGTAGCGCCCGGCGGTGGCCTGGAACATTCGCCCCTGGAACGTGGCGGGCGTGGCGAGCACGCCCACGACGCCGCTGCGCGTCATGGCGGCCGCCGGCTTGACCGCCGGCTCCATGCCCAGCACCGGCATCGGCGAGAAGGTCTCGCGCAGCGACTTGAGCGCCGCCGCGGAGGCGGTGTTGCACGCCACCACGATGGCCTTGCAGCCGCGCTCGACGAGAAACCCGGCGATCGCGTGGCAGAAGACGCGGATCTCCTCCTCGGCGCGCGGCCCGTACGGCACGTGAGCCTGGTCGGCGAAATAGACCGTGTCCTCGTGCGGGAGCTGACGCACGATCTCGCGCCAGACGCTCAGCCCGCCCACGCCGGAATCGAACACGCCGATGCTGCCGTCGGGACCGGGCGCGACGGGGATTTCGCGCGTCACGCCGGCAGATACTCCTCGATGCGTGGCCGCAGGTCGGCAGGAATGGGCACTGCCTTGCGCAGCGAAAGGTCCATGAACACCACGGTCTGCAGGATGCGCAGGCACTGGCTGTCGCGCACCTTGCCGAGTAGCTCGTACTGCAGGGACGAGCTGCCCACCTTCAGCATGCGCATCTCGAAGCGCAGCACGTCGCCCATCTCCACGGTGCGGGAGAAGTCGCACTGCAGGTTCACTGTGGGCGTGCCGATTCCGCGTTCACGGATGAGGTCGAAATGAGAGTAGCCGAGCGCCTGCGTGAACCAGTCTTCCTTGGTGGCGTGCGCCAGGTCCAGGAAGGCCGGATAGTAGACGATTCCGGCCGGATCGCAATGCGAGAAGCGCACCAACTGGTCGTGCAGGAACACCTTGCCGCGCACAAGCGGTGCGGCCTCGTTCACGGCACGATGGCAAAGGCATTGACCGGCGCGCCGGTCATGCCGCGCAGCCGCGGCGGATTGAGCACCAGTATGAAGCTGTAGTCCTTGCGCGCGGCCAGCGTCTCCCCGAGCGCCTCCAGGTTCATGTTCTCGACGATGTAGATGCCGTTGTCGGCGATCAGGATGCGGTGCGCCGGGAAGATCGTGCCTTTCTCGGGATACACCTCGTAGGTGAGCTGATCGGCGCCGGTGAGGAACACCTTTCTCTCCGCCAGCCACTTCGCTGCGCTCTCGCCGGGTCCCGGACGCAGGCCCATGTACTTCGCCTTGTCGGCGAAGAACTTGCCGAAGCCGGTGCGAATGAGCACCGAGTCGCCTGCGCGCACCTCCACCCCTTGCGCTTTCGCAGTCGCCTCAAGATCGGCCGCGCTGATCTCCTCCCCTGGCGCCAGCGCATCCACGTTCTTGTGGCGCGCCACGTCGAGCAGGACGCCGCGATTGACGAAGCGATCTGCCGGATAGTTTTCGATGCCCAGGGCGGTCAGGCCGATGGGGGATTCGCTCTGCTCGGCCGACAGCCCGCCGAAGAGCTTGCCGTTGTGACCGATGTGGCCAATGGCGTCGATGGTGGGGGCACCGTGCTGGCCGCTGAAGAACATCATGTCCGCGGCGAAGGACAGCTCCGGGATCCAGCCCGCAGTCTGCTTGTGCGTGTTCACCAGGGAGGCGGCGAACGGCGGATTGAAGGGCAGCAGCGGCGAGCGCGCGTCCCAGACGAAGTTCAGCTCGACCACCCGGGCCGATTGCAGCGCCTGCAGCAGTTCCTCCCCGGCTCGCGCCGGCGCGGCGGCCGCAGCAGCGATGGCGATTCCGATGCAGGCGCGACGCAGCGCCCGTGACACGCGTCCAGTCTTCATCCGGTGGCTCCCTGATCTTGTGCTTGTCGGTCTCTTGCGTGTGGATCTGGTGCGCGTGCCGCCCTGCGCAAGCCGGCCCGGCCCGCGCCGGCGACTATAGCATCGCGGCTTGACGCCACAGTCATAGGCAGCTGCGCGCGAACGTCGCCTGTTCCTGCGCGGCAGACAGCAGCAGGCTGATGTCGTTGCCCGCGAGGACGACGCGCATGCCCCGATCGATGCAGCGCTGCATCGGGGTGCGCGCGTACACACCGCCCAACCCCGGCCATTTGCCGTGCTTGCGGCAGGCAGCGAGCACCGCATCCATCGCGGCAATGACGCGTTCGTGCTCGATCTGTCCGGGGATGCCCATCTCCAGGCACAGGTCGTTGGTTCCCATCAGGAGTACGTCGATACCCGGCACCGCCGCGATCGCCTCGGCGTTCTCCACCGCACGCGGCGTCTCGATCATCGCCACCACCAGGGTCGCCTGGTTGAGCTGCTCGACCACCTCGGTTGCGGCAGCCGGCGCGAAGCCGAACTGCGGGTAGGCGCCACCGATGGAGCGCCGACCGAGCGGCGCGAAGCGGAACGCGTCCACGATCGCCCGCGCCTCCTCGGCCGTGTCGACATGGGGTACGACGATGCCCAGCGCCCCCGCGTCCAGGCAGCGGGTTCCCAGGGCCAGCTCGCCGTTGGGTACGCGCACCAGCGGTGCGATGCCGGCGTCCAGCGCGGACACGCAGATGCCATAGGCCGTCTCGACCGACGTGGCACCATGCTCCAGATCGATGAACAGGAAATCGTAGCCGGCCGTTTTCATCAAGCGCGCCACCTCGACGCCGCGCACCGCGCGCACGCCCATCCCCAGTGCCAGCCCGCCCTCGTTCAACCGAGCGCGCGCGGCGTTCGCGATCTTGCCCATTCCGTTGCCCTCCCTGTGCGATCGCGCGATTGTAGGCGATGGCTCGCGTCGCATGCAGGCGACCGGTAGCGATGTGGCCGAGTCCAGCTTCGACGTTGCGGGGCGACGAAGATGGCGCACGTGCGGACATGTCATACGGGGGCGCGTCGAACAATCCGAGACGCGTGCACGCATCGGCGTCGCACCCGCCAGACGAGATCCTGCCTCGATGCTTGCATCCGCGCACGTCGCGGATTCACCAATCCGATTGCGATGAAGGACTTGAGGCCTGACGTTGCAGCGGGCACGTTCCCTGCAGAGCGAAGATCAGTCCGCCTGACCGCCAAGAGTCAGCAGAATGAGCGGCACCATCACTGACGCCACGAAGAAGAGCTGCGCGCGAGCGCCAGCGAAGTTGGGTGGATGTCCGTACAGAGTCCACCCGGACGGCTGCACGAGCGCGCACAGGTCGCGAGTGCGGCATTTTCACAACATGCAACGTACAGCAGGAGATCTCATGTTCAAGACCTATTCGACACTCAGTGCCTTCGTCCTTGCCTTCGGTCTGGTCGGTGCAGCGTCGGCTGCCGAGGAGCAGCAGGGCGGTCAGCCGCAATCGGCTGCTCAACAGGAAGGGCAGAACGCGCAGAGCGGCCAGAGCGGCGCCCAGGGCGCGAATGCCCAGTTGGAAGCAGCCATGAGGAAATGCGAGCAGGGCCCGGCGGCGGACAAGCAGAAATGCATCGACGACGCCAAGAAGAAGCACGGCCAGATGTAGTCTCCGGTTAAGGCGTTCCCCGGCGGGCCATCGTGGCCCGGCCGGACGCGTGCTGCGGCTTCGAGCCGGCACGCGATGCTCCTCTCCCGTTATCGGGCGGCGCTGCGGTGCCGCCCGTTTTTTGTCGCAGGCTCGACCCTTCGCATGCCGTCGGGAAGCCTGGTGGATTTGTGCGACGATTGCGGCCCGTTAACCCGCTGGATCGCCAGCCGCCATGACAGATTCCGGATTCGACTGGGCGCACATCGCGTCCGATCTCGAGCGCACGCTGCGATTGCGCAGCCACCCGTTGGGCATGAAGCTGTTCGAGCGCATCGAGGAGATGGAGGCGATCCCGAAAATTCGCCGGCCGAAGCACGTGCACACCACCGACCAGGTCGTGGCGCAGGCCGCCCGCCTGGGATGGACGGTCGGCATCACCGGCGAGGATCTGGTCGGCGCCCAATGCCGTGCGGTGGTAGGGCTGGGACCACAGGATGAATCCTGGCGATCGGGCCAGCACATGAGCGGCGTGTGGTTCGCGACGCCGTCGGACGCGGCCGCACACCAGGCGGCCATGCACGTCGTGCCGCACGGGCGCTACCGGGCGCTGGCCGTGTCGCCGCTGTCTTCCGCGCGCCTCGATCCACCCGACATCGTGCTGTTCTACGCCACGCCGGGGGCGATGATCTATTTCATCAACGGCCTGCAATGGTCGGGATACCAGCGCTTCGACTGGAGCGTGGTCGGCGAATCGGCGTGCGCCGATTCCTGGGGCCGTGCGCTGGCCACGCGCATGCCGAGCCTGTCCATTCCATGCTTTGCGGAACGCCGCTATGGCGGTGTGCTCGACGACGAGATGCTGATGGCGTTGCCGCCGGAGTATGTGACGAAGGCCCTGGCCGGCATGGCGCAGCTGGCGAAGAACGGTTTCCGCTATCCCTTCCCGCAGTACGGCATCCAGCAGGACGTGCGGGCCGGCATGGCGGTGAGCTACCCCGGTCGCACCGGGGCATGATGGCGCGCCGCACATCGCGTAGAGGTCCCTCCCGGTGAGCTTGACCGACGCGCGCTCCGTCTGGCTGCTTCTGGCCTTGTCGCTCGCAACCTTCGTGGTCACCTCGTCCGGGTCCGCGACGGCCCCCTTCCTGCAGGTGATCGCCTCAGACCTGTCTACCGGGCTGTCAGCGGTGGCACACCTGTTCTCCGTGCAGGCGCTGACCTGGGGGGTCGCGTCCCTGGTGGCAGGCGCTGCGTCGGATCGCTGGGGAAGACGCCCGATTCTGATCGGCGCGGTGGTCCTGCTCGGCGCGACCCGGCTGGGCTTTGCGGCGTCCGACTCGTATGCGACGGCGGTGATCTGGCAGATCGTATCGGGCATCGGCGGCGGCGCCTTCATGGGAACGGTGTTCGCGGTCGTGTCGGACAACGTCCCGGCCGGCACCCGCGGACGCGCGCTGAGCTGGATCATCACCGGCCAGTCGCTCTCGCTCGTGCTCGGCGTGCCGATCGTCACCCTGCTCGGTACACTGGGTGGATGGCGCGGCGCGCTCGCTGCCCACGGTGCGTTCACGATCGCGTGCGCGCTGGCCGTGCGCCTGGCGGTGCCGCACGACCCGCCACGCGCTCGGGATGGGCAGCGTGAGCGAACGCCGTTGAAGCGACTGCTCGAGCCGCGCCTGGTCGCCCTGCTGGCCGCCGGTACGACGGAGCGCATGTGCTTCGCCGCGCTCGCCATCTTCCTGCCCACCTACCTGCAGCGTGCCTACGGCATCTCGCTCGGTCCGCTGGCGCTGGCGCTCGCCGTGGTCGCGCTGGGCAGCCTGCTCGGCAACGTGCTGGGGGGGCGCATCGCCGACCGCACGCGCTCGCGCAGCGGTGTGTTCGCTGCCGCATCCGTGCTGACCGCCGTACTGGCACCGCCGACCCTCATGTGGCAGCCGGGGCTGTGGGTGTCGGTCGCGTTCGGCTTCGCCTATTCGTTCGTCAACGCCAGCGGTCGTCCCTCACTGCTGGCCACGCTCTCCGACGTGCCGAGCGAGCTGCGCGGGGCACTGTTCGGGCTCAATGTGACGATGGCGAGCCTCGGATGGCTGCTGGCCGGCTCGGTCGGCGCGGGACTGGTCGCTGCCTGGGGGTTCGTCGGCATCGGTACGCTGTGCGCCGCCACAGCGCTGCTCGGAGCGGGTTTCGCCGCGGCCAGCGGCCGGCGGTCCCGGGCCGTCGCACCCGGCACCGCCTGAGCGGACGCGCACTGGTAGACTCGGCGCTCTCACCGTACCGGAGCGACGACACCCTATGAAGCATTTCAAGTGGGACGAGATTCCCGCCGAACGCGTCAACGACAAGTTCGTACGCAAGCTCGCGTGGGACGGCAAGATGATGATCGCACGCACCGACGTGGAGAAGGGCTACGTCGTCCCGCACCACCAGCACGACAACGAACAGATCACCTGGGTGATGAGCGGCAAGTGGCGCTTCACGCTGGAGGGCAGGACCGTGGACGTCGGGCCGGGGGAAATGATCAGCATCCCGGCGGGGGCCGTGCACGGTGCCGAGGCGGTGGAAACGCTGGTCGCCTACGACATCTTCACGCCGGTGCGGGAAGACTGGCTCAACGGCGACGATTCCTACCTGCGCAAGTAAGGACGGTGGACGACAACTTCAGTGCCGCGCTGCGGCTGAGCAAGCCGGCGCTGGCAAGCGAGCGCGGCATCGTCGTCGCCCAGCACCGGCGCGCCGCCGAAGTGGGTGCTGCCATCCTCGCGCGCGGCGGCGACGCCGTGGACGCCGCCATCGCCACCTCGTTCGCGCTGGGTGTGGTCGAGCCGTGGATGAGCGGCATCGGCGGTGGCGGTGCGATGGTGCTGTGGCGCGCACGCGAGCAGCGGGCGAGCGTAATCGACTTCGGCATGCGCGCGCCGGCCTCCCTCGACCTGCGCGACTACCCGCTGTCCGGTCGGGGCGTCGCATCGGACCTGTTTCCGTGGGCGCACGTAGCGGACGACCGCAATGTCGTCGGTCCGCTGTCGGTGGCGGTTCCCGGAACCGTCGACGGCATGCGCGTCGCGCATGAACGCTTCGCCACCCTGCCGTGGGCGGAACTGCTTGCACCCGCCATCGCGTTGGCCGGGGACGGCCTGCTGATCGACTGGTTCGCCACCGAGAACATCGCGAGCGCGGCGGCCGACCTGCGGCGCGACCCGGCGAGCGCCGCGGCCTTCCTTATCGACGGACTGCCACCGGTGCCGGCGTGGTCCGCGCGCATGCAGGTACGCCTGTCCCAGACGAAGCTGGCGCGTACGCTCGAACGCCTGGCGACGGCGGGGGCACGGGATTTCTACGATGGAGCGCTGGCGCGCGACCTGGCTGCACAGATGCAGGCCGTTGGAGGCCGGTTGTCGCAGGCTGACCTGGCGGCGTACCGCGCACGGCAGTCCGATCCGTTGGTCATCCCCTACCGCGGCGCACGCGTGTTCGCCACACCGGAACTGACTGCGGGCCCCACGCTCGCCTACGCGCTATGCGAACTCAGCTCGCGCCTGACGCCCGCTGCGGCGCCCGACGCGTCCGCCTACGTCGCCTACGCCGAGGCGTTGCAGGCTGCCTACGCCTTCCGCCTGGACCGGATGGGGGACGTCGAAGGCGGACGTGCGCCCGGGTGCACGACACACTTCTGCGTGGTGGACGCGCAGGGCAACATCGCCGCCGTCACGCAGACGCTGCTGTCGGTGTTCGGTTCGCGCTTCACGCTGCCCGACAGCGGCGTGCTGATGAACAACGGCATCATGTGGTTCGATCCCGAGGCCGGGCGCGCAAATTCGCTGGCCGCGGGCAAGCGTTGCCTGACCAATTACTGCCCGGTCGTCGTGGAGGCGGGCGATGCGCGCATCGCGCTGGGCGCATCGGGCGGCCGCCGGATCCTGCCGGCGGTGACGCAGCTGATCTCCTTCGTGGTCGACTTCGACATGGCGCTGCACGAGGCCTTCCACACGCCGCGCCTCGACGCCAGCGAGGGCAAGCTGGTGATCGGCGACGCGCAGCTGCCGCCGTCGATCCATGCAGCGCTGGCGCAGCGATTCGAGTACCTGCAGGCGCGGCGCCAGACCTTGCCGTTCAAGTTCGCTTGTCCCAGCGGGGTGCTGCACGCCAACGGACGCAACGTGGGGGCGTCCGAGCCCGGGGCGCCGTGGGGGGAGGCCGTCGCGGCGGGTTGAACCCGCGTTGCGCGCACCGTTTCCGGCGGGATGCCGCGTGAGCCGCGTAGAATCGCGATCGATTCCAGAGAGGCCCGGGAGGCGCGCATGGCCGGACTGTCGTTCGATCACATCCATCTCATCAGCCGCGATCCGCAGGCGGCTGCGCAGTGGTACTGCGAAATGTTCGGCGGCGAAGTGACACGCGTACAGGAGAGCCTGCGCGGTGCCCCCCAGGTGGACGTGCGCGTGGGCGGCGCCACGCTGGTGATCCGCGGCCGGCGGCCGGGCGAGGAGCCGGCCACGACCAGGCCGATGCGGCACTTCGACGGATACTCCAGCCATGACGAGTGGGGTACGGATCACTTCGGCTTCACCTATCGCGGCGACCTGAGGGCGTTCTGCGAGGAACTCGAGGGAAAGGGCGTGCGCATGGCGGTGGAGCCCTGGGAGTTCAAGCCGGGGATGGTGCTGTGCTACGTCGCAGCACCCGACGGGGTGAGCATCGAGCTGATCCAGGAAGACTGAAGCACGGATTCAGCGTGCGCCGGCTGTCGGCGGTCGAGCTGCGCGGAGCGACGAGGCGCTCGCGCAGCAGCGTGCGGGTGGCTGATCGACGTGCCGCGCCGGGCCCTTCTCGCCGGCCGGCGCGGCGTTTCAACTGCACGCGCTGTGCGACCCGCGCGCCAAGCCGAAGTAATCCTCCTTCCCCATCTGGCCGCCCTTGAGCGCGATCTCCAGACCGTCCAACCGGGGATCCTCCGAGTAGCCGCGGCACAGCGCCGCGCCGGGCGTGAGTTGCGACAGCATCTCCAGGCCGTACAGTCCCAGCTCCTGGGTGGCGTAGCTCGAGGTGTCGCCGCCGGCGATCACGATCCGCCGCAAGCCGGTGCGCGAGAGCAGTTCGCGCGCCAGGCGGCCGAGCGCGCGTCCGAGTACCGGCGCCGTATTGCCCGATGCGCTGGCCAGTGCCTCCCGGGTCGCGCGAATGCTCGGGTCGTCCGGACCGGCGGCAGAGTAGAGCACCACGCTGCGGCCGCGCGCCAGTACGCCGAGCGCCTCGGTCAGCAGACGCTCGTGCACGCGTTGCGCCCCACGCGCATCGCCCAGCTCGGCCGCCGGCACGCGCAGGCAGTCGAAGCCGTTGCCACCCGCCCATTCGATCTGGCGCGCGGTCATCGGCGAGGCGCTCCCGGAGACGACGATCAGGCGCTCGACCGGTGCGACCGCGGGGAAGTGGCTCCGCGTCTGCGGGATCGTGCCGCATGTCCGCCAATGCGCGCAAAGCGCGTACTCCACGCCCGAGGAGCCGATGGCGAACCGGGGCGCGCGCTGTGCCTCGTTCCACATGAGGCGTCCGACGTTGCGCAGGCTGGCCTCGTCGACAACGTCGTACAGGAGGAGATCGGGCGCGCTGGCGAGCTTGTGCGCATGACGCGCATCGACCGTGATCTCGTCCCCCGACAGCTCGGGCAGACTCATCAGGCCGACGCTCGCCCGGGTCTGCAGCGACAGGTGCAGACGCAGATCGGCTTCGTGCATCGGCGTGACCGGGTGGCGCGACATGGTCGGATGGCGGTCGAGGCGAAACACCTCGTCGCCGGCCGCCGCGAAGTGATTGCCGAATACCGTGTAGCGCCGCAGGGGCGGCGCGCCGGCCACGACGGGAATGGTGCCGACGGGATGGACTCGGGCGCGTACCATGTCGGCCACGTGGCCGATGCTGCCCAGCTGCGGCGAGGAATCGAATGTCGAGCAGACCTTGTAGTGCAGCAGCGGCGCGCCCAGGCGCCACAGCTCGCGCAAAAGCGGCGTCAGCTCCGCGTCCATCTCCGTGGGGGTCATCGCACGGCTGGTTCCCGCCACACCGACACAGCGCAAATCGGGAAAGCGCTCGCGCAGGAACGCGGCCGAGGGCGGGGCCAGGAACAGCACGGTACGCAGGCCGGACAAAGCCAACGCCTCCATCGCGTCGGTGGAGCCGGTGAAGTCGTCGCCGTAGAAGGCGAGCATGAGCGCGGGGTCCGCGGCCATCAGGAACGTCCACCGAATTTCTCGATGGCGGCAGCCAGTTCGGGATGTGTCCTGGCGTAGTCTTCCAGCCGGCTGCCAGCCAGCGCTGCCTCCCACCCCTGCTGCATGCTGCGCACGCCCGCCGCGGTGCCGCCCGGGTGCGCGAGGATGCCGCCGCCGGCGAGGTGCACGATATCGACCGTCTTGGTCGCCGCATAGATCGGCAATGCGGTGGCGGCCCACTGCGCGGAGGACAGTACCGGCATCACCCGGTAGTCGCCGAACATCGGTGCGAGACAGGCCTCGATCGATGCACCGACCTGCTCGTTGGTCTCGTAGAACTTGCTGTTGAAGCCGCCCACGTGCAGATGATCGACGCCGGCCACCCGGCACAGCGTCTGATATGCGGAGAATCCCATGCCCAGCAGCGGATGCCGGGAGAGCGCGCCGAAGAAGGCGCGATGACCGTGGATCGGCAGTTCGCAGTGGCGGCGCACGTGTGCAAGCGCCGCGAAGCCGACGCTGTTGACGTTGACCATCACGCAGGTGCCGCCGAGCCGCTTCACCAGTTCGTGCGCGCGCAGCATGTGATCGACGTCGCCGCTGATGTTGAACGCGTACATCGTCTTCTTGCCGGTCTCGTCCGCCACGCGCTCGATCTCGCGCATCACCGCGCGCACGCGCGCTTCGAACGGCGCGTAAAGCGGGTCGGCCTGCAGTTCGTCGTCCTTGACGAAGTCCAGGCCGGCGCGCGCCAGGTCGCGCACGAGGGCGGACAGTGCCTCGGTGGCCAGTCCGATGGAGGGCTTCACGATGGTCCCGATCAGCGGCCGGCCGTGCACGTTGGCGAGGCGGCGCGTGCCGTCGATGCCGAAGCCAGGGCCGGGATACTTCTGCCCGAACGCGAGCGGCAGCTCGAGGTGCTCGAGTCGGCAGCCGGACAGTTCCTGCAGTTCGTACAGGTTGCCTGCGACGGTGGCGAGCAGGCTTGGGATGGACGGTCCGAAGTTGTGCAGCGGAAAGGCGATGACGACGCGCCCGCGCCGGTAGCGGGTGCCGTTGGTGTGGTCGCGCGGAGCCTTCGAGCCGGGCAGGCCGGGGGTATCTGACGTATCGAGCGCATCGATCCGGCGCACCTGAGCGCCGAATCGCTCCTTGAGTTCGTTCGTCTCCCCGGGTACCGAGACGAAGGTGCCGCTGGATTGTTCACCAGCGATCATCGCTGCCGCATGTTCGAGCGAATGGGGCGTTTCGATCAGGTAGGTCGCGAGGACCTCGTCGCGGCGCGTATCCATGGTGTGAAATCCGAAATCGTCAGTGCGGAGTTTATCCCCTGATGAGCTGAAAACAGATTCCTGATTTCTCACCACTTCACCGACCATGAAGAAAAGCATTCTCTATCTTCAAAGATGGGTAGGATGCTTGTGCGACGCGCACCGTTGACGCGACGTCTCCGCTCGTGTACGAACCAGTCATCCGATAACCGGGGCGCCGACCGATGACCGACGAAGCAACGTATCCGTCCAGGATCGACGCGTGGCTGGTCGGGCTGGTGATCGGCTCGATCGCGCTCGGGTTCTATCAAACCTGGTCGCTGCGCGCGACCGCACCGAATGAAAGCCTGCTTGCGGCCGCCATCGTGCTCGGCGTGTTCGTCGTGGTGCTGGCGCTGTCGTGGCCGTGCACCTACACCTTGACCGATACCCATCTGGTCGTGCGCGCGGGCGTCGTGCGGCAGCGCATCGCCTATCGCGACATCATCGGCGTAGAGCCGAGCCGCAGTCTCTGGGCCGGCCCGGCGCTGTCCCTGCGGCGGGTGAAGGTGAGCTGCGCCGGCCGCTTCGTGCTGATTTCCCCCAGGGACCGGAGGCGCTTCGTCGAGGACCTGCGCTACCGGGTCGCCCGCGCGCACGGCGGGACACCGCCGTAGACCGGGAACCGCTGAAGTCCACATCGGTCGGCATGGCCGCCTGCCCCGGTGTCGATCCGTTCGATCTCGCGCGTTTCGTGACCGCGCAGGACCGTGCCTATCCGGTTGCGCTCGCAGAGCTGCGTGCCGGCCGCAAACGCTCGCATTGGATGTGGTATGTGTTCCCGCAGCTGCGCGGCCTCGGGTCGAGCAGCTTGTCGTGGCGCTATGGCGTCTCCGGCGCGGAAGAGGCGACGGCGTACCTCGCGCATCGCGTGCTCGGGCCGAGGCTGCGCGAAAGTGTCGCAGCGATGCTGTCCACCTCCTGCCGGGACGCGGCGCAGATCCTCGGAGAAGTCGACGCGCTCAAGTTCAGGTCATGCCTGACCCTGTTTCACGCCGTCTCCGGCGAGGCCTTGTTCGACCAGGCGCTCGAGCGATTCTTCGCCGGGGCGCGCGATCCGCGCACGCTCGCCGCGCTGGCGTCAGGCGGCCGGTCCTAGCCGGCTTCGCCCTCGCCCCGGTGCTGTATGTCCAGTCACCGGACAGGTAGTGACTTGCCGCAGCGCTTGTGGTTAGATAGCGGCGCCGTAAGCGAATGCGAGGTGCATGACGGGAAGCGGGTTCGAGCTTGGACTGACCGTTTCACGTTGCTGCATTGCGCAAAGAAATCGCCATGCGTTGAGCAGATCTCGGAGGGTTATCGAACGAGCTCCACATCCAGGAATGCCGATCTGAATCGTCCGAAATGCGTATCGTGCGCAGGCGCGGCGCGGCCATCGGACACGCGACGAAAAATACAATGGCGAGAGGAGATCGATGAAAGAGGTCATCGTCATCGACCAGGCCGTACCGAAAGTCGTGCAAGACATGCTGGAGAGCATCGCGCTGGGAGACAAGATCAACTGGTGCCGGAGCGGCGGAGCCACCTTCGGCGCCGGGAGCTCGCAACTGTTTCCGGTGACATCCAACTCCGTCGATGCGCCGCAGTTCACCCACCTGATCTTCGACACCAAGCAGCCGGTGTCGCAGCTGTTCCCCATCCTCCTGCCGGTCATCACCGCCATTCCTTACACGATCAAGCAGCTCATCCGGATCAAGATGAATCTGGGCGTGTACGCTGATCTGAAGAACCCCGACGCACACGGGATGCCGCACGTCGACTTCACCGAGATCAAGGAGCCGCTGATGACCGCGATCTACTACGTCAACGACAGCACCGGCGACACGCTGATCTTCGACCAGCGCTATGGCCACAAGGGCGCGCTGACGGTGAAGACGCGGGTGACGCCGAAGAAGGGCAGGCTGGTCGTGTTCGACGGGGCGCTGCTGCACGCGGGCAACACGCCCAAGACGCAGGGACCGCGCGTGAACATCAACTTCAACGCCTTCGTCTACGAAGGCGCGCAGACGGTCGAGGCGGCTGCCGCCTGACACGCCGGCCGAAGGCCGCCGGGTGCGGCCCTCGGGCCCGCGTCACGCGCCCGGCAGCTTGTAGTCCTTGTAGTCGTCGCGCAGTTTGGTCTTGAGCAGCTTGCCGGTCGCAGTGTGCGGCAGGTCGTCGACGAAGACCACGTCGTCGGGCATCCACCACTTGGCGACCTTGCCCTTGAAGAAGTCGAGCAGCTCATCGCGCGTGAGCGTCGCACCGGGCTTCTTCACCACGATGAGCAGCGGGCGCTCGTCCCACTTGGGGTGCGCCACGCCGATCACCGCGGCTTCCTTGACGTCCGGATGCGCGACCGCGGTGTTCTCCAGGTCGATCGAACTGATCCACTCCCCGCCGGATTTGATGACGTCCTTGGAGCGATCGGTGATCTGCATGAAGCCATCCGGGTCGATGGTGGCCACGTCTCCGGTGGGGAACCACTTCCGTCCGTACTCGTCCTCGCGCAGCGGATTGCCGCCTTCGCCCTTGAGGTACTCGGCCGTGACCCAGAGGCCGCGCACCAGCAGATCGCCGAACGCCTTGCCGTCCCATGGCAATTCCTTGCCTGCATCGTCCACGATCCTCATGTCGATCCCGAAGACCGCGCGCCCCTGCTTCGCCTGGAGGGCATACCTGGCCTCCTGGTCGAGTCCCAGGTGCCTGGTCTTGAACGAGCACATCGTGCCCAGCGGCGACAACTCGGTCATGCCCCAGGCGTGCAGCACCTCGACACCGTAGACTTCCTGGAACGTGCGAATCATTGCCGGCGGGCAGGCCGATCCGCCGATGACCGTGCGCTTGAAGGTGCTGAACGCGAGCTTGTTCTGCTGCATGTGTTGCAGCAGCCCGAGCCACACGGTGGGCACGCCCGCCGACATGGTCACCTTCTCGCTCTCGAACAACTCGTAGACACTCGCCCCGTCGAGCGCTGCACCGGGAAACACGATCTTGCAGCCGGCCAGGGGGCAGGCGTAGGGCAGACTCCAGGCATTGGCGTGGAACATCGGCACCACCGGCATCACCACATCGCGTGCGGACAGGTTGATGGTGTCGGGCATGCATGCAGCGTAGGCATGCAGCAGGGTGGAACGGTGCGAGTACAGCACGCCCTTCGGATTGCCCGTGGTGCCGGAGGTGTAGCACAGCGACGAGGCGGCGGTCTCGTCGAATTCGGGCCAGGCATAGTCGTCCGAGTGGGCGTTGACGAGATCCTCGTAGCAAAGCAGGTCGAGCGTGCTGCCTTGCGGCATGTGCGCCCGGTCGGTCATCGCTACCCAGCCGCGCACGCCCTTGCACTGCGGCGCGATCGCCTCGACCAGCTTCAGGAAGGACAGGTCGAAGAAGAGATACTGATCCTGCGCGTGGTTGATGATGTAGACGATCTGCTCCGGGAACAGGCGCGGGTTCACGGTGTGGCAGACCGCCCCGCTGCCGGAGGTCGCATAGTAGATCTCGAAGTGCCGGAAGCCGTTCCAGGCAAGCGTGCCGATGCGATCCGAGGCCCTCACGCCGAGTGAGGCGAGCGCGTTGGCCAGTTGCCTGGAACGGCGGTGCGCATCCCGGTATGTGTAGCGGTGGACGCCGCCCTCGACCAGCCTCGAGACGATTTCCGTGTCTCCGTGATAGCGATCCGCGTGGCGGATGAGCGAGGAGATCATCAGGGGCATGTTCATCATCAGGCCGTGCATGGCGGGACTCCGGGCGGTGTAGTGGCGGCGCGGCAAGGATTCTAGCGGCAATCGCGCCCGCGCTCGGGAAGCCGGGTCTCCAGACTCCGGCTCCGCGTGACCCCGCGGCCGAGGATGCGCCGCGGAAGGAGGCAGGCCGGGCCATGTCGGAAAGGCGGGACGTGGACCTCCAGCGGTGTCATGTCGAGCGCGGCGAGACATCCTCGCCGTGCACGCGGCAAAGCGCGGATCCCTCGCCCTTGGCTCGGGGTGACACCGAGAGGGAGGATGCGCCGCGCCAGGAGGCAGGCTGGGCCATGTCGGAAAGGCGGGTCGTGGACCTCCAGCGGTGTCATGTCGAGCGCAGCGAGACATCCTCGCCGTGCACGCGGCAAAGCGAGGATCCCTCGCCCCTGGCTCGGGATGACACCGAGGATCGGGATGACACTGAGGATCGGGATGACACCGCGAATGCGATTACGCCGGGGAGGTTTCTCCCGCCACGCCCTTTCCGTTAGAATCGGCCGCTGCGCGCGGCGTCCTTCGCGCGGGAGGAGAAGGATCGGGGTGCGCACGCACGGGCCTCGACCGGCATCGTGTCAATGGAATTCTTCGTCGTTCAGCTGTTGAACAGTCTGTCGTACGGACTGCTGCTGTTCATGCTTTCCAGCGGTCTGACGCTCATCTTCAGCATGATGGGCGTGCTCAACTTCGCGCACGCCAGCTTCTACATGCTGGGCGCTTACTTCGCCTATCAGCTCTCGAATCACGTCGGCTTCTGGCCTGCCCTGGTGATCGCGCCGTTGCTGGTCGGTGTGCTCGGCGCCTTCACCGAACGGTGGGGCCTGCGCACCGTCCACCGATACGGACACGTCGCCGAACTGCTGTTCACGTTCGGTCTGTTCTACCTGATCGAGGAAGTCGTCCATCTCATCTGGGGACGCGCGCCGGTGGACTACCGGATCCCCGCAGCGCTCGACTTCAGCGCGTTCACCATCTTCACCACCAGCTATCCGGCCTATCGCGTGTTCATGATGGGCGTGTCGATCGCGATGTTGCTCGGCCTGTACCTGCTGCTCACCCGCACGCGCATCGGTCTGATCATCCAGGCTTCACTCAGCCATCCGCACATGGTCGAGGCATTGGGCCACAACGTGCCGCGTGTGTTCATGCTGGTATTCGGCGGGGGTTGTGCCCTGGCGGGTCTGGCAGGGGTCATCGGCGGCAACCAGTTCGTGACCGAGCCCGGCATGGCGGCGGCGGTGGGCAGTATCGTCTTCGTGGTGGTGGTCTTCGGCGGCATGGGCTCGCTTGCGGGTGCGTTCATCGCGTCGTTGTTCTTCGGTGCGGTGCAGACCTTCTCCGTTGCCCTCGACCATTCCCTCGCCGGCCTGCTCCAGTCGTTCGGCGTCGAGCTCGACCGGAGCTCCGGCTGGTACGACGTGCTCTCGCTGAGCATCGCCCAGACGGCGCCGGTGCTGCCGTATCTGCTGATGGTGCTGATGCTGATCTTCCGCCCCATGGGCCTGCTCGGCACGCGCGAGACCTGACATGAAGACGCCGCCGCCGAGCGTGAAGGTCTTGCCTCCGGCCGTGCCCGACACACGCTTCGCGCTCGGCCGGCAACTGCTCTTGTGGACGACCGTGGCGGCGGTTCTGATCGGGCTGCCCCTGCTGTTCGAGCAGAGTTTCGCCCTGTCGATGCTCAGCCAGATGGGCATCGCGGTGATCTTCGCGCTGTCCTACAACATGCTGCTCGGCCAGACCGGCATGCTTTCGTTCGGCCATGCGGTGTATTTCGGCCTCGGCTCCTTCGTCTGCGCCCACACACTCAATCGGATCGGGGCCGGCGAACTCGGCCTGCCTGTCACCATGGTTCCCCTGGTCGGTGGATTCGCGGGACTCGCCTTCGGGATCGTCTTCGGCTACGTCACGACCAAGCGCTCCGGAACGCCGTTCGCCATGATTTCCCTGGGCATCGCCGAGATGGTGGCCGCCTCTGCACTCATGTTCCCGGGATTCTTCGGCGGCGAGGGCGGCATCACCACCAACCGCGTGGTGGACGATCCGGTGATGGGCATCAGCTATGGTCCGCAGATCGAGGTGTACTACCTGATCGCCGGCTGGTGCCTCGCCTGCATGATCGCGATGTTCGCGCTGACGCAGACGCCGTTGGGCAGGATGGCGAACGCCGTGCGCGACAACGCCGAGCGCGTGCGCTTCGTGGGCTACAACCCCACGCGTGTGCGCTACGGGATGTTCTGCCTGGCCTCGTTCTTCGCCGGCATCGCCGGGGGTCTGGCCACCATCAACTACGAGATCGTCACCGCGGAGACGCTGGGGCTGATGGCCTCGGGCAATGTGCTGTTCATGGCATTCGTCGGCGGCGTCGGTCACTTCTTCGGACCGGTGATCGGTGCGGTCCTGGTGACGTTTCTACAGTCCGCGCTGTCGGCGTACACCAAGGCCTGGCTGCTCTACTTCGGGCTGTTCTTCGTGATGATGGTCCTGTTCGCACCCGGCGGCATCGCCAGCCTCTTCACCGTCCACGGCGGAGCGCTGCGTCACGGCCTGTTCACGCGGCTCGTTCCAGGCTATCTGATCTCCGGGGCGTGTCTGGCGCTGATGCTGGTCGGATTCGTCGCCCTGGTCGAGATGCTCTACCACCTCGAACAGGGCGCGCACCTCGGCGGCGAGTTCGCCCTGTTCGGCGTCCCGATCGACGTCGGCGCGCTCCAGCCGTGGCTGGTGGCCGGCGGGGTGTTTCTCGGCGGTCTGGTGCTATTCGTGCTCACGCTGCGCATCATCCGCGATGCCTGGTCGCGGGTGCACGCCGAGCTCCAGGCGAGGGACGCGGCATGAACATGGCCCTCGAGCTTCGCGAGGTGCGCAAGGCCTTCGGGCGCACGCAGATCATCAATGGTGTGAATCTCGCCATCGGCGAGGGCGAGCGTCATGCGGTGATCGGTCCGAACGGTGCTGGCAAATCCACGCTGTTCAACCTGATCAGCGGGCGCTTTCCGGTGAGCTCGGGCAGCATTCTTCTGGGCGGGCAGGACGTGACGAATGCAGCGCCCGACGCCATCAACCGGCGCGGACTCGCGCGCAGCTTCCAGATCACCAACATCTTCCCCAGGCTATCGGTGTTCGAGAACGTGCGCTGCGCGCTGCTGTGGTCGATGGGATATCGCTACTCCTTCTGGCATCGCGTCGGTTCGCTGCACCGGGTGCAGGAGTCCGCGCAGGACATCGTCGAACGGATCGGCCTGGCGCGCCGCCGCGACCGCCTGGCCGGCGTGCTGTCCTACGCCGAGCAGCGTGCGCTGGAGATCGGTATCACCATCGCCGGCGGTGCAAGCGTGATCCTGCTCGACGAGCCGACCGCCGGAATGAGCCACAGCGAGACGGCTGAGGCGGTGGAACTGATCCGCACCGTGACGCAGGGCAAGACGCTGGTGATGGTGGAGCACGACATGGGCGTGGTGTTCGGCCTCGCCGACCGCATCTCCGTCCTGGTGTACGGCAAGGTCCTGGCCACCGGTACACCGACGGAGATCCGCGCGAATCCCGCGGTGCAGGAAGCCTATCTGGGAGCAGTTGCGGAATGAGTCGAGAAGTTCGATTTCAGCGCAGAGCGCGCAAAGGAAAGCACGAGGGTCGGTCGACCGCGCATGCCCACTTGGCGGTCAAAGCGAGCGTCTTGACTTTGCGGCCTTTGCGCTCTTTGCGGTGAGAGGGGTTGCCCCGACCATGCTCGAAGTCTCCGACCTCCACGCCTACTACGGCAAGAGCCACATCCTGCACGGCGTGAACATGCGCGTGAACGCCGGAGAGATCGTGTCGCTGCTCGGACGCAACGGCGCGGGGCGGTCGACCACCATCAAGGCGATCATGGGCCAGGTGGACAAGACCGGGTCGGTGCGATTCAAGGGCAGCGAGATCGGCAGCCTGGACGCCTACAAGGTGGCGCGTCGCGGACTGGGCTACGTGCCGGAGAGCCGCGACATCTTCCCGTCGCTCACGGTGCGGCAGAACCTGCTCCTGGGGATGAAGAGCGCCGGCCAGAAGGGACGCTGGAGCATGGAGGACATGTTCCGGCTGTTCCCGGTCCTGCGCGAGCGCGCGGAGGCGCCGGCCGGCGTCATGTCCGGCGGAGAACAGCAGATGCTCACACTGTGCCGGACGCTGATGGGCGATCCCGACCTGGTGATGATCGACGAGCCCACGGAGGGCCTGGCGCCGAAGATCGTGGAACTGGTCGCCCGGCTGTTCGACGAGATGAAGAACCGCGGGTTGTCCATTCTGCTGGTGGAGCAGAAGCTGACCATCGCCCTGAAGATCTGCCAGCGTCTGTACGTCATGGGACATGGCCACATCGTGTTCGAGGGCACACCCGACGACCTGATGGCCACCGAGCAGGTCAGGAAGGAGTGGCTGGAGGTCTGACCTCCATGCCTGCGTGATCGGCTGTCGCCGGGTCGTCCCGGTCAGCCGTCGCGCGGCGGCTTCCGTGCGGAAAAGACATCGTCATGCTGGCACTCGCAAACGTCTCGAAGTCCATCCACGGCCGCATCGTGCTGCAGCCGACCACGCTGACGTTCCACGAAGGCCGGACCACGGTCGTCATCGGACCCAGCGGTTGCGGCAAGACGACCCTGCTGCGGCTGCTGCTCGGACTCGCCGAGCCGGACAGCGGTACGGTCACCTTCGCCGGCGAGCCGATGACCCCCCACACGGCCGAAGTGTTGCGTCACCGCATCGGCTACGTGATTCAGTCGGGAGGGCTGTTCCCGCACCTGAGCGCCCGGCGCAACGTCACGCTCCTGGCACGCCATCTCGGCCTTGCGAGACGCGAGATCGACGAGCGGGTGGCGTCGCTCGCCGGCCTCGTCCAGATCTCGAACGACATGCTGGAGCGCTACCCGAGCAGCCTGTCGGGCGGGCAGCGCCAGCGCGTGGCGCTGATGCGCGCGCTCATGTTGGATCCGCCGGTGCTGCTGATGGACGAGCCGCTGGGCGCACTCGACCCGATGATCCGCCACGGGCTCCAGACCGATCTGCTCGAGGTCTTCGACAAATTGCGCAAGACGGTCGTGCTCGTCACCCACGACATGCACGAGGCGGCGCATTTCGCGCACGACATCGTGCTGATGCGCGACGGTCGCGTCGCCCAGCGAGGCAGCCTGGAGGATCTGCTGGTCCGTCCTGCCGACCCCTTCGTGACGGAGTTCGTGCGCGCACAGCGTGCCGATCCGCGCCTGGCGGCTACGTGAAGGCGCTGTGCGGATTGCTCGCCTGCGCCCTGCTGATGGTGCACTCGGCCGCGGCGGACACGCTCACGGTCGGGTCGAAGCGCTTCACCGAGTCCTATATCCTCGGCGAGATCGTCGCGCAGACGGCGCGCGCGGCCGGCACCTCCGCGCAGCACCGGCAGGGCATGGGCAACACGGCGATCGTGTTCGAGGCACTCAAGGCGGGCAGTATCGATGTGTATCCCGACTATACGGGCACCATCGCGCGCCAGCTGCTCGGCATCGAGGCAACCGACCTCGACACGCTCAACCGCGGCTTGCGCCGGTTCGGGCTCGGCGCGGCGGTAAAGTTCGGCTTCAACAATACCTACGCCCTTGCGCTGCTCGATAGCGAGGCCGCGCGGCTCGGGATCCGCAACATCGGGGACCTGGCGAATCACCCGGGACTCAGGCTCGGGCTGGGGCACGAGTTCCTCGAGCGCAACGACGGCTGGCCCGGGCTGCGGCAGACCTATGGACTGCCGCAGCAGGCTCGTGGACTGGATCACGGCCTCGCTTACGAGGCGATCGCGCAGCGTCAGATCGACGTGATGGACATCTATGCCACCGACGCCAAGATCGCGCGCTACGCATTGCGTGTGCTCCAGGACGACCGACGCTACTTCCCCGAATACGATGCGGTTCTCGTATACCGGCTCGATCTCCCCGAGCGCTTTCCCAAGGCATGGGCGGCGCTGCAACAGCTGGAGGGTGTCATCGGTCCGGATCGGATGATCGCGATGAATGCGCGTGCCGAACTGGAAGGGAAGACGTTCGAGGAGGTGGCGGCCGGATTTCTCGGCCGTGCCGGAGAGGGGAAGGCGGTCCCGCCGGGGTTTCTGGACAAGCTGTTCGGGCCGGACAGCTGGCGGCTCACGCACCAGCACCTGTTCCTGGTGTTCGCGTCCCTGGCGGCGGCCGTGGCAGTGGGTATTCCGCTGGGCGTGTGGGCGGCGCGCCAGCCGGGCCCGGGACAGATTATTCTCTCGGCGGTCGGCATCGCCCAGACGATTCCTTCGCTCGCGCTGCTGGCGCTGCTCATCCCGCTGCTTGGCCGGATCGGGACCGCGCCCGCACTGGTGGCACTGTTTCTGTACTCGCTGCTGCCCATCGTGCGCAACGTGCACGCCGGGCTGACCGGCATCGCGCCCGGCGTGCTCGAGTCGGCGCGGGCGCTGGGCCTGAGTGCCGCGGCTCGCCTGCGGCTGGTCGAGTTGCCGCTCGTCTCGGCGGCAATCCTCGCGGGCGTGAAGACATCCGCCGTGATCAACGTGGGCACCGCCACCATCGCCGCATTCGTCGGTGCCGGCGGCTACGGGGAGCGGATCGTCACCGGCCTCGCGCTCAACGATCACGCGCTCCTGTTGAGCGGTGCCATTCCTGCGGCAGTCCTCGCGCTGGTCGTGCAGTGGCTGTTCGACGCACTCGAGCGCTGGATCGTGCCCGCCGGCCTGAGATGCTAGGCTGATACCCTTGCGTTCCTCATCCCGACGCCACGAGTCATCGCCATGCAGGTCCTATCGCCCCTCGAGGCACGCGTGCTCGGCGTGCTCTTCGAGAAGCAACGCACCACGCCGGATGTCTATCCGCTCACGGTCAACGCCCTGCTCGCGGGCTGCAACCAGAAGACCAGCCGGCATCCCGTCATGGACGTTGCCGAATCGGCGGTCCAGCACGCCCTGGACTCGCTCAAGGCCCGGTCGCTCGTCCTGGAGTCCTACGGCGCATCGGGGCGCGTACTGCGCTTTGCGCACAACCTGCAGAAGTGTCTGGGCGTCGGCGACGGTACCGCCGCGCTGCTGGCGGTGCTGGTGCTGCGCGGACCGCAGACCGCCGCAGAGCTGCGCGCGAATGCCGAACGCCTGCATCGGTTCGCCGATCTGTCGGCCGTCGAGGCCTATCTCGACGAGATGGCGAACTGGAAGGACGGTCCCCTGGTGACCCGGCTCGCGCGCCCGCCCGGCGCGCGCGCATAGCGCTGGG